>CAYLQZ010000066.1:0-1621 GCA_964386055.1 uncultured Candidatus Izemoplasmatales bacterium | reverse complement strand
CACAATGTTTGAATCAATCAAACAAGGAGGTTTTTAATTTGATATTCATCGGTATTGATATCGCGAAAAATCATCACGATAACACCATCATCATCGATTATGGGGAAATTTTGAACAGCCATCTTCATATTGAGAATTCAGCTTCGGGGTTTAAAAAACTTCATATGGGAATTAGATTTCATATGAAGTCACTTGAAGACATACATATAGGAATGGAAGAAACCGGCATCTATCATGAAAACTTACGAGATTTTTTGATAGCGCAAGGGTACACTGTCTATTCTATAAACCCTAAACTAACGTATCACAGTCGCCTTTCTTCGTCCCCACGACGCACAAAGACTGATAGGTTAGACGCAATAGCAATCACTAGGTATATAATGAACAGTTATACGGTTCTCCATCCCTATACACCATTATTATACCATCTAGATGAGTTAAAACAATTATCACATAGTTATCATAACAAGAAAATTTTTATAACTAATACTAAGATAGAACTTAAGCGACTACTACAAATCACATTTCCAGAGTTTTTAAAGCATTTTGACCCTTATAGCAAGTGGGCACTTGACTATAGATTCGATTGGGCGCAGCAATGAGTTACAAGTTATTTTAATGAAGGCAGCCATTGATGACTTGATTCACTATCAAACTCAACTAGGGGTCTTAAAAGCAGTGATTAGTAAGAAAATGGGTCTTTTTCCAAAAATACTATCCATGCCTGGCGTTGGGCCAATTAACGGCGCAACCATATTAGGTGAAACCGGTGATATTCACCGTTTTTCTAATAAGCATGAATATTACGCATTTTATGGCTGAGATCCGGTTATTCATGAATCCGGAAACTTCAAACTTAAACGCTCAAAATTTTCTGAAACTGGAAATGAATTTTTAAGAACAACCAGTTAGAGAGACATCAAACATCATAAAATAATTTTTATCTGTTAAGGTTGTAATAAAGACTAAACATCAATTATCAAAAGTACGAATAAATGATGTGAAATGAAAAGAACCCTCATTGGTTGTAAGACTGTCTTTGAGGGTTCTTTTCTTTATTAAGAGGTGTAGTGCATTCAGTATTGATTCATAGAGAACTTTCGAAGTATTCATTAAGATATTTTTACCAATTAAAAATCCTTTTATATAGGTGTTTAATTCTTCAATTTATTGTTTATTAAGAAAATATATTAATATTTTTACCTTGTAATTTTACTAAAAATTGATATCATAAAGTAGAAAGCTAGGTGAAAAATATGGCGACATTAAAAAAGATTTCATCGTTAGCTGGCGTTTCAATTTCAACAGTATCAAGAGTACTAAACGATGATCAGACGTTAAATGTTCCACAAACAACGAGAAAAAAAGTCAAAAATGCCGCGAAAGAACTTGGGTATGTTAAAAGGAAACCTAAAATTACCAAAACGTCTTTGTCGCACATTGCGATTGTTTTGTGGTATACCCATTTAGAAGAAATGAATGATCATTACTTTATGGAGATTCGTAAGGGGATTGAAAGGGTTGCTGAGGAAAACAATGTCAGAACTGCAACTGTATATAAAGAAGACAATTCTAGTTTTGATTATGATAAATTTAAAAATATTGATGGCATCATTGCTGT
>CAYLQZ010000065.1:0-2104 GCA_964386055.1 uncultured Candidatus Izemoplasmatales bacterium | reverse complement strand
CCCCCAATATTTAAAGGTGGATGTAAAACTATGTCAACAGATCTCTTAGTGCTACTTTATTTACTTTATGGCTTTACGTTTATTTTAATGGGCGTCTACGCCATTAAAGAATACCGTAAAGCTTATAGTGTGTTTCCAGTGGTAAATGCACTCTTTTACTTAGGGCTATTTGGGATTATGCATGGGATTAGTGAATGGCTTACGATGTTTAGACATGCAGGGGCGTTTTTAGAGTATAGCGTGGCGCTGTTTTATGTTGGTCGGATTTTAAAAGCGATTTCGTTTTTAGCATTAATTCAGTTTGGCATGGTTTTAATCTTAAGGCCGTCTTGGCGCCGAGTGAGCGCGATTATACTCACGCTTTATTTTATATTATTTGTAGGCTACTTAACGCACATTATGGTTTCCCTTGGCATGGATCATCTATACAATAACCCACTCTTTTTAACGGTTACACTGAGGTATTTCATGGCTTTACCAGGCGCCATTATATCGATGATTGTCTTGTTTTATCAAGGCGTGAAAGTACGAAGTTTAGATCTGATTTGGATGCGGTATTATTTTTATTTAGGAACCGTTATTTTTATTTATGGACTATTAGATGGGTTATTTGTAAGGCAAGCAGATTTTTTCCCTGCCAATGTGTTGTATGGTCAATGGTTTTATAATACGTTGAATATCCCCATTCAAAGTTTGAAAATCGTGATTGGGGCGCTTATTTTTATGGGCGTTCACTTTATAGTAAAAAGTTTTACGTGGGAAAAAGAACGAAAATGGACTACCTTAAAAAAACATCAAAGAAATCAAAGCGATCAAACCCTTTTTTATCAAAAAGTTCACGATGATTTAATCCAAAATCTTTTTATTAGCGGATTAAAACTCGATTCACTCAAACATGAGTCGTCTGAACCGCATACAAAAAAAGAGTTGTCTCAAGCCGCGCGTATCATTGATGGGACCATTGAGACCTTAAGAGACTTTTTAAGAGCCTCTTACGAAAAAGGGCTTAGTCTTGAAGCGTTTGAAGATACCATTCAAACCTTCATCCATAAAATAGAAACCACTGCCCCTTTTACAATTCATTATCATAATTATTTGGACCATCAAGGGCTTCATAATTTAGATAGTGCTTTATTAGAAGATATGGTTTATATTTTACAAGAACTTTTAATGAACGCTTTAAAGCACGCTGAGGCCACGCGGGTAAATATTGTGATGTATCAAGAAATACAATGTGTAAAGATTCTTGTTTCAGATGATGGCAAAGGCTTTAATAAAGCAACGCTTAATACTAGTGAAAAAATGGGGCTCCATTTAATTCACTCAAGAATAGAAGCGCGCGGTGGCGCGGTGAAGATTTATACAAGACAAAAGCGTTTTTGGCTTAAATCTGGCACGACAGTGAGTGCCTTAATTCCCTTGGAGGCATCTTTATGAAAACCATAATGATTATTGATGATCATCAAATAGTAAGAGAAGGCATTAAAAACCTAATTGAAAAACATGCCAATTATCATGTGATGCATACCATGAGTTCAATTGGGGAGATGTTTATGGTCTTAGAAACCAAAAGACCCGATTTATTATTGCTTGATTTAAAGTTAACTGACGGCGATGGCATCTCAGCGGCGGTGCAGTTAAAAAGAAAATATCCTAAGCTTAAAATTATTATTTTATCGGGGTTTATCGAACCCGAAATGGCGGTTGAAGCGAAATGCATTGGCATTGAAGGCTACGTTTTAAAAACGGTAGACTTTTCAAAACTCATCACGGCGATTCAACGCGTTTTAGATGGCGAAGTGGTATATGACCCTTCTGTCGATATTCAGTCTTCTCAATGGATCCCTGAGCGTTTAAAAGCGTTATCCAACCAAGAAAAAGAACTCATTAGACTTATGGCGCTAGGCATGACGAATAAGGAAATTGCATCAGCGATGGAAATCGCTGAGAAAACGGCGCGCAATTATACTTCGCGTTTATTCAAAAAAATTAACGTTGATAACCGTAGTGAAGCAGTTGGATTTTATATGCGGCATTGTAAAATTACCTCAAATAGGGTCTAATGACCCTATTTTTTTTATGGCGTGCGAATGCTATAATTTAG
>CAYLQZ010000064.1:0-2244 GCA_964386055.1 uncultured Candidatus Izemoplasmatales bacterium | reverse complement strand
GTGCCTTGGTTTGGACTGATTCCAGTACTTGGGTATTTTATCTTAAAAGGGAAATGTAAACACTGCGATGTTAATATATCAATCCTTTATCCGTTGATAGAGTTATTTGGTGGGTTAACGTTTGTTTTAAGTTATTTATATTTACAAGATAATGTGGTAGAATATAGTATAGTTTTAGTGTTTATTGCCCTCATGATTATTGTGAGTGTGAGTGATTTAATGTACCGCATTGTACCGGATAAAATATTGTTGATATTTTTACCTGTATTGTTGCTTTTGAGGCTCTTTTTTCCATTAACGCTATGGTATTATTCCATTTTAGGCGGAATCTTTGGGTTTTTCTTTATGTGGTTTATGGCGTGGTATGGGAAAAAACGATTTAAACAAGAAGCCTTAGGGGGCGGCGATATTAAGCTATATTTCTTAATAGGGCTGTTTCTAGAAATTCACTTAGTCTTTTTATCACTATTTTTTGCGTCATTGATAGGGTTAGTATTTGGGAAATTGGTGATGAGAAAGAGTAAGTTTGTACCATTTGTGCCATTTATTTTTGCAGGATCACTCATGGCATATTTTATAGGACCTTATCTACTCACGTGGTATTTAGGAATCCTTGCTTAAGGGGGAAAGGACATGTTTAACCGTTCAACGCTTAATATCTTCTTTACGGATAAAGAAGTCTCGTTTATCGAAAAGCCTGATGGCTACCAGATGAAAAAGTTAAAGTATTCTTCAGTTGAGTTAGAACCAGGCATTATTGAAAACGGGGTTGTCTATCGTGAAGAACGCTTATTAAAGATTTTAAAAGATACGTTTAAACTCTTTAAAATACGGGCACGTAAAGTGAGCTTAGTGGTGCATGAAGAACTGTTTACGTTCCGTAAAATTGAAGTCCCTATTATTTACAAACCTAATGAAATAGGGGATTACATTAAACAACAAATGCAAAAAATGATTATGGTGCCATTCGAAGATTTAAAAATGGATTATGTCATACACCGTAAAAACGAAGATCACTATGAAGTGATCATGTTTTATGCGCCTAAAACCGAACTAAAAAGTTATATTTCTTTATTTCATAAAATGAACTTACAAGTGATTAGAACTGATATTCCACCCTTATCCTTACATAGGTTATATTACTTTAGAAAACATGAAGAACCAGACTTAGAGTTTGATCATGACATTATGTTTGTGACCGTTTTTGATTCAACGTATTCCTTGTATGTATTTGACGAGGAAATTCCTTTGTTTTCATTAGTTCAAAATGTTAGAAGTAAAGTTTTAGAAGATGAAAAATATTTAGAGCTCATTGATTCAGAGATTTCTAAGATTAATAACTACTATAAATATAATTTACACGGTGGCGACCGTGAAATTAAAAAGGTCGTCTTATTTAACATGACGAGTAAATATAGTGACGAAGCCTTAAATGAATACTTTGTTGAAGAAGCGTCGTTAATTAGAAGTGAAGTGTTTGATATGAAAAACGTTTCTAAAATTGTCGATACATTGATTGACCGCGATTGTTATATTCCGCTTGCGGCCTCTTTAATCAATCAAAAGAGGTGGTATTAATGCCGAATAGACGTTATGAAGGGAAAGATAGTGAACAAAGTGAATTTGTTTACGTTGATTTACTCCCAAATATAAGAAGACCAAGACAATTTAATGTCAATATCATATTAATTGTCTTATTCGCCGTATTTTTTACATGGCTTTTAATTTATTGGCCCCTTAATAATCGCCAAGCAGAATATGATGAAGCGTTGGAAACGTTGAATGATTTAGAAACCCAAAAAACGTTTATTGATGAACAAATAGAGACGTACCGTATCGACCGCACGCGAATCAATATATTGGATTCGATTGAAGATGCGCAGACGCATCAAATTCATGTTATGCATCATATTGATGATATAGAAATTGAAATTGAGCGCTTAGATGAAAACGCGACAATTGAAGCGATTCGCTTTGATCTTTCAGAAAATAAAATCTTTTTACGAATACCGCTACAGCGGTCAGTTGATTATGCGGGATTAAATCGTCGATTTAACGATTTACCATTTGTTAATGAATCGGACTATACATTAAGTAACGATGAGTTTGTTTTGGAGGTGGAATTCGATGCTTTCGAAACGACTGAATGATTTCGTATTAATATTTATTATGTTATTGGTGCTCGGTATTGTTTTTGCAGGGAGATTGTTTGTCCTTAGCAATATTGATGAGCAGATTGAACAA
>CAYLQZ010000063.1:0-2493 GCA_964386055.1 uncultured Candidatus Izemoplasmatales bacterium | reverse complement strand
CTGATATATTGGAAAACATCCGGTAATCCCACACTTTTCACCAACCGTCAGTTTTTTTTTAATAACCTTAAACCTCGCGTTTGCGGGTGTAGTTTAATGGTAGAACCTCAGCCTTCCAAGCTGACTGTGTGGGTTCGATTCCCATCACCCGCTCCAATATTGTTTTTAAACACTTATTTTTAAGTGTTTTTTTTATGGCTTTAAATGAAAACGCATAAAAAAATGTAGCTTCTTAAGAGAAAAAGCTACATCTAATTTATTGTTTGGTTACTTAAAATTTACTGTGTAATTCATTGTTGCGACTTGAGAAATCGTTTGATAAACACTACAGTAACGCGTTGCCATTTCAAAAGCTTTCTCTACTTTACTTTGTTCATCCTCATCAATTCCACTAATCGTTACCGCTACATCTACCGTTTTTAAGGTCGTAGGAATTTCCTCGCGCTTGATGCCTTTGATATCGTAATTGATACCGTGAATTTTTAATTTCTTTTTGTCTAAAACGCTTTGAAACGTATGATTCAAGCATGAACCAAGTCCACCTAAAACCATATCATAAGCAGCTAAAGCCCCTTCTGCTGGTCCAATTTGTGATGATCCATGATGTCCTGTAATAATTCCGTGCATTTGATTATCAAATACCATTTTTACTTGATTAGCCATTATTAGCCTCCTTGTCTTTGAATCTATTATATCGTTTAATTGATTGATCAATCAAATCTTCTGCATATTCAACATCGTGAAAGTCATCAACTTCAACTTTTTTATTTTGTTGTAAGTCTTTATATGTGCGGAAAAAGTGTTTGATTTCTCTTAGCATATGCTCTTGAATATCACTAAGTTTATGAATATGAGAAAATCTCGGATCGTTTTCCATTACCGCAATTATTTTATGGTCTTTTTCATCATTGTCAATCATATCGAGCGACCCAATTACTCTAGCGTCGACAATGCATCCTGGAAAGGTTTTAGTAGATGCCAAAACTAAAATATCTAAAGGATCATCATCCTCAGCAAGGGTATTTTCAATATAACCATATTCAGCTGGATATGTCATTTGTGAATAAAGCACTCTATCAAGTTTTATGCGATTTCTAGCTTTATCAATTTCGTATTTGTTTTTAGTCCCCATCGGAATCTCGATGACGGCTTCGATTACTCTGTTCATCAAATCACCTCACGACAATTATATAAGAATTATATTGCTTATGCAATAACTCTACACCATCAAAGTGTTTTTCGCATCATTTTATGCTCAATCTCGGCATCCAAAAATATCTCTCCATAAGCTTCGTACCCTAATGCTTCATAAAAAGGGATGATATAGGTTTGCGCTCCTAGTTCTAATGATTGAATGCCTTGTTTTTTAGCATGCGCTTCTAATGCTTGCATTAAGCGAGTGCCTGCTTTTTTGTGGCGATGCGATTTTAGTACCGCAACGCGTCCAACTTTATTTTTGTATAAGCGTGCCGCCCCGACGGCTTCTCCATCGTCATATAAATTAAAAAGGGTAGCGCTATAATCCCACGAATCAAGCTCTTCAATCCACGCAATTTCTTGTTCAATAATAAACACTTTTCCTCTTACCATATAGTGATCGACAAACGTTTTTTGATCATGTGCAATAACTACTTTCATAATTAATCCTCCAAATAGGCCTTATTATAGGGAAAAACTTTTGTCATATTATACACGATAATATTTAAAAAATAAATAATATGTGGTAAAATATAAGCATTGAAATTATAGAGGTGACCCAGATGGACGCACTTGAAACACTACATTACATCCTTATTACAGCGGGAGTCATAATACTCGGGCTATTGATTATATTATTCATCAAAAAACGATCTAAGAAAACGTTGACCTTACCCAATGTTGAAGGAATCTTACACGCACTTGGGAAAGAAAATATCAACCATATTGATTTTCAACGTCATAAATTAGTGGTAACAGTTAATAAGTCAAAAACCATTGATCTTGAAGCGCTTAAAGCAACCGGTGCGGTTGGAATAAACGTCGTTGGTAATAAAGTAAAGTTTTATTATGAACAAGATAACGAAGCACTGTATGAAGCGTTAAAAGAAATTGAAGGGAATGATTAATTTGAAAAAAGAATTTGTAATCGCAAATGAACAAGGCTTGCACGCTAGACCCGCAACCACATTGGTTTCTAAAGCCAATCAATTTAAGTCGGATATTACTATATACCACGAAGGCGAAACGGCAGATTTGAAATCAATTATGGGCGTATTATCCCTTGGCGTGACACGCGGTGCATTAGTTGAAATTGTCATAGACGGCCCTGACGCTTCTGATGCTATGGAAGCCATTGGCACGCATATTAAAGAGTTAAACGTAAAATAATAGATGGGTAAAGCTTACATTACAATTAAATAGACTATAATTAATGCCTTTGGGATATCCAAAGGCATTAATTTTTATCGCATCGCATCAAGAAGACTCCCTGTTCGAGGATACCAGCGGTATCAT
>CAYLQZ010000062.1:0-2759 GCA_964386055.1 uncultured Candidatus Izemoplasmatales bacterium | reverse complement strand
GGGTTTAGTGTTGATATTACCGAATATATGATACACGAAAAGGTCAATACCCTTCATATTCGTGTGTTTGATGATATGCATGATATAGAAATCCCCCGAGGGAAACAGTTTTGGAAAGAAGAAAGTGAAAATATCTTCTATACAAGAACCTCAGGAATCTGGCAAACCATTTGGTTAGAAAGTATTCCTACCAATTACATCAAACGTATTAAAGTAATTCCTGATATACTTTCTAATGCAGTAAAAATAGGATATTATCTCAATCTCGATGGTGAAGCTGATTTAAAAACAACAATCAAGTTTAACGATGAAATCGTCAATGAAAATGTTAAAAAGGTCGATAATGATTATTATGAAATGGTTCACTACCTTGGTAAAAATAATGACCAAGGTGAAAATCGTTTTTGGTCACCAGAGCATCCTAATCTTTATGACATCGAATTAACGTTAACAACCAATCAAGTTGACACTGTGCAAAGCTATTTCGGTATGCGCAAAATTGCGGTAGAAAACGGACAAATTATGCTAAACAACCATCCTTATTATATGCGTTTAGTGCTTGATCAAGGCTACTACCCAGAGAGCTTAATGACCGCACCAAATGATGAAGCCATTCAACGTGATATAACACTCACAAAAAAAATGGGCTTTAACGGAGTCCGTAAACATCAAAAGATAGAAGAAGAACGCTATTTATACTACGCCGATACGATGGGACTACTTGTGTGGGAAGAAATGCCTTCAGCCTATAAATTTTCTTCTCGTGCAATGCAAAACTTAACCGATGAATGGCAACGTATTATTGATCGTGATTATAATCATCCTTCAATTGTTGCGTGGGTTCCTATTAATGAATCATGGGGTATTCCTAACCTCATCGCATCTAAGCGTGAAATTCACTTCTTAGAATCACTTTACCATCTCACTAAAGCCAAAGATGATACCAGACTTGTAATTTCTAATGATGGCTGGGAACATGGAACAACAGATTTACTGACTGTCCATGATTATGAACCGTCATACATTGCATTAAAAGAACGATACAAAGACACCCAAACGATTCTCACATCATTGCCAGGGCATCACTTACTTTTAAATCAAGGATTCTCTTATAATGGTGAACCGATACTCGTAACAGAATTCGGTGGAATATCCTTTCAAAACGATAATCAAGATGGCTGGGGATACTCAACCGCAACGAGTGTAAAAGACTTTGAAAAACGCGTCAAAGCTGTATTCGATGCAATGTATGATTCCCCACTAGTTAAAGGGATTTGTTATACACAACTGACTGACATCGAACAAGAAATTAATGGCCTACTTACGTACCATCGTGAACCGAAAATTTCTTTAGAAGCCATTAAAAAGATTGTCGAAAATCATTAATATATTCTCTCCTGAAATTTCATAACCCTCCTAAAACAAATAGCGAAAAAAGGACGTTAATGTAGTGCAAATTAACGTCCTTTTCTTTATATTTATAGGAGTATTTCGCGAAGCTAGTATTGATTAATGAACGATTTAATGCGTGAAGATAGGGGTTTGGGAAAGTCGGTGATTAGAGAACGTGAGCCTTCTTCATATTCCTCTGTTTGTACATTATACTTACTCAAGAAGAAAATCGATGATATTTTTGTGTTGAATTCCCTGTTGTGAAAAATTAATATCATCTAACGAAAATACATATTTGGATATTGATCTTTAATCACATTTAAAGATCCAAACTCTCTATCTCTTGTTTTTGATGTCTCCATAAGATACGCAACTTGAATATATGTTTTTTGAGTATTTCTCACTGCAATAAAATCGATTTCTTTATCCCCAATATTACCAACAGTTACTTCGTACCCTCTTCTCAACAGTTCAAAGAACACTATATTTTCTAATATCTTTTCTATATCATTTTCATTGTTAAACCGTGTTGCTCTTAAACCTTGATCATTCACAAAATATTTTTCATTGGTCGTTAGTAGTTTTTTACCTTTTAAATCATATCGTTTTGCTGAATAGATTAATAATACCTCTTTTGCATAACTGATGTAATTATAAAGTGTTTCCTTACTTATTATTCTGCCTTCATTTTTAAAATAATTGATAATATTTTTAGCGCTGAATTGTGATGAAACTGTATTCAGTAAGTAACTAATATACTTATCTAATGCATAAACATTTGAGATATTGTGTCGTTGAACAATATCCTTAATTACAATTGAGTCATATAAATCCATAAGAATGGAACACTTTTGATCCTCTGTATCAAATCCTTGTATAACAGGAAAACCACCATATTTAATGAAGTCATTGAATACTTCCTTTGTATTCATCTTTTTATGATACTTAACCAACTCTTTAAAAGAAAAAGGAAATATTTTAAAACTTTTATATCTTCCTGTAAGCAACGTTGTATACTCACCCGATAACAATTTAGAATTAGAACCTGTTAGATAAATATCAACGTCTTTTGTAGCATGGAGTGAGTTAACAACTTGTTCAAAGTTTTCTACCTCTTGTATTTCATCGAGAAACACATATGTTTTTACATCATTTAGAACATTAGCTACTAAATAGTTGTATAGTTTATCTTTGTCTTTGTATTCTCTAATACGATAATCCTCAAAGTTCATATAAATTATTTGATTGTTTTTTATACCTTCATCTCGTAATTCTTCCATTATCTGCTTCATCAAAGTGGATTTTCCAGAACGTCTAATCCCTATAATTACCTTTATTAAATCCGTTCGAATGAACGGTCTAATTTG
>CAYLQZ010000061.1:0-3168 GCA_964386055.1 uncultured Candidatus Izemoplasmatales bacterium | reverse complement strand
AAACCCGTAGATTTTTTAAAGCGATAGATAAATATAAACCAAGAGATAATGCGCTATACGGTGGGTCTATGGAATTTACGTTTGACGATAAAACGTATCGTTTAGAACGAACGTTTTTAAAACGTAAAGCCAACGTCACTTTATTAAACGAATCAACCGGTGAAGATATAACTAAGTCCATACCCGTTCATCCCGCATCTAAATTACCAGATATTGGAAAGTTTTTAGATATGCCTTACATGCTATATAAAAACACCTTATCGATAAAAGAATTAGAAGCTAAAACCGATAGTGAAGCGTCTGACGCTTTAATCCAACGCCTCCAAAACTTAAAAGAAACATCCAGCGAAAGCTTTTCTTCTCAAAAAGCGATCGAACATATTAAGTCTAAACTAGAAACGATCGGGTCTGATAAAGCGCGCACAAAGCCTTACGCCAAAGCGCTTCAAACGTTAAGCGCGTTAGAAGACGAAAAAGCCGACGCCTTAACGCATCAAGAAAGCAGCGTGACGTTAAAAGAAACGATTGATGAATTAACCGATCAAAAAGATGAAACCCTTGCGGCGGTAAAAACGCTTAAAGAAACGGTAAGGCTTCAAGATAATACCCTTAAAAAAAAGACGTATAAACGCATCATGGATACGCTTGATACGGTTAAATTAACCGTTGAAAAACACGGGGGAACCCTGCAAGATTATCGAATGGTAAAACGGGGTCATAAAGACTATAAAACTGTTTTTGAATCGCTGAATGCAATTAAACAATCGATCAAAGAATCGCGGTATAAAATTAAAACGTATCAGCGAGAAATCCCCGCTGATTCAAGCGTCATGTCCCTTCAAGCCGTTCAAAGCTTAAAAGAAGATGCCTCAAGACTCACTACATTCTTAACGCATATCGATGACGATCATTTACAAGGCCTTAAAGATGCCCAAAAAGAAGATGAACACGACATTGCGGCATTGGATAAGACGTTATCCAAAGGGAAGACCACCCACCTTGGCTTAACGACGTTATCTGTCGCCCTATCCTTAGGGTTGATAGGGCTAAGTATGGCTGGAATGGTCGCCTTAGGCTACTATAGTTTATTAACGTTAAGCGTCCCCTTAATTATTTTTCTATTAACGCATGTCCATGTTCAGCGTAAACAAAAGGCTTACGCATTATTAATCGAGAAAACGGCTAATCGTAAAAAAAAGATTGAACGACTGGAAAAGTCGCAAACCCAAGCCGATAAAGAAATAAAGACTTTATTGAGCAAATACCAAGTCGATTCAATTGATGCCTTTAATCAAATGCTCATTCGAAGTGAAGCGAAACTTGATAATTATAAGCGTAAAACGCGCTATGAACAATCAATCAAGGCTGAAAACGACCATATCAATCAATCATTTGAACAGCTTGAACCAGTCTTTAACCGGTTTAAATTGCCCTTAAGTTTTGACGCAATTGAAGCCTTAAACGCGATTCACGACGGCGTTCAAACGATTGAAGACGATTTAAACGGCAAGACATTAGAAGCCTTTGAAGCGTCAATCAATTTTAATGACCCCAGCATCGAAACCGAATCGTATGAGTCAAATCAAGCAAAAATACAAACCTTAAATCACACAATCAATGAATTAGAAACCACGCTGTTTGAAAAACAAACCATCCTAAAACAAAAGGCAAACGAATACCGAAACATCGCAACCATTGATTATGAAATTGCGGCCACAAAATCTCAAATCACCGCGTATGAAAACGAAAAAGCGATTTACGAAAAAGCGATTAAACACATTGAAGAAGCGACCAATATCATCGAAGAAAACTTTGCGCCTATTTTAAGTAAAAACATTGAAATGTATCTCCCTAAATTAACCGGTGGCCATTATAGTGAAATTAAATTAAGAAAAGATTTAACCTTTAAAGCGTACGCTCAAAAAACCCATGGGTTAGAAAATAGTTCGTATTTCTCAACAGGAACCCTAGATCAAATCTATTTCGCCGTCCGACTGGGCATATTAAAAACGTTAAAGAAATCAAATTTACCGTTTTTCTTAGATGATGCCTTTGTCAATTTTGACGATGAACGCTTATCCAATGTTTTACATGTTTTACACGATTTAACGCCCTCACATCAAATCATAGTATTTACGTGCCAAACCCGTGAATATGACGGGTTAAAAAGACTAGATATACCATTTACCCCCCACACCCTCAATTAACGAGAAAGGACGATTCCATGAAAGCCGATTTACACATGCACACGACCCATTCAGATGGGCGTTTATCAAGAGAAGCCCTCTTTAAGCGGGCCAAAGAAAAAGGGCTCGATGTCATCGCCATCACCGACCATGATGTGACTGCGGAAGTCGATGACAACGTTCGTTTAAGTCAAAAATATGGCATAAAATATATCCCAGGCATCGAACTCTCAACCCTCTACAAAGGAAAAAGCGTCCATGTGTTAGGATATTTTAAAGGGGAAGCCTATAAAACTTCTACCATGCAAGACTACTATGCCTCCATCAAAAAAGGGCGTGAAGATCGCGCTAAACAATTCATCGCAAATTTAAAACACTATTTTGATATCCACATCACCTACGACCAACTCTTAACCATTTCATCAGGCATTATTGCGAGACCGCATATTGCGCGTGCAATTATGGAAAATTACCCTGAGTATACGCATAATGAAATCTTTGAGAAATTCATCGGCAATGATTCCTTAGCGTACGTTCCCTCAACCGAACTCTCATTAAAACAAGGCTTAGCCCTATTAAAAGAACATAACTGTATCGCAGTCTTGGCGCATCCCGTGCTTTTAAAACCCCATATTCATGATGAAGTTTTAGCCCATGCGTTTGATGGAGTAGAAGCGGTTTATTGTTTGAACACACCCTCAGATACGGCGTATTATAAATCGCTTGCCAATAAAAGAAATTTACTCATTACCGCAGGTGGCGATTATCACGGGATAAAAGGCGATAAAAAGCATTGCGATTTAGGCGACATTACCCTTGAAGGAGCGGCACTTGAAACCTTTTTAAGCCAATTTGAATAAAAATATCTTAGCGAATTCGCTAAGATATTTTTATTGAAAGTATAGATATATAAATAAGACGATGATGAAATTGGTTAAAAAATTAACGCCGCTATTGGTTAAAAATTTGATGCCGCTATGAT
>CAYLQZ010000060.1:0-3201 GCA_964386055.1 uncultured Candidatus Izemoplasmatales bacterium | reverse complement strand
CTGGTCCTTCTGGTCCTGCGGGTCCTTCGTCACCAGCCGGTCCTTGTTCACCAGCAGGTCCTTGTTCACCTTGTGGACCCTCAGGTCCTTCTGGTCCAATCTCACCATCAGCGCCACATGCGGCTAATGATAACGCGAACACAGCTGTAAGCGCTAATAGTAAATACTTGTAGCTTTTTTTCATAAAATTGTTTCCTCCTCTTTTATTTTGTCTATCCTATGGACAATCCAATAGATAAATATAGTCAAAGACTTTATTGTTTCTAAATCATTAATAAAGCCTTTTCATAAATATTATAACTTATACAAGTTGAATGTCAATATGTTAAAAAAATGATATTCTTTTTAAAGACCTACAATAAGACGTTTTCACGATTACTAAGAGACTTGTATTTTTTAAAATGAAACGCACCCATTAAGGTGCGTTTTGTTTAATAAATGCCAATTTTATCGAGTTCTTCAACTAGGTGCTTAATCCGCTTTTTAATCCGTCTTTTGTTCCAAAATTCATGGTTAAGCAGTTTATAAAGACTTCGTAAATTGCTGACAAAGGTTTTAAATTGTTTTGATTTATATTTTTCATCGTTCGTCACTGAATATTCTAAGCGATCTTTTATATCCTTTAAGGGGTCAATGTATTTTTCTTTACTGGCTTTTTTAATAATGGTTTCCATTAACTCTCTCGCTTCATATAACATTTCATAGGTTTGTCTTCTGTTTGCTTCTAACGTCTTTTTAGCCATTATGACACCTGCTCTCCACAATTTAGACAAAACTTTGCCCCTTTAGGTAAGGCTTCATTGCAGTTAGGACAAACGGGTTGTTTTTTACTGCTTAAGCCTTTTCCACACGTTACACAAAATTTAGCACCCATAGGATTTTCTTCGCCGCAATGCATACAAAACATTGTTTCTTCATCGTCACTAGAAACGTTATTGGCTTTGGCTAAGTTTTCTTTATGCGTCGCTTCTGCTTTAAAATCTTTGCGTCTTTCTTCGTGCTTATCTTTATCTAAATTGCCTCGTATAGAATCGACTATTACATCTTTTTTCGCTTCTGACATGGCGCTTAAAAAGGCTTCATCAAAGTTTATGTGATCGATTGTAAAGCTCGTAACTAAAACTCCATAATCATCAAACATCCCGTTTAAGCTTTCTTGAATATCATCCGCTAAAGCTTTTTCCATCGTGGTAATCGACGCGATGTCTTTTAAAGAGTATTTCCCTTTTCTAAAAAGATTGCCTAAAGCGTTACGAATTTCTGCGTTAATTTCGTTTTTAAAAAAGGCTTTAACGTTATCTTGGGTTAAGGTTTGATCGGTCCCCATTAATTTACTGGCAAGTTTCATGGCATTGTCAATTCTAAATTTATAGGCTCCATTCGCTCCAATTGAGGTATGCATGTCATAATGTTTGTCATAAATTTGAATACGCGATGCGGTGCCCCAAGCGTTTTCTAATTCTTTGCGTTTGTTTATGTAGTAAAATTCTACATTCTCAACGACTTGGGCGCCTTTTATCATTTTAGAAAGCTTTCCTTGTTTTTTACTGTCCGCTAGATGGTATTCACTCTTATCGTTAAAGGCGCCCATAAAGGCTCCATTTCTTAAGAATAAAACATCACAGTCTTTACGCGAATAGATTTTCGCATTGGGATGAATCCTATCCACATTACTTTTCCAAATAACATCTTCACTTGTGCCTTCATAGATAACTTTAATTGGGACTTCTACATTTTTTTTCATACTATCATTCTCCTTTTAGCTATATTAAGATACACTTAAAATCGTAAAATATACTAATCCAACCATTATGAATGGTAATACTAATAAGCGAAAGCGGGTCTTTTCAGGGAATATTTTCCCGGTTATATAATTTGCCGTTTTAATTAATCGATAATAGAGATAGATTAACACAAAATATAAAACATATTGATAAATAATAAATATTTCATGCGATAACAATAATGTTGTCTCATCAATATAAATAAATAATGATAAGAACCCAAGGTAGAAAACAGGCAATAATACTCCCATAATAAACGGGGTTCTTAAGCCTTTAAAATTAAAGGGTTCTTTGTGATCATAAGATGATTTTTTTAACTTGCGCTTACGTTCTTTCGTAACCGCAGTATAAAAGACTGTAATTGAGCCGAGTGATAAAGTAGATAAGTGAATATAGAGATAAATAAATTCTATGTTGCTTCTTACGTTATTTTCAAACGGATAATCTAATGTATCGTTAAAATAGACCATCAACATATAAACAACGCTGATCATAGAAAGTCCAATGATAAAGTTTACCAAATAATACTTTTTATAATACTTTTTTTCTATTTTGTTGATTTTATTTTGATAAACTTCTACAACCGCTTTTCTCTTTGCGGTATCGATGGTTTCTTCGATATTTTTAACGAGGGTTTCATGATACTGTGATTCTTTTAGTTGTTTAAAATCTTTTGATTTTAACAAGGCTAAAGATTCATTTAAGTTCGCCGTATTGGAAAGCGATTCAAACATCGCTGATTCTGATTTGAATTCGTGGTTTGTAAGTAAGGAGTAATAATGGTATAAATACTCGCCATGCATCCCGTAACTTTTGAGTTTTTTTACCCGTTTCGCGGCTTTGGCGAATTTTTCTTTTTTGAGTAGTTCCGTAATTTTTTTGGTAGTTTTTTTAATCTTTTCTTCATACGAGAACAGTCGATTGACTCGCTTTTCTCCTAAAGACGTTTTAAAGCTTTCAAACCGATCTTTATACTTTAAATATTTCGCCGTATGGGTCGTAGATTCGATGAACGATTCAAACCGTGAAGCGTTAAAAAACTTATCAAGTGCGACGAGATACTGTTCATTTTCAATCATTTTATCTAAAGTGTTTTCGCTGTATATTTCAAAACTAAATAATAAGTCATACCATTTTAATTTTTCATGGTCTGGTCGCAACTCTAAAAAGTAGTTAAGATCCGCTTTATTCTTTCGACTCACAATCGTTTTAAGTTCGTTTTCGAGTTTTTGCTCTAACATCTCGGCATTTTTCTTAAAATATTCTGGGGTGTTTGAAAACTTTTTTGCCGTGATGTATTCATTCGATTCTAAAATTTCATAAACATTGGCAAAGCTTTCTGTATCTTGTAAAAACCCATCAAACTCTTTGGATGATTTAAAGTGGTGTTTAACTAAAAACTTTAACCACCAGGCCT
>CAYLQZ010000059.1:0-3271 GCA_964386055.1 uncultured Candidatus Izemoplasmatales bacterium | reverse complement strand
GTAGTCGCAGCCGTGTTTAAAAATAAAAAAGGTGAAATATTTTGTGCTAGACGTAAAGATGAGGGAGAACTTGCGCTGAAATGGGAATTCCCTGGTGGTAAAATAGAAAAAGGGGAAACCCCAGAAGATGCTTTGAAAAGAGAAATTAAAGAAGAACTTGATACGGATATAAAAGTCGAAGATTTTATCACTACCGTTAAGCATAAGTATAATAGTTTTTATTTAACCCTTCATGCTTACTATGCAAAAATAATTAATGGAGACTTAGTATTAAGTGAACACACGGATTCAAAATGGTTGTCCAAAGAGAATTTAAAAGAGCTGGATTGGGCAGCTGCGGATGTTCCAGTCATTGAAAAGTTATTAAATCAGTAAGCAAGAAGGGGTAAATAATGGGGACTTCAACTTATAATGAACTTAAGTTAATCACAAATAACGAAGAAAGCTCTTTTTACACTGAATTATTATCAAATCTTAATGCATGCAACAGATTTTATTTTTCTGTTGCTTTTATAAGTTTTTCAGGCCTTCAATTATTGTTAGACGCCTTTAAAGAAGCTGAAAAGAAAAATGTTAAAGGTCAAGTTATCGCATCAACTTACTTGAATTTTACTGATACCAAATCCTTAAAGAAATTAAAAGAATTTTCAAATATTGATACAAAAATTTACATTACTGATTCTGCCAAAGGATTTCATACAAAAGGGTATATTTTTGAATACGATGATTATTATAAGATATTAGTTGGATCATCAAATATTACTCAAACCGCATTAAAATCAAATATTGAATGGAATGTTCGTTATATTTCTAAAACAAAATCTGACAGTTTTGTTAATGAAGTGATTCATGAATATAACCAGCTATGGGAACACACAGAGGTTTTAAATGAAGAGTTTATTGATCAGTATGAAAGTTTTTTAAATGAGGTCAACGATTTTGTAAAAAAAGAAAAAGAGATCTTTGATTATAAATTAGAAATCAAAGAAAATCCTATGCAGAAAAAGGCGCTTGAAAATTTAGAGTCATTGCGAAAAAATTCACAGAAAAAAGCGTTGGTAGTGGCTGCTACAGGAACGGGTAAAACATACCTTTCAGCATTCGATGTTAAAAAAATGGGTGTAAACCGTGTATTATTTTTAGTGCATAGAGAAGTCATTTTAAACGATGCAATTAAGTCATTTAAAAATATCATGCCAGAAAAGATAGTCACAAAATTCCAAGGAACCAACAAAGTACTTGATGCTGAGATAACGTTTGCGATGGTTCCAACGATGTATAATAATGGGAACTACAAATTATTCTCAAAAGATCATTTTGATTATATCATTGCCGATGAAGCCCACAGGGCATTTAGTGATTCTTATAAAATGGTTTTAGATTATTTTGAACCAAAGTTTTTACTAGGAATGACCGCAACTCCAGAACGAACAGATCATGGGAATATCTTTGAAATGTTCAATAATAATATTGCCCTTGAAATTAGATTAAGAGATGCCCTTAAAGAAGATTTAGTCATTCCGTTTCATTATTTTGGAATTAAAGATGTTAAAGCCGATTTAAAAGATATAGATATATCCAAAATTGATGAAGTTGCTAAACGTTTGTCGATTAAAGAACGTGTTGATTTTATCATTGAAAAAATGCTGCATTACGAACATTCTGGGTCTAAACGTAAATGCTTGGGGTTTTGTGCAACTAAGGACCATGCAAAATATATGGCACAAGCGTTTGATGGTTTAGGCTACCCATCGGTTGCCCTTACTGGTGAAAGTAGTGATGATAAACGTAAACAAGCAATTAAGCGTTTAGAAGATCCAAATGATATCCTTGAGTTTATTTTTACCATTGATATTTTTAACGAAGGAATTGATATACCTAGTGTGAATCTTGTGTTAATGCTACGTCCCACTCAGTCTCCAATAATTTTCACACAACAACTGGGAAGAGGACTCAGAAAGCACTTAGACAAAGAATTTTTAACAGTTATTGATTTTATAGGGAATCACAACAAAACGTTTTTAATCCCTATTGCATTATCAGGAACAAGGTATTATGAAAAGGATTCTTTAAAGATACAAGTGCATAATGATTTTTCAGATATTCCAGGATGCAGCAATATTTATTTAGATCAAATCGCTAAAGAAGACATCTTAAGACAATTAGATAAAGCTAATTTTAATAGTATGGAATATTTAAAAAAAGAATATCAGGAGTTTCGTAAAATACTTGGTGGAAGAAAACCAAAACTTATTGATTATACACTCTATGATTCTGCACCAGATCCTACAAAGTTTGTCGTTAAAGAAAACAGTTATGAAGAGTTTGGGACTAAGATGGAAAAAGAGGATTTAGGACTTAGGGATTATGAGTTATCAATCTTACGTACGCTAGATAAATCTTTACCCATCAAAAGAATTAATGAGTTTGTGATTTTAAAACATTTATTTCAGTATGGTGAAATCACATTGGAAACCGCAAAACAAAATATTCTTAAGTTCGTAGTTGATGTTGATGAGGAATCCATTAAACATTCATTCATGTATTTTAGTGGATATATTTTAGGAAACAGAGAAAAAGACCCTTACGACTTTATTGAAGGTGACGGTAAAAGATTCCTTGAATTGAAAGACAAGTCTCTAATAAACAACCAGCATTTTATTGAGACCTTAAATTATGGAATAATAAGATTTCAAGAGGAATTTGGAAAAGATAAAATGGATTATCCGTATTTGAAATTATATTACCCATATAAAATGAAAGATATGGGGTTTTTAACAAATTACACTAAATCTTTCTCCTCCATTCGGGGAGCCGGTGTTTGGAGAAATGGGAATCATTTTTATTTGTTTGTTGATCTACACAAAGATGAAGATATTAAAGAAAGCACAAGGTATGACGATAAACTTATTTCTAGAAAACGTATGCAGTGGGAAACACAAAATAAAACCACACAAGATTCTAAAGTAGGAATGGATATCTGTTTGAATCAATCTAGAGGGATAAACCTTCACATGTTCATCAGAAAAGCTAAAAAGATTGGTACACAAACCCTTGATTATATTTATGTTGGCAAAGTGAATCCTATTGAATATCATGGCAATGCACCGATAAAATTATTATTAGAGTTTGAACAAACACTCCCTAAATATTTATATGATGATCTTACATTAAACATAAAATAGCTAATAAATGAATACTTAGCACTGTTTCAACTATTGTGCCTTACCTACTTTGATGTTAAAGTGTAGGTGAGAAAGGAGGGGGAATA
>CAYLQZ010000058.1:0-3321 GCA_964386055.1 uncultured Candidatus Izemoplasmatales bacterium | reverse complement strand
AAAAAAGTTTTGATATATAAATTTTTTATGCTATAATTTTTTTATAAAAAAAGCGATGAAAAAACTTTGCAATTTGAATCATTAAACCTTGTTTTGTTTAGATGATGAATATTTGTGAATTAAGTTAAAGAAACTATGTAAAAATGACGTTTTGTAAACGTATATGCTTCCTCAAAACTTAATAGAGCAAATATAAGCTTATTTTTAAGTTGCTAAAAAGGGTGTTTGCATGGTAAAGGAAAAGGATAATTATTTAAAAAAAGAACTCTACAAACTCATAAAAACAGATAGTACCTTTTTTGAATTTATTCAAGAAGGGTCTTTAGATGGACTATGGTATTGGAATCTTGAGAAAATTGAAGATGAGTGGATGAGCCCTAAATTTTGGAAAGTCTTGGGGTATGATCCCCAAAAAAGAAAACATAATCCTTCAGAATGGCAAGATATTATTTTCCAAGAAGATCTTAAAAAGGCTAACAAGAATTTAGAAAAACATATTAAGGATCCCAATTATTCTTATGATCAAACTGTAAGGTATAAACATAAAAATGGGAGTACTGTGTGGATTCGGTGTAGAGGCATTGCGGTAAGAAATGAAGAAGGACAAGCAATTAGAATGTTAGGTGCGCATACGGATATTACCGCTATAAAACAACAAGAGAAATCTTTAAAAGAAAGTGTAAAAAGACAAAAAACAATCGTCCAAAGTCTTGATGCAGGGGTTATTATACATGCGCCAGACGGGACCGTTATTGATTCGAATGATCGAGCTGGTGAACTACTTAGACTAACTAAAAACCAACTTATTGGTAAAACACTAATCGATCCTGGATGGAAGTTTATTGATAAAGCTGAAAAATCTTTACCACTGGAAAAATATCCGGTTAATTTGGTGTTAGAAAATAGAAAAATAATACAAAACCTTATCATTGGTGTTATTGTATCTTCTTACAACAATGTTGTTTGGGTCACGGTAAATGGGGTTCCTATTTTTGATAATTCAGGGAATTTAACCGAAGTGGTGATCAGCTTTACTGACATTACTGAAATGAATACTGCAAACAAAAAAGTAGACGAAAGTAAAGAAAGATATCGTCAATTACACGATACGATGATACAAGGTGTTGTTTATCAAGATAATCAAGGCTCAATATTATCGTGTAATCCCGCCGCAGAAAAACTACTTGGACTTTCTTTAGCCCAAATGCAAGATAAAGCACCAATCGATCCAAAATGGAAATCCGTAGATGAAGACGGTAAAATTATCAATTTTGAAAACTTTCCATCAATGGTAGCGCTCAGAACACACAAAAAAATAGGACCGCTCATTAGAGGCGTTTATATCCCTAATGAAGATACATATATCTGGTTAAATATTACTGCTATTCCATTATTTAAAGAAGGAAATAAAAGCCCTTACCAAGTCTATACAATATTAGAAGATATTACCAATCAAAGAAAAGCAGAAAAGCAACTAATTTATCAGCATGATTTAATGGACTATATTATTCAGCATATGAATAGCGGTATAGCAGTTCACGATAAAAACTTAAATTATATTTTTGCAAGTGACATGTATAAATCTCAGTTCAATATTGACGATGCAATCATTGGAAAACATCATTACGATGTGTTTCCTGATTTACCAGAAAAATATCGAAAGGTTCATCAGCGTTGTTTAAAGGGAGAAGTCGTCAGAGGAGATCGAGATAAATTGTTTTATAAAGATGGTCGTTTTGATTGGACGCAATGGGAATCACGTCCTTGGTATGATGAAAACGGCGATATTGCAGGTATAATTATTTATACACAAGTTATTAATAACTATGTCGAAAACGAAGAAAAACTCAAAAAATCATATAAAGAACTATCGCAAAGTGAAGAACAATATCGCCTTTTAGCAAACGAAATGCAGTTAGGCCTTGCGCTTCATGAAATCATTTGTGATGAACAGGGAAATCCAATCGATTTTTATATACTAAACGCTAATAAAAGCTGGGAAGCTATAATGGGGGTTAAAGTGAAAGATTTTGATGGGAAAACTGCACTCGAAGTCTTTCCAAATCATGACAAATCGTGGATTGAAGTATTTGGTGAAGTTGCCTTAAATGGAAAATCTACCAAATATGAGAGCTATTCTCCTGAATTTAAAAAACATTTAAGCACATCAGTTTATTCACCTAAGAAAGGACAATTTGCGGTTGTTGTAGAAGACATCACTGAAAAAAAACAACAAGAAAATTTGATTAAATATGCACAAAGACACGATTCACTGACAAAAATTCCAAATCGATTACATTTTGATGAAAAGCTGCTTGAATTGGACAGTGAAATCAATTATCCTCTGGCAATTTTAATGATGGATATCAATGGCTTGAAATTAATCAACGATTCATTTGGACAAGAAGCTGGGAATGAAGTATTAAAACAGTTTGCTGCCATATTACGTGATGAACAACGACAAGAAGATTTCATCGCAAGAATTAGTGGTGATGAATTTGCGATGTTGTGTCCTGGCATTTCTTATGATGATATCATTCAATTAAATCAAAGACTTATACATAAAGTTTCTTTGCAACGTATAAATGATATTGAATATTCTATCGCCATAGGATCAGCCATTAAGAAAACTCACGATCAAGATATATTTAAAATATTAACGGATGCGGAAAATGCTATCCATAAAAATAAAATTGTATATGGACAAGGAACTCGAAGCGCTGCGATTGAAAGTATTTTTTCAACGCTAACCAATAAATACGCTTATGAAAAAACTCATTCACAGAGGGTCGCTAAATACAGTAGACTCATTGGCGAACACTTTAAATTACGTGAAGATGAACTAAATGAACTAGAACTTGCAGGTCGGTTACACGATATTGGAAAGATTGCTATTAATGACGATATTATCATGAAACCAGGTAAACTTACCTCCGAAGAATGGGAAAATATAAAAAATCACACCGTGATAGGCTATCAAATTTTACGTGCCGCAGATAAATATTCAAATTTAGCAGAATATGCGATGAGCCACCATGAACGTATAGATGGAAATGGATATCCTAATGGCCTTAAGGGAAACGATATACCACTTTTTGCAAGGATTATTAGTGTTGCGGATGCTTATGAAGCAATGACGGCTGATAGAACGTATCGTAAAGCCCTAGATATAAAAGAAGCGATTCATGAGTTGAAAACGCATGCAGGAACGCAATTTGATGCAACTGTTGTTGATGTTTTTATTCGAAAAGTATTGCTGAACGTTTAAATATAAGCGTGGAAATAAATAGGGTTAAAAAATCTATGATACTAATTTTAATA
>CAYLQZ010000057.1:0-3676 GCA_964386055.1 uncultured Candidatus Izemoplasmatales bacterium | reverse complement strand
TAATTTATTTTATTTACTTATTAATAATCAAAATAAAAACATCGCCTCTAGTGAGCGCGATGTTTATGAAGAAACTTTATAAGATTGTATCGATTCGGCTAATCGTGATTTAACGTGCTCAATGGTTCCATCTTCATACGATGTAAGTAAACGCTCAAAATCAATGGTATCGCCGTTTTTAAATTCTTTTTCCAAGAAAATCTTTTTGTTAGCCGTTCTTAATTTATCAACGGAGACATCTACCAACAATTCTTCAAATAACTTTTCGCCAGGGCGAAGCCCGGTAAACACAATATCAATATCACGGTATGGTTTATACCCTGAGAGTTTAACCATTTTTTCAGCTAAGTCTTTAATTTTAACAGGGTCTCCCATATCAAGTACAAACAACTCTCCGCCTTGGGCGTAAACACCAGACTGTAATATTAATCCAACCGCTTCAGGAATCGTCATAAAATAGCGCGTGATATCAGGGTGCGTCACCGTTAGGGGCCCGCCTGATTCTATTTGCCTCTTAAATAAAGGAATAACACTTCCGTTTGAACCGAGTACATTTCCAAACCTAACGGCCGCAAACTGCGTTTGGGTATTTTGGCCGTTAAACGATTGCATTATCAGTTCTGCATAGCGCTTCGTCGCTCCCATAATATTGGTTGGTCTCACTGCTTTATCACTGGACACTAGCACGAACTTTTTCACATTATAAGATTTAGAAATTTTCGCAGCATTGTATGTTCCTACAATATTGGTACGGATCGCTTCTTTAGGCGCATCTTCCATTAAAGGTACATGTTTATACGCAGCCGCATGAAAAACCACCGTAGGGTGTTCATTTTCAAATAACTCTATCAATGTTTTTTCATTATAGACGCTTCCAATTAAAACCTTAAGTTCAAATTTTTTAGGCTGTAATCTATACGATCTTAAAAGCTCTTGTTGGATTTCATAAGCATTGTTTTCATATATGTCAAAAATAATAAGTTTTTTAGGATTAAACGCTGCGATTTGTCGACACAGTTCCGATCCAATTGATCCACCACCGCCTGTTACTAAGACGGATTCCCCATCGATGAATTCTTTTATGCCTTCGTTATCTAACGTAATTTCACTTCGATTTAATAAATCTTCAACTTTTACATCCATCACAGAATGGGGGGTTGACTCGTTTACTTCACTCATCAATGGCAACCGTTTGATGGTCACATCTTTTTGGTTAATAAGCGCTACCAATTCTTGTAATTTTTTCAATTTTAGATTGGCAATTGCGATGATAACTTCGTCGATTTCAAATTGATCAATAAAATATTGTATTTTATCGATTGGTCCAACGACTTGTATCCCTTGAAAGCGCGAGCCTATTTTATCAGCGTCATCATCTAAAAAAGCGACTGGTAGATTATTTAGTGTATTGTTTTTATAAATTTCTTTTAAAACAATATCGCCCCCATTGCCTGCGCCTACGATCAAAGTTTTTTTGTTGAAGGTTTGGTTAGGAGATATCGCGTAACGTAAATAAATACTGATGCGTGATAAAATTCTTGGAAAAGCAATCAGGCCAATTTCAAGGGGCGCAATGAATATGAATGCCATCGGGTGGATAAAATCTATATCGACAACCATGAATACAATAAACAGTACCGCATTAGAAATAATCGCAATTATAACTATTTTTGCGACGTCTTCAAACCCAACGTGACTAAGGACCATATGGTAAAGCCCAAAAATATAGAAGATAAAAAGCTTTATTGCAATAATAAATGGCATTAATGTAAATATCACATTAAAGCTCACTGGTATTTCTACTAAACGAAACATAATCACCAGTAACGCATACGTTATCGCAATCGAAAAGGCATCCATGATCATGAACTGGATGACTTTTAATGTGTGATTCGTCTTTCCTTTTAGCTTTGCCATACAATCCCCCTATTGCACCCCTACACTATTATTTAGTTCAATTAATCTTTATATTCATAATAGTAGTGCATATAGTGGTTATCTTTTTTTCTAATCCGTGTTAATACGGCACCGAGAATGTTTCCTCCATTATCTTTTAGTTGACTTATCGCACCTTTTGCGTTTTCTAAGTTTGTACGGCGCGAGCCGACAACTAATAGCGTGCCGTCCACAATATTGCTAATAATACTCGCGTCGGCGACCGCAGTTAACGGCGGCGTATCAATAATAATTCTGTCGTATTTCGTTTTTAAATCATCGAGTAAAGCCTGTAGTTTCTTACTCATCAAAAACTCAGATGGAAACGGTAATTTTTCCCCTGAAGGTAAAACATCTAAATAATCATTCACATGCTGAATGACATCCGTTGGATTTAAATCCTCCGTAACAATATTGGTTAATCCCATTGTATTCGAGAGCTTAAAAGCTCGGTGAATCTTTGGACGACGCACATCCATATCAATCAAAAGCGTCTTCATCCCCGATTGAGCATAAACCGCGCCCAAGTTTAAAGCCGTTACACTTTTTCCTTCTGACTTAAACGTTGAGGTAATATTTATAATTTTAAACTCTTCATTAAAACTTGAGTATTCGATATTGGTTCTAAGTTTACGGTATTGTTCACTTATAACACTAAGAGGTTCTGCTTCAGAAATAATGTTATATCCAAGTTGTGTCTCTAGTTTTTTATTATTCATATTAAACATTATTGTCTTCCCCCTCATCTTCTTCAAGCTCGTAATCCGGAATAGCTCCAAGCACTCTAAGTCCAAGTTTGGTTTCAATATCTTTAGTGGTTTTTATGGTTTTATCTAAAAATTCTAAAACAAATATACCAAACACACCAATCATACCACCAAGTACGACGGCAATAGCCATATACAACAAGCGATTGGGTCCACTAGGATTAAGTGGTTGTTCGGCAAAATCCAGTTGTTCTACATCATGAAGAGAGTTACTTTCTTGAGACATCGTTTGAATGATATCCACCATAGAATTGGCAATCATAGAAGCTTCTAAAGGGGCTTCACTATCAACTTCAATATAAAGAATAATCGAATCGCTTCTACCACGAGAAATAGTGATCATATTTCTTAAGGCATTATTCGAGTATTCAACGCCGGTTTCATCGCGTAACCGATTTAAGGCTGTGTTGCTTTCTGCGACATCGGTATACGTGTCAATCAAACGTTGGGCAAGCGCTAAATCTGCGCTACTCCATTGTTCTTCATCTCTAACATTAACCATAATACTTGCTCGTGAGGTATAAACATCGTCTAACACCCCATATGCATACCCAGTTGTAGCGCTAAAAACTAAAGCAACAGCGGCCACAAGCAAATACCATCTTGAAAGCAACATCCTAAAAAGTTCTAAAAGATCAATTTCTTGTTCATGCTGTTCGTTTTCCAATTAAAACACGTCCTATTCTGTTTGTATTAACCCTTATATATATGAAAATATATCTATTTGAGTATACCAAAATCTCCTTAAAAACACAACATAAAAAATTATTGGGATTTTTGTACTTTGAAAATAAAAAACGCTAAAAAGACACTCCCTACAAACGCCCCTACCGTATCAATAAAAATATCTTCAATCATCATCGCTCTCCCTGGGATGAATGATTGATAAATTTCATCAGTGATTCCAATGATCATCGAAAACAATGTCGCATCTACCACCAAGCGAAACCAATCGGTAAAAAAGATTCTTAGCG
>CAYLQZ010000056.1:0-3965 GCA_964386055.1 uncultured Candidatus Izemoplasmatales bacterium | reverse complement strand
CAATGATAATCTGGTTTCTTGTTTTTGCCTTATCCTTAATCCTTATCGATTATGTTTAAAGCGGCATTTTGATCACGATCTAAGCCATGTCCACATTTACACCGATATGTGCTTATGTGTATGGGGATCGTTTTTTTATTCCCACAAGCATGACATGTTTGACTTAAAGGATAAAGGCATCCAAGAGGATGCCTTTATTTACTCTATGATTTAACTAAATACGATGAATCAAGTTCTTGCTTACGGGCTTCATAAAACTGAGCGAACGTCAGCTGCATATAAGGCAATACAAACACTATGGTTAAAATATGGAGTGTAAGCGTTCCTAAAATAAGCCATCCAATAAATGATAAGACCAACACAAAATATTCAACCTTATGTCCATCCATCATCACACGGCTCAGCGTAATCGGATCCATTGAACCAGCATCTTTTTTAATATCGTCGTCGCCTAAAATATACGGTACCATCATATAAGAAAATGTCTTTATAATCCCTGGGATTATAAATAAAAACATCCATAAGGTCACGAATATTTGTACGAGAATTAAATTTCCTAGATTTTTTAAAAAGCCATCTTGATGCCCTTTTAATAAATCTTCGTAATTAGGGTCTGTTTCTTGGTGAAGCAGTCGTCTGTAAAAATACACAATGCCAACATTAATTGGAATAGACGCAATCATAGCTGCAATTAACAATAATGAGAAAATTAGACTTTCTGTGATTGCGGTTAAACTAAAAATAACGCCATAAATGACCAATACCACAGCTACAGGAATCAATAACCCCAATATTGCAGGAAGTCGGTTTTGTCTTAAAGTAGTTCTTGCTTGTTGTTTCATTTCAATTCTTTTCATTTTTATGCCCCCTTATATGGATAGTATACCACAAATATATGGGCTATTATATAGTCTTTTATCGCATAAAGTTAAAAAAATGTTCGCACCTTAGAGGGGTGCGAACATTTAATAAAAAGAAGAGATTATCTTTTTTTTCTGGTTTCTTTCTTTTTGAGTTCTTCGTCTTTTTCACGAATACGTTGCGTGGTTTCTAAGTCGAAGAAGTGTGATTTATTCATATCGAAACATAGTTGGATAGTATCGTCGATTGCGATGTCTGTTCTCGCGTCAACACGCGCAATGACTTTTTGGTTTTCGAATTGTGCGGTGATGTTGGTTTCACTACCGAGTAACTCCGCTACATCGACTTTAAAATCTACAATCGCATCTGGATAAGTTTCTTTGACGATGTTGTCATCATGAATATCTTCTGGACGAATTCCAAATACAATGTCTTTACCTACGTAGCCTTGTTCTTTTAAGTTATCGTATTTCGCTTTTGGGATAGAGATTTTAGTATGCCCTGTTACGAAGTATCCTTTATCATCAATATGACCATTAACAAAGTTCATAGCTGGGGTTCCGATGAATCCACCAACGAATAAGTTATTTGGATAATCGTATACTTCTGAAGGCGATCCAACTTGTTGGATGTATCCATCATTCATAATAACGATTCGGTCGGCCATTGTCATCGCTTCGACTTGGTCATGGGTAACATAAACCGTTGTTGTTTTAATACGCTCATGTAAGCGAATAATTTCAGCACGCATTTGTACACGTAATTTCGCATCTAAGTTTGAAAGTGGCTCATCCATTAAGAATACTTCCGCATCACGTACAATAGCACGTCCTAAAGCCACACGTTGACGTTGTCCACCTGAGAGTGCTTTAGGTTTACGGTCAAGTAAATCTTGAAGTCCTAAGATTTGCGCCGCTTCATTAACGCGTTCTTTAATTTCATCTTTTGGACGCTTACGTAATTTTAGTCCAAACGCCATATTATCATAAACACTCATATGTGGATATAAAGCGTATGATTGGAATACCATTGCGATGTTTCTATCTTTTGGTGGAACGTTATTAACCCGACGTCCATCAATGATTAAATCCCCTTCAGAAATATCTTCTAATCCGGCAACCATTCTTAATGTGGTAGATTTTCCACACCCTGAAGGTCCAACTAAAACGATAAATTCTTTATCGGCGACTTCTAAATTGAAATCTGATACTGCTTTTACGTTTCCGTCATAAACTTTTTGTAGATTTTTAAATGATAATACTCCCATTATTATTCGCTCCTTTATTTTTTGCAACTACTTGTATTGTAAACAAAATTGGACGGTGATGATATGGGCAAAGTGCACAAAGTTTACGCAAATAATAATGTAAAAATCATTAAGCCATTAAATTGTTTAATATCAATTCCAGTTTTTTGTTTAATCGCTTCTATACGATAGATGAGGGTGTTGCGGTGAATATATAATCGTTTGGCCGCAACACTGATATTCATATTCGCGCTTGCGAGCCCTAACGCATTTTGTATATAGGGTTGGGGTAAAGCGTTTGATAAACTGTGTTTAATGGTTGATTGATTGGTGGGGCTTTGTTTTATGACGTTTAATAAAAATTGTTCGTAATCATAGTAGTATTTCGGCAATAATTTAAAGGCTTCAGCTAAAAATTTAAGCGGAAACAAATCCATCACAACGCTTGGAAATACGACCATAGATAAGGGCATCTCCATATCGGAAATTAACAGTTCGTATAAGTTTTCTGTTGATTGGCCTTCTTCGCTTATAGGATGCGTAATGAAACAGGTGGTTTTGTTTACAAAATGCACCGATGATTCTGGGAAAAAGCCTTCAAAAATAGAGGCTAAGGGTTTAAGCGATTGATTGGCATGTATAAGTGTATGTATAGTGTCCATAAGTCCCTCTTTAAGCTGTGGCGGTTTTGAAAATGGTGTAGGCTTCCTTGGTTTCTATTTTAAAGATGGACCCAATAGGGCCTAACTTTAAGGTTTGGGCTGCCATTTTTGAAGCGGCTTGATCATTAAGATCAACGCCGGCTTGTTTAAATGTTGTAGGGGCACCAAATTCATTGAACAAGGTTTTAATCGCTTGAATGGTTTGGTCCGCTCCCTTTACGTTAAACACATTGTCCCCAAGCGCGTTTAACCGTGGCCCCATGGCTTCAGGATTCGCTTTTAAAGCGACTTCCATCCAGGCGGGTTGAATAATGGCTAAAGCATAGCCGTGGGTGATATCATAGTCCATGGTGATCGGATAGGACAGACGGTGCGACGCCCAGTCGCCTTTTTTTCCTTGTTGTAAGATCCACGACAGGGCGATAGTTGAGGCCCATGAAAGGTTTGCTCTTACGTGGTATCCATCGTCACCATTTAAAATTTTGCGGGTATTTTCAATGACGCTTTTTAAGACGCCAAAACTCATATAATCAGAGGTTTCTGTGTGTTGAGTAGGAGAAAAATATTGTTCAAAAACATGCATCATAATATCGATAGAGCCGGCGATGGTATGGTGCTTATTAACCTTTAAGGTATACGTTGGGTCGATGATTGAAAATTGTGGCACCAATAAAGGCGATGCGACGCTTCGTTTATCGTTTAATGCGCGGTTAGAAATGACCGTGTTGCCGTTGGTTTCACTTCCGGTAGCGGCTAAGGTAAGAATCGTCCCAATCGGTAAGGCTTTATCAAAGCCGCCTTGGCGCATGAAAACATCCCATACTGCATCTGCGCTTTTTAAGTAATACGAAAATGCCATCGCTTTTGCCGCATCTAAAACAGAGCCGCCTCCGGCCGCTAAGACAAAATCAATGTCATTTGCTTTTAAGGTGGTTTGACCGCTTATGACGCTTTCAATATCAGGATTCGGTTCAACGCCTGATTCTTCATAGACTGCGATTGCAAGTGATTTACAGGTATCAAGGACTATGTCATAAATGCCGTTTTCCTTCACAGACTTTTTTCCATAAACCAACAACAACTTTTTCACGCGATGTTTTAATAATAACGCTTTTAATGATTGAATTTGGTCGTGGCCAAAGACAATTTCTGTAGGCAACCTATAGGTGAAATTTTCCATTGTATTCCTCCTTAAT
>CAYLQZ010000055.1:0-4325 GCA_964386055.1 uncultured Candidatus Izemoplasmatales bacterium | reverse complement strand
ACCATTACCTTAGATGGGGTCGTTGTGGTTGAAAATGGGACTATAAACACAGCCAACGCTGAGTCTATAGGCGTAACCGTTTCAAAATCTTCGGGGAATTATTTCTGGGAGTTTGACAGAAATGGTCGACTGCGTATTCGAACAAATGGCGACATACAAACGGCTGGAAACTTTACGTTTGATTCAATAGTCGTTGAATTACCATAAAAAAATCTGCAAATATGCAGATTTTTTATTTGTTATGTGCTTTTAATAGTTCGATGTAGGCTTCACCATTGTCTTTAATACCTTGGATATCGTTGTCATTTAACGTTTTAATTTCGCGGGCTGGGTTGCCGGCGACTAAGGTTTTAGATTTAACGGTTTTACCCGGGGGGACAATCGCACCTGCCGCAACAAACCCGTTTGTTTCGACGGTAGCGCCGTTTAAAATAATACTGCCCATTCCTATTAAAGCGTCATCTTTAATGGTAGCGGCATGAATGATTGCACTGTGACCAATGGTCACCCGTTTTCCGATATAAGTTGGTTGTCCGCTATCGGTATGAATCACTGCATTGTCTTGTACGTTTGATCCTTCTTCAATGGTTATAGAAGCCATATCGCCACGTAAGGTAGCGTTATACCATACGCCAACGTCTTTATGAAGTGTAGTATCGCCTATTACTATGGCGCCTTCAAAGACATGCGCTGTTTGGTGGACTTTAGGGGTCTGGTCTTTATAAGCTTTTAATGTCATTATTTCACTTCCTTTTTTATAGTATTAAGCGTGGGTTCATCTAAATCGAGTAACTTCCATAGATACGCCGCAGCGGTAGAACCGTAAGGATGGAAATAGGATTTAAAATGGGTTAATGATGCATGATCATCCAAATCATATAACCGTTTAAGCCCATTGACTATCGCGATATCGCCAAGCGATAAAATATTTGGATCTTGACGACACATAAAATGAAACATGTCAACACTCCAAGGGCCGATGCCTTTGATGGCTAATAACGTTTGATTAACGGTTTCTTTATCGGCATCTTTTAAGGTGTGTAAGTCGTTCAAATGCGCTAAACGTAAAATAGTTTCGGCTTTGGTTTTTGAAAGTCCGATCTTTTTTAAGTCATCAACGTCTAAAGATTGAAAATGGGTTTGAGTTAAAGGGGCGTAAGCATCCTTTAAGCGTTCGACAATGGCACTGGCGGCTTTTTCAGAAATTTGTTGGCCAGTAATAATCACAATAAGGGCTTCAAAGGGATCATCAAACGTTGGTTCGTAAGGACGCGGGACGGAATTAATAAGGGTACGCATACGTGCGTCTTTTTGTTTTAAAAAGGTTAGTGCGTCTTTTGATATTTCAAACATATAAATCACCAAATTCATTATAACATACCCGTAGATATGCTATAATTAAAAAGACAAACTATCCTAAAGGACTGATTTTTTTATGGAACCATTTATGATGCTAATAATGATGAGTTTAATCGGTGGACTCATCGGATATTTAACAAACAAAGTTGCGGTAAAAATGTTATTTAGACCCTACCGAGTCTTAAACTTTGGATTATTTAAAATTCAAGGCGTTTTGCCTAAACGACAAGCTGATATTGCTAAAAGTGTCGGTGAAACGATTGAGACGTCTTTATTAAACGACGATGATCTGTTTGAATCTTTGTTTTCCCCGGAAGCAAAATCGGCTTTAAAACAAGAAATCGGGGATACGATTTCCCAAAAAATCTATCGTTTTATTCCTTCGATGTTTAGAAGTATGTTTGGCGGCGAGTTAAACACGATGATCGATCAATTCATTGAAAAAGAAGGCGATGCGTTAATTGATGCGATGGTAGAAAAGATTAAAGAATCAGCAAATGATCATCTCCATATTAGTCAAATTGTAGAATCGCGCATTAATGCTCTAGATCTAAATGAATTGGAACAATTGGTACGAGATTTAACGAAACGCGAATTAAGACATATTGAAACGATTGGATTAATCTTAGGATTGATTATAGGATTCATTCAGTTTTTCGTTGTCTCTATGTTTTAAGGGCTATGACACTATGTTATAATCGGGTAAGGTGATAAATATGCAAAACTTTAGACATTACATGCCAGTAGATATGCATTTTGGGAGCGCTATATTAACCCAAAGCGACCGCTTTAATTTGCCATTTCATAAAGCGTTTATTGTGACGGATGAACAGGGGAATAAAGGATCAGATAAAGCCTTTAATACCTTATTAAAAAATTTAGAAATGCATCATATAAAATATGTAATAGAAGATACCATTAAACACCCAATAACAAAACACACAATTATAGATGGCGCTAAACGCGCCAAACAATTTTCATGTGATTTTATCATTGCGTTTGGAAGTGGGAAAGCTTTAGATGCTGGAAAACTCATTGCGCGTATGGTCAATGAAAACGACTTAACGTTATTTGATGCATGGATGAAAAGCAAAACGATTCCCCCTTTTGAAGGGGAAACATTATTTTTATTATCTATTCCAACGTCGCTTAATAACGCTTCAGCCTTTAATCCGAAAGCGTTTATCTATGACATACAAATTCAAAGACAAATCCGGTTTAAGCATGAAAGTTTATTTCCGGCCATGACAATTTGTGACCCTAGCTTGCTTAAAACGCTCCCTAAAGCCAATCGGTTTAGCGCTTTAATCGATACGGTTGTTCGCGCTATAGACGTCATTCATCATGACTATTCCCCACTGCATAGCGAACATGCTAAAACGACGCTTAAGATCTTAATTCAAAACGCGAGTGGATTAAACAAAGCCGTACCCGAAGAAAAAACATTATATAATATTGTGTTTGCACTCAGTTATTTAAATCAACTCTACATGCCAAAACCATGGTTTCCACTCCAGCAACTTTCTGATGCAATTGAGGGGTATCATGAAACCTTGCCACCAAGTGTGTTTATTAAAAAGGCGGCGCCTTTTTATTTAGCACACCGCTTAGAAAGTTTTAGCGACAAAACCCTTTATAAATTAAAAACGTGTTTCCAAGATAGTTTTTACGAATCCCCGAATATCTTAGTCGCGTTTAAAAACTTTTTTGATTCCTTAGAATACGATGATTTTTCATTAAAACGCGCAGGGTTAGAGCTCGCTTTAGTGAGTGATTATATGGTGCATATGAAAACCATCTATCCTGATTTTGATATGCTAAGCAACGATATTTTATACGATATCTTGGAACAAACTTTGATGCAGGAGTGATACTATGCGATTTATTCATACGGCCGATCTCCATCTTAATGTAATGTTAACCCATGCTTCTTTTAAAAACGCTAAAGCGCATGATATTAGACTTTACGAATTAAAAGATGCGTTTTTTAGGATTTTAAGTTACGCGAAAGAAACAACCGTCGACGCTTTGTTTATCGCTGGCGATTTATTCGATAATGCCTCTATCAAAATCCATGAACTTTCAAATATTTTTGAACGCCTTGAAAGCCTTCCATGCAAGGTGTTTTTATTAATTGGGAATCACGATGCGTTTTTAGAAGATAAAACTCATCAAAATTTACTCAAAAAGAAAAATATCTATACCTTTTATAAAGAGACACCGTCTCATGAAATTGATTATGAAACGGTTGTCTATGGCATCAATACAAGTGATTATTCTAAAGCGTATTTAGAGGAATTAAACCAATCTTTAGATAAAAGTAAACAAAATATCTTAATGTTACATGGGGATGTGTTTAATCCGAAAGATGATCATTTCTTAAGCCAAGTAAAAGTTTTAGAATCCACTGATTTTGATTATATTGCGCTTGGCCATATTCATAAACACGAATATTTAAGAAATCATATTGTATATGCAGGAAACCCTGAACCCCTAGATTTTAAAGAAACAGAAAAAAGAGGGGTGATTGAAGGTGAGCTTAAAGACAATCACCTTGATACTTCTTTTAAACCGATGCAAAAAAGAATGTTTAATGTCATCACCCTTAAAATCACACCAAAAGATACGCTAGATACCATAAGGCAAAAAATTAGTGACGCTGTTAGTGCCCCCTCTAAACAAAAAGATTTTACCCGTATTATTTTAAAAGGGTATCGACATGAATCCATCACGATTGACACCAATAAATTAAGGCTTTATTTTGAAGAAGACTTTCACTATCTAGAACTAAAAGATGAAACGCAATTAGCGCTTGATTATGATGCGTTAAAAGCGTCTTATAAAGATACCTTAATCGATGTGTTAATCACAAACTATAAAGCGAAGAAAAGCCCGAAACATTCAGATAAAATTGCCCTTGATGAAGCGTTAATTGCATTGCTTGAAACGGAGGGAAGACAATGAAA
>CAYLQZ010000054.1:0-4606 GCA_964386055.1 uncultured Candidatus Izemoplasmatales bacterium | reverse complement strand
TTAATTATGAGTTGATTCAAAAGATGATTGACTATAACATTAAAGAAAAAGCTGGGAGTAAGCAGTTTTGGAGATAATGTCAAAACGTATATTTGTGTTGATGTGAGTCCTATGTATTTGTATGCGATTTAAGAAAAATCTAAAATGCAAAAAGTAAGCTGCCAATATAAAAAGGTGTTTTTTATTTTAAAAATAGCGTTGAAAAATCAGTACTTAAAAGTGAATTTATATAATCTCATTTTAAGAAAAAATTTAACCTATTAGTGTATAAAAAATTTTAACTAGACTAGACAAGTTAAAATATGTATAATTAGATTATTCAATTACTGGAGGTCATCATGAATAAAAAACGATACTTATTTATTTTTAGTCTAATTATATCAATGGTTTTAACAGCTTGTAATAGCTCAGAAGATAGTTTTGAAGAAGAAACCAAAGATAAAGTCGCACCAATATTTTTAAATGCTACACGTGATCATTTAGATAGAATAACGCATCAAGCGGGTGAAACAGTTGATGTGTTTAAAGGTATAGAAGTTGTTGATAACGAGACAAAAAGAGAAGATATTTTATTAGAAATTATAGAAGATGATGGGTATGAGTATAATACCCCAGGGTTTTATACTTTAAAAATCGCCGCAATCGATGAAGTTGGGAATAAAGCGTATGCTTATAGAAGAGTCGTTGTACAAGGAGAATTAGAAAAAGTTGAAGGGGATTTAATTATAGAAGATAAAGTCATAGGTGATATTCCTTTAACCATAAGATACAAAGAAGGTGAACAAGATAGACCTGTCATTTTTTATTTTCATGGATTTGGTTCAAATAAAGATTCAGGGGACCAAGGAAGAGGCGAAAAGCTAGCCGCTTTAGGATACTTAGTCGTTAGTATGGATGCTTATAAACATGGAGACCGTTCAAAAGAATGGTTTGATGCTCTAGATAGTAGTAAGCGTCAAAAATCCATTGTTGATATCACTATGCAAACAGCGTATGATGCAAAAGATGTTTATGATTATGTATTGGATAATTATAATGTTAACGATGAACTTTATGCATTTGGAGTATCAATGGGCGCTGCAACCACATTTTACCTTTCAAGCATTACAGACGTTAATGGTATGGTGAGTATGTTGGGTTCTCCTTCATTTGTCGAATTTTATGAATATAAAGCCTCTCAATTTGATTGGGAAAAAGATGAAACGTATAGCGAACGTTTAGAGCGTTATTATGATAAAGATCCTTTAATCAATCATGAACGTTTAAGTTCTACAAACATATTTATGAGCATAGGTGAAAGTGATACAGTGGTGCCTTTAGAGTATGCTTTTGATCTATATCTAGAAATGGACTCAAGTAATGTTATATATGAACCTTATGCAACTGGACATGTATCAACTCCTGAAATGTTGGATGATGTGTATCTTTTTTTAATGCATCAAATAAGACACTTGTATAGGTAATCAACCGAAGGGATAGAATTAAATTTTTAGGCATTTTATACAAAAAGCTTTAAATGTATAGACAATCTTATTTTTTTTGCTTATAATATATTTGACTTATGCATACTTGCTTTGTGCACTAAATGGAGGAAAAGACATGTTAGATAAAATTAAAGGTGGATTGGTAGTTTCATGCCAAGCACTTCCAAACGAACCCCTACATAGCCCAAAAATCATGGGGAGAATGGCGGTTGCGGCACAAGAAGGTGGCGCATTAGGAATCCGTGCAAACTCCGTTGAAGATATAAAAGAAATAAAAAAACACGTCAATTTACCGATTGTTGGGATTATTAAAAAAGATTTTGATAACTGTGAAATTTACATCACCCCTACTAAAGATGAAGTCAAAGAACTCATTGATGTCAGTTGTGACATGATTGCAATTGACGCAACCATGAGAAATAGACCGAATGGAGATACATTAAAAGAATTGGTGCAACTTGTGCATGATCACGGCAAACTCGCAATGGCGGATATCTCAACTGAAGAAGAAGCGTTAAATGCTCAAAAGTTAAATTTTGATTGTGTCTCAACAACACTTTCAGGCTATACAAAATATTCACCACAAATTGAAGGCCCGGATTTTAAATTAGTAGAACGTTTAGTAGATACAATGAACATTCCAGTCATCGCAGAAGGTAGAATTCATTCGCTTTTGGATGCGGAAAAAATGAGTAAACTTAATCCTCACGCGATAGTGATAGGTTCAGCAATCACGAGACCACAAATTATAACGAATACATATAATAAGGCTATACAGGCTGGTAAAAAAATTAAATAATCTCCTTTACGGCTTACAATCTTCCATAGATTTGTAAGCCGTTTCATTTTTTACTTGACTATACATATGTAACCGCTTATAATAAAAAATGTAATTAAAAAACTATTTTGGTAAATAAAGGAGAGAGATCATGTTTAAAAAGATTTTTGTTTTATTTTTTGCGTTAGCTTTACCACTATCTTTAGCTGCATGTTCGACCGACCCCGATGTTGAAAGCATCGATGTTGATTTAGAAACCGTTGAACTTGAAGTTGGAGAAAGTAGAAATATTGAGGTGACTGTTAGTCCTGATGATGCAGATTATGAATTTAGTTATACATCATCGGATGAATCGGTTGCGACAGTGAGTGATGGCGTTATAACTGCTGTAGCAGCAGGAACTGCGACGATTACTGTGAGCGCTGGAGATGTAGAAGCAACCATCAGTGTAACAGTAAGTGAAGAAGATGATGACGATGACGACGATACAGATACGGTTCCACCGATTTTAACAGTAGATCCAAGCAGTGTAACGATAGAATATGGTGCAACGTATGATTTAATGAACGGCGTTAGCGCTTTGGATAACGTCGATGGAAATATCAGTGCTGATATTGAAGTTGTAAGCGATGATGATTTTGATTCATCTGTACCTGGAGAATATACGATTGAATATCGTGTAGAAGATTCTTCTGGTAATGAAGCGACGGCTAGCCGCGTTATTACCGTAAACGAGCTCCGTATGACCATTACGATTGATACAGAAGATGGCGATATGGAAAATACCTACCCACTCGCTTATAACCCTGATATGTATTACCGTGATAATGTCAACAGTTTATCGTATCCAATCGGTTATGTAACAGCCTTTGATGCCGATTATTATGAGTGGATGGTTGAAAACCAACCAAACCGCATCTTTGCTGGATGGAGTGTTGTAGTTGTTCTAGACGGAAATGGCGACGTGTATCAAACCCGTGATTATTTCTCAAACACAACCGTTTTTAACGAAGATGGTGAGCCTGTAACCGAAACCGCTGCGGCGAATGATTGGTGTTCAGGAAGTGCATCTGGTGGAAACGATGAATGGTGTACATATTTAGGAATGATGGCGAATATTGATGTGCCTGAAGATGGACATGTTTTAATATTCCCTAACGGTGCTGGTCCGGACCGTGATAATGACGAAGATTCTCCACGTTACTTTGGTGCTTTATACTTTGCAAGCTCTGAGTACGTAGCTGTTGATCGTATGAACATGCAAGTTACGTTAAATAACGTACCTGAAGAGTTGGCATTTGACCCTTCTGAAACTCGCCCTACATTAACATTTGATCGTTCACAGTTAAATGTTAATATAGAGGTAGGCAGCGAATTCCCTGACATTTTTGAAAATGTCAGTGCCAGTGATGATTTAGCGGTTGAAGCGACTAGAATCTATTACTATAACGAAGATAACGAAGAAGTAGTTGTTGATCAAGAAGATATGACAACTGATTATGCACGCATGTATTATGTACGTTACCGTGTAGAAGATAGTGAAGGCCGTTATGATGTTGGAACCCGTACATTCACAATCAGTGAACCAGTTGATGAACAAACTGAAAATACAGGAACCATTTCCTTAGGGAATCAATCGTTTGATGCGATTTATAACTTTACAGATTTTGCAAGTGAATATAATATGCATGAAGGTCAAGCGTATGTATTAAGTAAAGCTTACTTAGTAGAAATGATGGAAGCTGATGATGACTTCCAAGTGCGCTTCTCTGTTTTAGCCGCAACAGACGCGTATGGAAATGTTGTACATTACCGTCATTTACTCGCTAAAGAAATTTCTGAAGATATTCCATTCCCTGGTGCTGAAGGCAATTGGGCGAACAATGCTCAACTCGATCAAGATTTAATAAACGCAATTCCAGATGATGGATACTTAGTGGTCTTCCCTAATGTTTCTGATGATCAAATCGCACGTGAAACAGGTGTAGAGTGGCTTTATAGAGAAGACGGCGATCATTCAGCAGATGCTGAAATAAACCCATTAGAACAACGTTTATACTTTAGTTTTGAAGGTGTTGAGACAGCTGAAAAACAAGGAACTGTAACGTTTGGTGATAATACGTATGATGCGATTTATAACTTAAACCGTTTCTTTGATTATTCTAATATACGTGCTGATTATGATGCGGTATTCGTTTTAGACCGCGATCACGTCGAAAAACATTTCGAGTATATTGAGGGCGACAATGTGATTGTAGCATTCAGCTTTATCGCAGTCATTGATGAAGATGGAAACCCTCAACATTTCCGTAACATTACCCCAGGTGAAATTTCTAAAGGCGAT
>CAYLQZ010000053.1:0-4843 GCA_964386055.1 uncultured Candidatus Izemoplasmatales bacterium | reverse complement strand
GTTTTCAAAGACCAATGCGTTTTTAAGCGCTCCTATAATTTACTACATTATAGCGAGTGTGTCAATAGCTTTTTAAGTCTTTTTTCGCTTAGTTTTACGCTTTGTTTGCGGCGCCTTTTTTGTTGTTTTCTTTGGCCCGCAATAAAGAGTATATAACTTTCATTAATATAAGTCAACACTTTTATATGATTTTTTAAGGGATTTATTAAAGACTTAATACCACTCATAGTTGTAGTGGTCATGCAGCCCTATTTACCTTGGTTTTTAGATGTTAGTACAGTTGACTTGACACCTTTATTCCCCCTTCAAATCATCTTTATTTGCCGTTGTTATTCATTGTTTTTTTTTAGGAAAACGACAAAAAATAAAGAAAGTAAACCGATAGGGTTATGGTTGTATAATATCATATAAGCATTTTCCTAAAAAGATAAATACTCTAATCATATATATAGGATAAATCTAATATAGTTTTCATGTCAAAACCCGTTAAACGTAGCATGTAATTTATTCTTGATGCGAATCGACAAATGATTGAATGAGTTCTGTAACTATTTTGTGTTGTTCATAAACAGTAATTGCGGATTCATTATCTCCACGTTGTGTTCCGTAATAGCCAAACTGCGCATGGTTTCCACCTTCAATATTTTCGTAAATGGTGGTATCTGGTAATAATGATTTAGTAGACTCATACCTATCCCAATTCATAACACCATCTTTTTCGGCGCTCACGCTTAATATTGGCAAATCAATATTCGAAAGGTCTACGCTAGATGGTGCATAGGCAGCAAGGAAAATTAGACCTTCTAATTTATCACTATGCTCTTTAGCAACATAAGCAGCACTAGCGCCACCTAAAGAGTGCCCCGCCAAATAAAAAGCACCAACATTGTTATCATAAATATCTAAAAAAACAAATCTGTTTAATATTGCTAGATTAAACGGCATTTTAGGAATGATAACACGAAAATTGTTAGAAGCAAGCATATCAGCCTGTAACAAATAACTCTCTGGTGTCACCAATCCACCTGGATAATAAACAATGGTTGTATCATGTTGAGCTCCATTAACAATGAAATAATCATCGGTTTCATTAATATCATTTTCAATTTGATCATACATTGAATCTTCAGCTTGATTGGTTAAAATATTTATTCCAATAAGAAGCACTACTATAACAACTAATAGAAGAATGAAGCCCCATTTCAGTATAGTTAGTATTTTTTTCATAAAGCATTCCTTCTTAAAAGATTTTTATAGTTTTTTGTTCCAATGAAGAATATAGTAATTAAAAGCAAGACCGTTGCAGCGATAACAATAAAACTTAACTGGTAATCCCCTGTAATATCAGCAATATGTCCAATGATAGGCGGCCCAACAACCATACTTAACCTTGTGAACACCAATAAAATACCCGTTCCTGTTCCCATATATTTCGCCCCAACAATATCCCCGAGTGTTGTAAACATAAGTCCCATAATCGCAAAGGCAAACAACCCAAAAACAAATGATATCCCTAATACTAATACATAAGGCAATTGCAAAGGTAAAACAATAAAGGCTAACACAAGATACATAAATGTTACTATGATTCCTAACCCATAAAGCCCAATTCTTCGATTACTATTTAAATACTTATCATTAATAAAGCCAATCATAGGGTTCCCTAAAATTCCTCCAACCATAAATATGCTTAATGCAACCCCTGCTAAAGATGGTCTAAATCCTAAATCACTTGTTAAAAACAATGTGTAATGTATAGTCATATTTCCTAAAGCCAACCCTACAGCAACCCCAATTAAACTCATGAGCCAAACCAAAGGATTATGCATCATCAAACTTAAATCTTGTTTAAACGTCGTTTTTTGACTTTCTATTTCTTTAGATTCATCGGGATGGAATAATTTAATAAGTAGTAAAGCCAATAAAAATGCAAGGCTTGCAGAGAAAACTAATGCAGTTCGCCACCCATAATGTTCGCCAATAAGTGGTAATAAACTAGATCCTAATACACCACCAATCCCACCACCAGCGTGTACAATGCCATTAGAAACTGCACGTTTAGAAGGATCAACCATTTCAATAATGCCTTTATTAATAGATGGAGTAACCACACTAAACCCAATTCCTGAAAGGAGCGCTAAGGCAAGCAGCATCGAAAAAAGTGGTACTAAAGTATGCAAAAACATCAACGAAGCAATAATGACTACACCACCGATTAGTCCTTTCCTTGGACCGATGGTATCAACAATCTTACCCGTAAAGACTGCTAAAAAGACCCCACTCAAATAAAAAAAAGTGGAATATAATCCTGCTTGCGCACTGCTTATTCCAAATTCTACTCTAATTAGAGGCAACATCGCTTTAAATCCTTGAACACTACTGAAAACAGCAATATATGCAGTAGACATGACCAACAAAGTTGAAAGGGTGCCTATTGTATTAGCCGCTTGTGATTTCATAAAGATGCCTCCTAGTATTTTTTCGGTAACTGTATTTTACCATATTCAACTTTCATAAATAAAAAGAATACCCAAAAATGCGGGTATTCAATCTTTATTTAGCGTTACACACTTCACAATAACCATAAAGTTCTAATTTATGTTCTCGTACACTGAAATTATGTTCTTTTGCGATTTGTTGTTCATAAGAAGCAATCGGACATCCGTGTACATGGATAACCTTATTACAAGATAAACATATTAAATGATGAGCGTGCTCTGTATGCGAAAGTTCATAAAGCGTTTGTTTTGAGGTTTCTAAATTTACTTGCGCTACTACCCCAACCTCAACTAACGATTCCATTGAACGATAGACTGTAGATAAAGATAGATTACTCGCTTGATCTTTAAGCGCAAGATAAATATCTTCAGCAGAGAGAAAATTATGGTTTGTATCTAATGCTTCAAGCATCATCATTCTATTTTTAGTCGCTTTTAGGCCATGTTCTCTTAGCCAATTTTGATATTTATTAGACATAAAATACCTCCTAATTTTGCGTGACTTTACGTACTGTATTATAAAGGTAAATAACAAAAAACAAAAGACCATTGACAATAACGATGGTTGACCCTGATGGTAAATCATACTTAAATGATACTAAAAGACCCATTACTACTGTTATTACACTTGAAAATACCGCAAGGGTAATGGTCCCTCTAAAGCCTTTATTAAATTGCATCGCTATCACGGTTGGGAAAATAATTAATGCTGATATTAATACAGTTCCTATTACACGTATACCAATCACTACTGCTAACCCTGTTAAAACTGCGAGCAAGGTATTTAAGCGTGATGTTTTAACGCCACTAACTTTAGCAAACTCTTCTTCATACGTCATGGCATATAAATCATGATAAAAAAGAATGATGGTGACTAAAACAATAAAAGAAAAGCCAATGGATAAATATAAATCAATTTGACCAATTGCCAAAATCGAACCGAATAAGTAACTAAACAAATCAACGTTAAATCCCCCACCAACACTTGCCAAAATCGTTCCTAGTGCCATAGCGAATGCCGCTGTCAATCCGATGGCCGCATCACCATGAAGAGCAACCGATTGATTTAGTTTTAAAATAAATACCGAAACAATAACTACAATCGGGATGGTAACTAACAATGGGGCTTGATCTAGCCAAAGGCCAATCGCAATCCCAGCAAACGCAACATGCGAAAGCCCGTGTCCAATCATTGAAAATTTCTTAAGTACCAAAAACGAACCGATAAATGAACTACTAATCGCAACCATTATTCCTACAATAACAGCTCTTAACATAAATTGATAACGAAAAATAGCTTGAAAAACTTCTAACCAAGTCAATGTTTACACCACCCTTCACGATGCTTAAGCGGATGCGTGTGGACAAATGGTGAAAGCTCAGGATCTTCACAAAACTCATCAAATGTTCCATCAAACTTTAACGTTTGATCTAAATAAACAACTCGATTAATGTAATCACCAGTCGTCACAATATCATGGGTCACGAGTAGAATGGTCATATTAAATGTTTGGTTTAGTTCTTCTACTACTTTAAAGAAATGACTACGCATAGATTGATCAAGTGCACTGGTAGGTTCGTCTAAAATAAGAATATCAGGCTCAGTTACTAAAGCACGCGCTAACAAAACACGTTGTTGTTGGCCTCCTGAAAGCGAGCCAATCCGTTTTTTTCTAAGATGAGGTATTTTCATGTATTCCAAAGTTTCTTTAATTAATTGTTTATCGTTTGCATTCAACATTTTGGGAAACGTTTTTTTTCCCATTAACCCTGTTGAAACCACCTCTTCCACTGTTGATGGAAATAAGCGGTCTTGAGACGCGGTATTTTGAGGTAAATACCCAATATATAAATCGTTAAGCTTTGTTACTTTTCCACTAGAAACACGCAAAAGCCCCATAAGGGACTTTATAAGCGTGGTTTTTCCAGATCCATTCGCACCAACAATGGCGATAAAATCGCCACGGTTGATAGAAAAGGATATATTTTTAAGTGCTTCAAATTGTTGGTATTTAACACTTAAATTATCAATGTTAATTAATTCTTCTTTATTCATTATAATTTAATCCTATCTTATATTGTTCTATATTGTGACGCATCATATCTAAGAAAGTAATGCCATCATTAAATTCATCAACAGGTGCATTTTCACCATCATAAATATAAAGAATTTCAGCATTGGTTTGTTCAGAAATGGTATTAGAGACACTTTCAGAAATTAGTTTCTCACTGAAAAGATAGTTTACATTATATTCATCCATTTTGTCAATCATCTCTTGAATTGCACCCGGTGTCGGTTCCGCATCGGTAGAGTATCCACGATAGGGCGTAACATATTCAATGTT
>CAYLQZ010000052.1:0-5258 GCA_964386055.1 uncultured Candidatus Izemoplasmatales bacterium | reverse complement strand
CAAAAAGACGCATATTATGCGTCTTTTTTTTATGGGCGATAGGCCTTATATTTATTGAAAAATCACTCGAATTATTGTACAATAGTTTAAGCGTTTAGAAAGGAAGATGCAGCTTGAAAGAAAAAGACTATGAAGCCATCAAAAATCGGCAAAAAAGTATTAGAAACTTTTCCATTATCGCTCATATTGATCATGGAAAAAGCACGCTTGCCGATCGTATCTTAGAAAAAACCAAATCGATTACTTCAAGAGAGATGAAAGAACAACTTTTAGATTCAATGGATCTAGAACGCGAACGCGGCATTACTATCAAATTGAATGCGGTTGAAATCTCATACGATCATGCGGATGGCAATAATTATATCTTCCATTTAATTGATACGCCAGGTCATGTTGACTTTGCTTATGAAGTCTCTCGCTCACTCGCGGCTTGTGAAGGCGCGCTTTTAGTTGTTGATGCGGCTCAAGGCATAGAGGCGCAAACCCTTGCCAACGTATATTTAGCACTGGATAATGATTTAGAAATTATTCCGGTTATCAATAAAATTGACTTACCGAGTGCCAATGTTGAAAAAGTAAAAAAAGATATTGAAGATATTATTGGGCTCGATGCTTCTGAAGCGGTATTAACATCTGCCAAAGAAGGCATAGGGATTGAAGCTATATTAGATCAAGTTATAAGTAAAATACCGGCACCAAAAGGCGAAGCGGATGCACCGTTAAAAGCATTGGTTTTCGATTCGATATACGATCCTTATCGTGGAGTTATTCCATCAATACGTGTTGTAGAAGGAACTATTTCAAAAGGGGATACCATTAAAATGTTTTCTTCAGGAAAAATATTTGACGTTACAGAGGTTGGTGTCACCACTCCGAAACAAGAACCTAGACAGTATTTAGGACCTGGAGATGTTGGGTATGTTGTTGCGTCAATTAAAAATGTTGTCAATGTACGTGTAGGGGACACCATCACCACGCTCAAAAACCCTGCAACAAAAGCTCTACCAGGCTATCGTCCCTTAAACCCAATGGTTTTTTGTGGATTATTTCCAATTGATTCCAACCGCTATAACGATTTAAGAGAAGCATTAGAACGCTTAAAGCTTAATGACGCTTCTTTGACATTTGAACCTGAAAATTCACAAGCCTTAGGCTTTGGATTTAGAACTGGATTTTTAGGCATGCTTCATATGGAAATTATTCAAGAACGATTAGAACGTGAATTTAACATAGATTTAATCGCTACGGCCCCGAGCGTTATCTATAAAGTCTATTTAAACGATGGGTCTGTTAAAACTATTGACAATCCTTCCGATATGCCTGAACCACAGTATATCGATAAAATTGAAGAACCTTACGTAGATGCGACGATTATGTGTCCTAAAGAATATGTAGGAAACATCATGGAACTGTGTCAAAACAAACGTGGTAAATTTAAAAATATGACCTATATGGGCGATGTAAGAGTTGAACTGGCTTATGACCTGCCATTACTAGAAATTGTCTATGACTTTTTTGATAAACTTAAAAGTTCTTCTAAAGGCTATGCGTCTTTAGATTATGATATAAAAGGCTATTCAGTAAGTAAGCTTGTAAAAATGGATATCTTAATTAACAATGAAATCGTAGATGCCTTAAGTGTCATTGTTCACCGTGATTTTGCATTTCATCGGGGGAAAGCCATCACAGAAAAACTTAAAGACATTATTCCTAGACAAATGTTTATCGTTCCTATACAAGCTGCAATTAATAACCGCATCATCGCAAGAAGTACTGTGCGTGCTATGCGCAAAAACGTTTTATCAAAATGTTATGGTGGAGACGTATCAAGAAAGAAAAAACTTTTAGAAAAACAAAAAGAAGGTAAAAAACGTATGAAGAGTGTTGGGAATGTTGAAGTTCCTCAAGAAGCATTCTTATCTGTTTTATCAATTGATGATGATTAGCACGCTTAAAAGCGTGTTTTTCTTATCGCTTATACATGTAATTGAACCACAATATATGCTATAATTAAAGGTGATAAATGATGGAATCATTATATATTCATATTCCTTTTTGCGATAAGGTATGTACCTATTGTGATTTTGCAAAAGAAATTGGATCTAAGGCGAAACACGATGCTTACATTGATGCCTTAATCAAAGAAATAACCACTCATAAGTCTCGCTTTAAAGCATTGAAAACGATATTTATAGGGGGAGGAACGCCTTCTATTTTATCGATTGCGAACTTAGAAAAATTAGGGCGAACGTTAAAAAGGTATATATCGCTTGAAAATATTGAAGAATTCACCATGGAGTGCAACCCCAATGACTTATCTTTAGAGAAACTTAAAACCATTCATTCAATAGGCGTAAACAGACTTTCTTTAGGGGTGCAAACCTTTCATGATAATGCGCTAAAGTTTTTAAATCGCAGTCATCAAACCGCAGATGTATTCAATGTATTTAATCACCTGAAAATGGTTCAGTTTGACTCGGTAAGCGTTGATATGCTTTTTGGATTGCCAGGACAAACGTTAGATGATCTCCATCATGATTTAAAGACACTTTTACGCTTAAATCCTGATCATATATCCTATTATAATCTAATCGTAGAAGAACAAACGCGCCTTTATCACTTAGTGAATAAAGGAGACGTAACCTTGCCTGATGACGATTTAGAAGCGACGATGTTTGAAACGATTATTCATACCCTTCGTGAAAATAATTATTCCCATTACGAAATATCGAATTTTGGGAAATCATCGCATCAAGGCTATCATAACGTTTTAATATGGAGAGATGGAGATTATTTAGGGCTCGGCGTAGGCGCCCATTCTAAATATGATTCTACCCGGTATTTTAATCCGTTAAGAATTAAACATTATTTAGATAATATGCAACATAAAAACATCCCAAATAAAACAACGTATGCTTATGAACCTATGAGAGATTTCATGTTAAATGGATTACGATTATTAAAAGGCATCAACGTTGAAACCTTTCAAAAGCGATTTAATCAAGATGTATTTGATGTTTATCCAACATTTGAGCGTATGATTGATGAAGGATTTTTGACGTATAAAGATTCATACCTTGCTTTAAGTCATAAAGGCTTAATGTATGGCAACGCTATATTTTCGATGCTTTAGGAGGTGGATGTGTGCTTAAACAGCTTTTAAAAGAATATGAATATGAACTAAAAGCGACAACTCATCTATCTAAAAATTCACAAAAAGCATATTTATCAGATTTAAATCACTATATAAACTATCTGGATAAAAAGTCTATTAAAATGCCTGAAACCATTGAAAAACATACCATTAAACAGTACTTAATGGTTTTGAGAAAACATCATACTGCACCCTCTAGTGTTTCTAGAAAATTAAGTGCAATTAAAGGGTTTCATCAATTTATGCTAGATGAAAAATTAGTAGATGATAATGTCATCTTAAATATTTCAAGGCCGAAACAGGAAAAAAGGCTTCCTGAAATACTTAGTATAGAAGAAATTGAACGTTTAATAGACGTTGTAAACGGTGAAGACCCACTAGCGCAGCGTAACTTAGCAATGTTAGAATTGCTTTATGGCAGTGGGCTGAGAATTACAGAACTTTTAAGCCTTACCCCAAATGACCTTCACATCAATCAAGGAGTAATTAATGTAGAAGGGAAAGGGGGAAAAGAAAGAATTGTTCCTATAGGCACTCAAGCAGCTTTTGCGGTAAAAAAATATTTAGAATCTGGACGGTTGAAACTATCAAAAGTACCAACCCCTTATGTATTTTTAAATAGACATGGCAAGGGTATATCTCGTGTTGGGTTTTTTAAAATCCTAAAAACCTTAGCATTAAAGGCAGGAATCAATAAAACCGTATCGCCCCACACACTGAGACATTCTTTTGCGTCACATTTGTTAGAAGCAGGTGTTGATTTACGCTATGTCCAAGAAATGCTTGGCCACAGTAGTATTTCAACAACTGAATTATATACACATATCAACAAAAAACAGTTAATTGCGGTTTATGATCAACACCATCCGCATGCTAAAAGGAGAGATTAGATGTATAATCGTGTATTTTTAATAGTTATTGATAGTGTTGGGTGTGGTGCCTTGCCAGATGCAGAAGCGTTTGGAGACATAGGAGCCAATACCATTAAAAACATTGCATTATCACAAAATGGAATTACCTTACCTACGATGCAAAAGCTAGGATATGGGAATTTAACCGATATTAAAGGCGTATTGCCTAATGATGATCCAGCTGGGTATTATACGCGCATGGTTGAGATCAGTAACGGAAAAGATACTATGACAGGCCACTGGGAATTGATGGGCTTAAAAGTAGAAGAACCATTCCAAACCTTTACGGAAACCGGATTTCCTGATTCTTTAATAAAAGAATTAGAAAAAAGAACCGGTAGAAACATCGTTGGCAATAAAGCCGCAAGCGGAACAGATATTTTAGATGAATTAGGAGAACATCAATTAAAAACTGGTGATTTAATCGTCTACACTTCCGCAGATAGTGTCTTGCAAATTGCAGGACATGAAGAAAAAATTGGATTAGATGAACTCTATAGAGCATGTGAAATAGCTAGGAAGTTGACTTTAAAAGAAGAATATAAAGTTGGCCGCGTTATTGCTCGTCCATTTTTAGGCAATAAAAAAGGGAATTTTGAAAGAACACCTAATCGACATGATTATGCGTTAAAACCGTTTGATAAAACAACGCTTAATTATTTAGAAGAAGATGGCTATAACGTCGTTGGGTTTGGTAAAATTAATGATATTTACGATGGCGAAGGGATTACTGAAAGTATTAAACAAGCAGATAATGATGAAGGCATGAAAAATTACATCAATTATACCAAAAACAAGTTCAAAGGATTAGCGTATTTAAATTTGGTTGACTTTGACGCAAAATACGGCCATAGACGTGATCCAAAAGGCTATAAAAAAGCTTTAGAAGATTTTGACACGCAACTCAATGAACTAATGCAGTGCTTAGGCGATGACGATTTATTAATTATTACCGCCGATCATGGAAATGATCCTACCCATATTGGGACCGATCATACAAGAGAATACGTCCCACTACTCGTTTATAATACAAAACTAAAAGGCGGTCAGATAGAAGAGAGAGCAACCTTCGCTGATATCGCCGCAACGATTTCAGATAATTTCAATGTTCAAAAACCAAACTATGGGACTAGCTTTTTAAAAGCACTAAAATAAAAAAATGTTCACTACAGCTGTTGTAGTGAACATTTTTT
>CAYLQZ010000051.1:0-5792 GCA_964386055.1 uncultured Candidatus Izemoplasmatales bacterium | reverse complement strand
TAAAAAATGAAAATCCTTAACCGGGATTTTCATTTTTTTGATTTAGTCGTTCTCTAAATATTTCAACGAGTTTAGCGACATGTTTAACGTCATCAATAAAAGGAACATGGGAAACCCCATTTAGAATATGGGTTTCTACATTTTTTCCAATCGCACGTTCATTAAATTTAGCAACGCCAGCAGGGATCGCTTCATTTTTATCGCCATGAATCGATAAAATAGGCATATTTAATGTTTTAGCCTTATGTTCTCCATCAACCACACCATTGTCATCACTAAATATATTAAAGTAAGTCATGGCATAATAAATTTCAGGAAGATTTCTTTGTGCAATAAACGCATCAATTAACTTTTCATACAAACCATCAAGGGGTTTGTCTACAGTAAAAATATCTTTATTAAGCATTTGTTTAATGAACCATCGTTGATTTTTTTCTTTATATTTTTGAACAGGCGCAACATATTTTTCAATTTCAGGTAAGGTTTTAATTGGATCTTTACTCTTCAATAAGCCTCCTAGTTTACGCTGCTTGATTGATCTACCTGCAACACTATAAGAGGATAACATAATAATAGCGCGAATGATCTTTGAATGATCAACCCCTAAACGCATAGCGATGAGTGCTCCAAAATCTATCCCTAAAATATCAGCGCGTACAATCGAAAGCTTATCTAAAAAGGCTTTAATATCTTCGCTGTACGTTTTTACGCTTTTCGCCTCTTCATGGTAAGTAGACTTACCAAATCCTCTTAGATCAACTGAAATTATCGTTATATTGTTATCTAAGGCTTCAATGAGAGGGGCAAAAATAACTGAAGAAAATAAATTACCGTGCAACAAGACTAAAGGCGTTCCGTCTCCTTGGCGCATGGAATAAAATAGCGATTCGCCATTATCTAGTTCTATAAAGTCGTGTTTTAATTTTTGCATACATACCACCTAAGATAAATTTTTTTTTATTGCTTCTACTGATATAATTTTCAAGTTTACCTACTATCATGTATAATTATAACAAAGGAGTTGGTCTTATGGGAAAACTTAAACAGAAAATTTCTAACATACGGTCCGCATTTAGTGTAAAAACGCATAAAATGCCACGCATTACCATTATTTTGATGATGCTTTCTTTGAACATAATGATTCTATTGATTGCGGCTTTTATCGCTTTAATAATCGATGATACTTTTAATTCTTTTGTTGAAGCGTTTGCGCTTGGGAGTGTCACATGGTTATTAGCCCCCAATGCAATCTTAGAAATTGATAATCCACAAACACTCTTTTTAGCGGTAAGTGTTTTATTGATTGGAATCATTTTGTTTTCAGGGACGATTATCGCATTAATCACAAATGCATTGAAAGATTACTTTGAGAGAAAGCAATCGTCATCAGGAAAGATTTACTTACAAGATCATATTGTAATTTTAAATTATAATAACAAAGTACCTGAACTAATTGCCGATTTACTATATGTAAAGAGTAAAAAAATCTCTGTTATCATTTTAGCTGATATCAATAGACACATAGTTGATGAAAAAATAAGAAGTGCTTTACTTAGTAAAAACGTAAGTAAAGAAAAACTTAAAAAATTCAACGTCCTTATAAAAAAAGGAAGTCCACTAAATCAAAGTGAGTTGATGGACTGCTCGATTGATAAAAGTGATACTATAATTATTATGAATGATCACGTCTATGATATTCCGAGTGAAGCTTTAACAGCTGGCGATTTAAATGTCATTAAAATACTGCTTAGCTTAGGCCAACTTGAGTTAAGTGAAACCATTAATATAGTAAGCGAAGTCAAAGCGTTTGAAACCAAAGAAAAAGTGCTTTCGATGCAAAAACAAATTAAAAGCCTTAAAAGGTATCACTTGATTCCTATTTGTTTTGACAAACGTTTAGGCCAAATTATGGCCCAAACCATCATTCAAAAACATACAGAAGATATTTATTTATCAATGTTTTCTTTTGAAGGGTCAGAAATCTACCCAGTTGAAGATAAATCATTTGATGATTGTTTAAAATACCACTCAAACGCGATTCCTATGGGAGATTATGCGGGACAACTCTTTGCGTTAAGTTCTACTTATACCCACGCACAAACGTTTGATCCGAGTTTAGATATTCAAACTAAAGCATTAAAATTAGCACCATTGAGCGAACGGGCAAATCTAAATGTGTTAATTGTTGGCAATAACAATAAAAAATCATATATTGAAACATCGTTTAAATCTTATGAGACCTTACATAATAGTAATTTCTCGATCGATAATATTTCGCACAAATCTTTAAAAGACCATGGTGACCATATTAATCAAAGTGAGCCCCTAACCATTATATTATTAAGCGACGAAACCAAAACAGATGATATGGTTGATGGAGAAGTGATCGATAGTTTGCTTCATCTTAAAAAAGTGATAACCGATGAAAACGTCCATATAATAGCGGAACTTTTAGATCCGAAAAACGACCGTTTAATTAAGGATTTAAATATTGAAAACACTATTATATCTAATAAAATTATATCCTTATTACTTAGTAAACTAGCACTGTTCCCTAGAACCGAGCCGTTTTATGATGATTTATTAAGTATTGCGTCAAACCACGATCAAACAGATTCTAAAGCCCTTCATATTCAACCAGCACAATCACTTTATGAAGCCGATTTTCCTATGAACTTTGATAATGGTAAGTCTTATATAAACAGTCATTATGAATCCTCAAATCATAAAACCATCCCAATTGGGATCATTAAAGATGGGACTGCGACACTATTTGAAGGGGATTTATCTAAAACCCCTTATAGTATTTACGCTTCAGATGAAATTGTTCTTTATAAATTATAAAAGGTAAATTACATCTTTTCTTTTCCTTTAAATTTTGTTACAATTTTTAAGAAAAAGGAGACGGTGTGTTATGTTAGTTATGGTTGGCGCTTCTGCAAGTGGAAAAACTGAAATCTCCAAAATGCTCATTAAACATTCCCGTTTTAAAAAAATGGTCACTTTCACAACCCGTCCTATTCGCGAAGGGGAAAAGGACGGTATCGATTATTACTTTTTAGATAAAAAAGCATTTTTATTAAAAAAAGACCGTGGAGAATTTATTGAAACTGTGGAATATGCTAATCATTTTTATGGCACCGCTTTTAAAGAAGCATCGATTAATAGTGTTTTAATCGTTGATCCAAATGGTGCAAATGTCCTTAATCAAAAATTAGATGAAGAGACGGTTTTTTTCTATTTAGAAGCGTCTGAAGCCGTAAGAACGAAAAGAATGAAAGAACGCGGCGATCATCTTCGTGATATTCAAACTAGAATCCAAAAAGATAGAGCAATTTTTCATCGTGACGCATTAGATCATGTTGATTATGTTATAAATACGAACGTCAAGTCTCTTTTAGCGTTGAGTAATGAAATCTACTCTTTATATACACATCATATTAAAAAGACTATTGTTAAGTGATAATAGTCTTTTTTTGATACTAAATCATGCTTGTTAAATGGTCAATAAAAACTTATAATAAAATTGAAAATATAGAAGAGGTGTAAACATGCAAACAACTATCATTAATCATCCGTTAATTCAAAACAAATTAACCCGAGCAAGACGTAAAGAAACTGACAGTAAGATGTTTAGAGAAACTATTAATGAAATAAGTGGGTTAATGTGTTATGAAGCAACAAAAGATTTAAAAACAAAGGCTGTCGATATTGAAACGCCCCTTGTTGAAACCCAAGGAGAAGTTTTAGACACTGATATTGTTATTGTGCCTATATTAAGAGCAGGGTTAGGCATGACTGATGCTATCCACATGTTAATTCCGCATGCCAAAGTCGGTCATATAGGCCTTTACCGAGACGAAGTGAGCTTTACGCCAGAGAAGTATTATACAAAGCTACCTGAGCATTTAGAAAAATCGACAGTTTTTTTACTTGACCCTATGCTAGCCACGGGAGGATCTGTCAAACAGTCATATGATATTTTAAAAGGATCTGGTGCTACAGATATCCGTTTCATTGGCATAGTGGCTTCTCCTGAAGGCCTAGAATTTATAGAAAAATCGTGTCCTGATCTTAAAATTTATGTTGCTGCAGTTGATGAAGGACTCACTGCGAACAAATATATTACCCCAGGATTAGGGGACGCAGGCGATCGTTTATTCGGAACAAAATAAAGTTTTCTTGGAGGTCTATATGAATGATTCATTAGTTTTGACTCCACAAGAAATGGCTCAAAGTGATGCCTATACCATCGAAACGTTGAAGCTAACAGATTATACTTTGATGCGTCAAGCCGCAACAGGCCTATTTGATTATGCAATGCAGCACCGTTTAATCCCCCAAACGCAGATTTCGATTTTAGTTGGTCTAGGCAATAATGGCGGCGATGGTGTAGTATTTGGTGAGCACTTAGTAAATAAAGGGTATGACGTTACGCTTTTTGTGATTGGAGACACCACTAAACATAGTCCATCGTTAAAAAAAGCGCTAAGTGAATGTAAAAATAAAACAACAATCTACTCAATTCACGCTATAGCGGATTTAAAGCATCGTTATAAGTCTCTTCAATCAAGCGAGTTGATTATTGACGCATTATTTGGTACAGGCCTTAAAATGCCATTAAAAGGAATATTTAAAACATTAGTTGATGAAATTAATACGTTTAACTTACCCGTCATATCGATCGATATTCCTTCAGGAATCAATGCGTATAACGGGCTAGCACTTGGCAGTGCAATCCATGCGACGCATACTTTCATTATTCAACACTACAAAACAGGCAATCTTTTACATGATGCGGCCGATTATCACGGCAAGCATCATGTAATCGACGTTGGCATTCACATGCCTAAATTTGCTTATAACCGAGTAATGCCTAAGGCACAAATATCATTAAAATCCCACTTAAATAATACCCATAAATACCAAAGAGGTGTGGCGTTACTCATTGGGGGAAGCGCATCTATGGAAGGGGCCCTTATTATGGCCAGTAGTGCCGCTTTAAAATCAGGGCTAGGCTTAGTCTATTCGCTTTTTGATAATGCAAAATGTTATCATAAAACGGTTCCTTTAGAAATCTTAACCCACCATTTATCGAATCCTACCGATGTATTGGATCATTTAGACCGCAAAGATGTTATCTTATTTGGGGCTGGATTAGAAACGAATCGTTCAGACTATAAAGCGGTTTTAAAAAAATTAATTGATACGAAAAAGCCACTATTAATCGATGCAGGTGGATTATATTATTTTAAAGCAATTTATGAAGAATTTGATGATTTATCGAATGTATTGATTACGCCACACGTTGGCGAACTTGCCATGATGGGAAATCAGACAACACACAGTGTATTAAATGATCCTTTAAGTGCGATAAAGCCCTTTACCTCTAAGCAGGCAACGGTTTTGTTAAAAGGTCCATGTAGTATAATCGCAACCCATGATACGCAAATTTACCTTTATGCGCCTAACCCAGCATTGGCAAAAGGGGGAAGTGGCGATATATTAGGCGGGTTAATTTTAGGATTTATGAAACATGAACCCTTATTAGATGCGGCTAAAAACGGAGCTTTACTCCATACTCATAGTACCATCGCAGCTTTAAACGATAGTGTAGAAGAAACATTTATACCAAGTGATATATTAAAATACTTGCCTAAAGGCATAAACATGTTAAAATAAAAAAGGTTATAGTTTACGGAGGGGTACCCAAGTGGCTTAAGGGGCTGGCTTGGAAAGCTAGTAGATCGTTTGCTCGATGCGGGGGTTCGAATCCCCTCCCCTCCGCCATA
>CAYLQZ010000050.1:0-6199 GCA_964386055.1 uncultured Candidatus Izemoplasmatales bacterium | reverse complement strand
ACGCAGATGATTAATATAATAAAAACCGCTTGATGTTTAATAAAAACATCAAGCGGTTTTTTTATTTGTATCACGATATTTTTTAACTTTTAATGTTAAATCTTCAAAGATATATCTTGGTAACGGATCTTCAATTTCTAATTGAATAGTAATAGGTTTTTCTCCTTTACAAGACAAACCATTTACTTTTCCAATATATTTATAGTCGATATTTTGCGTTCCTATTTTTTTAGCTTTTCGGACCAACATGTGTAAAATGATTCCTCTTTCTTTGTTATAACATAGGTCTAATCCGGTTTTGGAGTTTTGTGATGTTTTATTCTGTGTTTGCCACTGCATTCTTGTTGGTGAAATTAATTTATCAGCATAATTAATACTTTCCTTAACTTCCTCTTTGTGTAAATCGACAAATAAAAAGAAGTGGTTACCATTTCTCCAAACCCCACTCCCGCGAATAGAAGAAAAAGATTTATCATAGTTTGTTAAAAACCCCATATCTTTCATCTTATAAGGATGGTAAAGTTTTAAATATGGATAATCGTACTTGTCTTTTCCAAACTCTTCTTGAAAACGTAAAATTCCATAATCTAACGTTTCAATGATTAATGAAATCAGTATTTCAAGAAGTGGTATGTTTCCATAATTGTTTAAATTCATTTATAAAACGAATAATGAAATCGTCATGTTTAGATTTTGAAATGTATCGAACGTTCCTTTCTACGTTAGCTTTTAAAGCAGACTGGGTAATATTTGATGATCCGATTAATATTTTATAATAATCATCATATTCAAATATATAGCCTTTTGTATGAAACCCTTTTGTTTAATCAGAAATATAAATTTTTGTTTCGATATTTTCAAAGGTTTGAAGTTTTCGTAGCGCTTTAACATCAGTAAAGTTAAGGTAAGTAGAAGCAATAATTTCCCCTTTAATATTTTTATCTTCTAGCGCTTTAAAGGCATCTATTAAAAGCTGTAACCCAGAATAATTAATAAACGCAACTGAAAAGTAAAAATGGTTACAGCTCGTTAAACTATTTAACAATTCACTATAAAATGTGCCATTATCTGAATTGGTAACTAACCTTGGTTCATTAAATCCTTTATTATCCATACAAATCCCCTTTTGTAAATTATGTAGAACTTAATAACTTATTAATGACAGGAATATCAGCCTCAGCCCAATCTAGTTCTTTTAATGCTTGAATAGATAACCATTTAGCATCAGTGTGTTCGCTTAATATGAGTTTCCCTTTATCTACGCTTGCATAATAAGCATGTAAAGTTAAATAAAAAGATTCATACTGATGTTGCACCGTAGTAATGTAATCTAAAACATTAATTTCAGCGGACAATTCTTCTTTAATTTCTCTATACAGTGCTTGTTTTGGTGTTTCGTTCTTTTCAATTTTTCCACCAGGAAATTCCCATTTCAAAGCCAATTCACCTTCGTCTTTGCGTCGAGCACAAAAAAACTCATTATGTTCGTTTTTGAATACCGCTGCAACAACTTCAATTTTTTTCATAAGTAGCCTCCACGAGTAATAATTTAGCAAAACATACTATTCTATTATAAAGCTTAATAAAAGGGGGTAATGCATTATAAAACCTTACCCACCTCAGTATAGTATAAAACGCAAAATAATCCAAAAGGATGTTTATATTTAATATGATATAATCCATACTATAAACATAAATAAAAATAGGAGGCTACCATGGTGAAGTTTGGAGTAATCGGAGCTGGCAATATTGCTAAACGCTTTTTAACTGCACTTAACGGTTTAGGGATTAAACCGTACGCTATTGCCTCAAGAACGATTGAAAAAGCGTGGCGCTATCAAAGTGAATTCAATATTACTAAAGCGTACGGTAGTTATGAAGCGATGTTAAAGGATGCAGATTTGAAGTGCGTCTATATTGCGACGCCGCATAGTTACCATTTTGATCACATGAAATTAGCACTCAATTATGGTAAACATGTATTATGTGAAAAACCATTCACCTTAAATAAAAAAGAAGCACTAGAAATTATAACGTTAGCGAAAACCAATCACTTACTTGTGATGGAAGCCATGAAGACGCGGTTTTTACCAGTCATTCACGCCGTTAAACAACACCTTGATAAAGGGGTGATTGGAGAAATTACGAAAATGGAAGCATCATTTTCAACGGTAGAAAAAACTGAACGACTCTATGACAACGCCCTTGGAGGAGGTGCTTTATTAGATATTGGAGTATACCCTTTAACGCTTGCGCATGACTTATTTGGGGAACTTGATTATGGGGATTCTACAGTCACCTTGAAAAACGGTGTTGACATAGAGGAAACACTTTATTTAAAACACGATACCATTGATATAACTATCACGCTATCGATGCTGACTCCGTTAAAAAAAGACGCCACCATTTATGGAACTAAAGGCAAGATAGTGATTCCACACTATTCTTCGGCCAATACTGCAATCATCTATAACACGAATCAAGACCTTATAAAACGCTTAAACGTCCCTCATCAAGTAAATGGGTTTGAATATCAAATTCAAAGCTTTATCAAAACAATCGAAGAAAATACGCTTGAGAATAAGACAATGCCGCATCAATTCACTTTAATTATATTGAGTTTGATGGATCAAATTCGCCAGGAATGGAATCTAGTATACCCTAACGAAGCCCTATAAAATTTTTATTGACAACCTAATTTTATAAAGTTATAATACAAGTGATTTAATAATTGAATAGTCTTCAGGGCAGGGTGTAATTCCCGACCGGCGGTACAGTCCGCGAGCGAAAGCATGATCTGGTGTAATTCCAGGACCGATAGTGATAGTCTAGATGAGAGAAGATAGATCCTTTTCAGGTCGTTTTCTAATGCTCGCGAAGCTATTCACGAGCATTTTTTTATTGAGGAGAATGAACATGAGAAAAAATAAAACGCTACAACTTGTCGTTATTGCAAACTTATCTGCCATATCTGCGCTGCTTTATATTACGTTAAAGTTTCCATGGCCATATGCATCATTTTTGGATATTCAGTTTTCAAACTTACCCGCCATTATCGCGGGATTCGCTTTAGGGCCAGTGAGCGGCGTCGCAGTTGTTTTATTAAGAACGCTTTTAAAACTCGCTATTGTGGGATCCTCTACAGCGTATGTTGGTGAATTTGCGGATATCTTAATTGGGTCTGCGGTCGTTTTAGTTTCTTCCGTTGTGTATTTAAAACTACGCTCTAAAAAAGGGGCGCTTATTGGATCTGCCTTAGGGATTGTTACATGGGTTGTCATCGCAGTGATGGCCAATTACTTTTTCTTAGTTGATTTTTATATTCAGCTGTAATTTAACGGAGATCCAACGCCTTTAATAGGGATGATGTCAAACATCCCTGGTATTAACGAAGACAATTGGATGCGGATGTTCATTTTATATGCCGCAATTCCTATGAACTTAGTATTGGCTGTTTTAGTGTATGGAATCACTTTTGTTGTCTATAAACGGATTGCGCATCTTATTGATGAGTTAAATGAAAAATATTTTCCTAGAGACTATATATCTCCAACAACTGTAGAACCAAAAACAGACTTAGAACCTTCTACTGATAATTCATAAAGATACGCGGCATTCATTTTGAATGTCGCGTTTTTTTTACATGCACCATCAATATGATAAACTATAAGTGTGTAGGTGATAAATATGAAAAAAGAAGATATAATCATCGCTTTTATGATTGGATTGACATACATCGGGTTTGCGGCTTATGCCCACACCTTTATTATTCGCTATGTTTATCCTGGGTACGCTGGGTTGTATCTATTATTTGCGGTGATTTATTATTTATATGAACGCACCTTATACAATAAAGTGCATCTTAGTGTCGCCTCTATTTCGGGGGTTAGCTTAATTATTACTATTGTAATGAGTGACGTCCCTTTGGGTGAACTCCTGTTTTATAACCGCTCTTTACATTTGGGCTTAGCGTTTATTCTTATTGGGATGGGGATTGCGATGATTTATAAAGCTATATTGCCGTATATGAAAGATATCACCCACAAAAAAGAAGATTTTCCAAACAATCTAGATGTTTATGAACAAAAAGACACTAAAAAACGCTACCGAAAATACTTTTGATGGCTGTAATATGCTTTTATTCCTTTTAAAACCGTGCTACAATTACATTAAGCGTAACAAACGCATACCATAAAAATATACAAGTTAGGGGTGTTCATTATTAATCCAGTTATTATTTCGTTAATTGTATTGGGGGCTTTTTTGTTAATTGGTGTTGGAATCATCTTAACAGCAAAATCTACCAGTGAAACATACACCAAGACAAGTCCAGAAGAATCCAAAAGAAATGAATATGAGGTGTGGTTCAAACGAAAAAAAGATTTAATGCCAAGTCGATATCATATCCCTGTTGAGCTGTTAGTAGGGCTTGCTAAAAAAGCAAGTGTGAGACAAAAAACTATGAATTATATTTTAGTCTCGACAGGATTTGAAAATGCCCATACAAAAGGGGCGGAAAATGTTTTTGAACGTACTGTAGAAATTATGCAAGAAAGAATGGACGCAAAAGTAGATGATTTTTTATCTGATCAGTTTCAAAGTATTGATGCGCCATTTGCGGTAGAATTAATTGTGTTAAAAGAGGAAGCCTTTATTATAGGAAAACATAATGAAACAGCATACGTCGCTAAAGACATTAACGATCAATTATTTAATGTTTATGCTCGTGAGTTTGTTTATCCTGCTCGTGCAAATGGAAAAAAACCTGCTAAAAAAGATAATTATATCGCAGTTAAAGAACGCTTGGTTAGATTAGATAAAGGAACCCGTGTTATGACACTTAAAGGCGTTGCGGCTAATGGTGATCTTGTCGTACGTGATAAAGAAGGACGTACAGACCATTATCCAAAACATAAGTTAGTCGATGAAAAAACTCAAAAAGTTCCAATCATAACCCCACAAAAAACAACCAAAACCTATTATAAAAACCTTCTTAAAGAATTAAAAAACGGAAACATCATTACTCAAGCCCATATGGATGAATTTTTAAACGTTATTACTAATTAATAGTTTTTACACAAAATAATTACGTCGCATCCTACTATAGAAAAAGCTTTGTGTGATGGTATACTGTAGCTACAAAATAACTTAGTAGGGTGATTGTTATGGAAAACTTACCAGTGATATTAATCATAACATTTGTTGTGATTACCTTCATCGTCTTTGAAGTAAACCGCAGACTTGCAATGCGCGGGGGCTTAGAACAAATGAAACAATGGTTTGAAAGAGAAAAAGCGTCATTAACTGAAGAATATACCGATGAAATATCGGATTTAATTATGCAGCTAAGTGGAGAAAAAGAAACGGTTAAAAACAATTTTGGTGGGTCATGTTGTTCATCATCAGAATCGCCAGAAGATCGTGCTTTAGAACGTTTATACTATCTTACATTATCAGCTGAAGATCGTGCGAAGTATGAACGAATTCAACAAAAACTCGGCATGGAAATTAAAGCTGAAAATGTAACCCCGTTAAACGTTGAGGATATGCGTGTCATATATGTTGATAAAGCAAATGAAGAGATGTTTTTAATCGGAAAATTTGACGACAATACGTTTGCTGCTAAAGATAGAAATGATCAAGTCTATGATCTTTTAGAAAAAGAATTTAGAACCCCACCTCGTTTAGAAGGTAGTGGTATAGGGTGTTCTTGTACTTCTATGGCAGACCAAGGTGACATTAGACCAGAACACTACATCACGCTCCCTTCAAAACTTATTAAAGGCAAGTCTTTAGACGATATGCGACTTTTAAAAGGAAAAACCATTGAAGGCGATTATGTCGTTGAAGATTCATTAGGAAGAATGTATCTTCAAAACACCATTGGTGCCCCAACAACCCAATCATAATTTTAAACGTCCTCACAGGGCGTTTTTCTTTGAATAAGAACACCAGATCGTTTCGAATAAAAAAATTGAGCTTGCCTTGACTTTCGCCTTAGTGCAGTGCTATAATCATATACGCTGTAAGGAGAATTAGCTCAGCGGGAGAGCACTTGCTTGACGTGCAAGGGGTCGGCGGTTCGAGTCCGTCATTCTCCACCATCTGCGAGTGTGGCGGAATTGGTAGACGCGCATGGTTGAGGGCCATGTGGTTTTAAAACCGTGGGGGTTCAAGTCCCCCCATTCGCACCATATAA
>CAYLQZ010000049.1:0-7704 GCA_964386055.1 uncultured Candidatus Izemoplasmatales bacterium | reverse complement strand
AAGAAATTATTTATTATCGTAAAACACATCAAGACCCTTTAACGAAACTTTTTACTAGGGAGACATTAAAAAAACATCTAGATTACATCAAAGAACCTAGTGGTGCTTATGGCTTGTATATCGATTTAGATGGATTCAAACAATATAACGATAAATTTGGTCATCAAGAGGGCGATAATCTATTGATTAGTATAGGCAATCATTTTATTAACCAATGGGAAAAAAATGTCTTGTACTACCGTTTAGGTGGCGATGAATTTTTTAGTTACGTTTTTAATTACGATAAAGATTGTGTGTTGAAAAAAGCCGGAGACATAATTAAAGATATCCAATCCGTTTCACAGAAACAAGGCTTGCGAATTGGGGCTTCTATAGGGATTGTACCGATTACTGAGTTTAGTCCTAATATTAATAGAGTATTGGATTTATCAGACTTAGCTATGTATGAATCCAAAGCAAATGGCGGTTCGACGGTTACCTTAAGAGAAGGTGACCAATCTTATCAACGAACATTTGATCATTAGATAAATATTTAAGAAAGTCTTTTTAATGTCAGAAGTAAAAACAGCACAAAAAGGACCCTTCAAAGTTGTTTTAAAAGAAGGAGAAACGTATCATTGTTGCCGTTGTGATCACAAATGATTCGCAACCGTTTTGCGACGAGACACATAAAGTGACCTCACTCAAACCCGGGGTGTTTACGGCGGAGAAAAGTGAAACAGCATACTTGTGTGGGTGAAAACAAAGTAGTAATAAGCCATTTTTTAATGGGATCCATCATGGTTTGTAATTTGTATATTGAGCGAGACTATAAAAAACAATAATGTATCTAGAATCACCACAACTATCGGTTTAATCTTTGAAGTACTGACCGTGATTTCTATGGTTATTAGTAGTAGCCTTCTCAATTTACCACAAGTAATTGTCGATGTAATAAAAGCAGAAAATCTTCCTGCTACCCAAGAGACCTTGATGTTTTATGCTTTAAAACTTATAGGCGTTATTGTAGCGTTTTTAGGTTTTTTTTGTGTTTCTTGTGAATCAATATTTATTTCTACGCTTACTAAGAGGAAACTTGAATGTCACCACCAGCAAGAATGTGTTACTTTATCAAGTCGTTTGGGGTGTAGTTCAAAAGGGTACAGTTTTTATATGGCAAAATATAATGTAAGATTCCAACGCAAAAAGCCAAACATAAATAACGTCCCATATCCCGAAAGTTAAACTTGTAGGTGTAAATAAATTGTCATATTTTGCGGATAAGTCACCTGTTGATATTTGATTGAACGGTATGCTATTTGCAAAACATTCATCACAATCGCAAAAATATAACTCCTAACCGCACCAGCTATTATCACTTGTTTTTTCGACATCATCTCACCCCTCAGTGTTATTATGTGATTTTAATATTCAGAGTTTGATCTTCAAACCCCTCACAACTAACCCTCAGTGTCGCCTTGCCTTTTTTTAATGTTTTAATCCAAAATGACTGAATTCCACCTTGTAATGCAACTTGGTTTGGACCAATGATTTCAAGGTGGTCACTGGGTGTAATTGAAAACACTTGACTTGCGTAAAACGCGCGTTCTTTAAATTGATTGGATAGTTCTACTGTAATCCGGGTACTATCATAGGTCGTTTCATGAGACAAAATTGAATCATCAGCTTCGACATGTACTGTATACTCATCATCATACCCTTTCATTTGAGTGATGACAACGTCGTTATTGATAATACCTTCAAAACGATATGATTTTAATGTCTCTCCCCAACCCCCAATATATTTTGTGTATAATGCAATCGCATCTTCTTTGGTCAGTTTATATTTGAGTAAAATATACCCCATCTTAATTTTTGTAAAGAGTCCCATCTTCAATTCTTTTTCCAGTGTTTTAAGTAATATTTTTTTTATCCTAGTGGCGTCTTTATCGGAGAACGACTCGTTTTCATGAATTTGGTTACCAATAAAATCTTTGATAATAATCGGTGGATAAGGCAAATGCTTATAAGGCGAACTTTCTTTTGTAAAAGCGCCAATAAAAACATCGTTTTTATACACCTTAACAACATCAACATTGGTTGCAACAATAACTTCTTTTAACTCACTATTTGGCAACTCGCCCATTTGCATGAGTGATAACACCTTCATAGTCGGTTTCTCCCCTTGAGACGCGTATACAGAAGCAGCATATTTATCATTACGGTTGATGTCCATCACACCATGGTAACAAATATGATCATGACTCCCAAAATCTTTATGGGTATTGTAATCATTCATACACCAGCCAATAGCCCCCATCACACCCGGTGTTTTATAGGCATCATTTAAAACCTTAAAATGGCGCTTTGCATGTTCAATACGGTGCAGTTCACTATCAAAGGACTTCGTTGGGAACATGTGCCCGTTGTATTCTGTGATCAAATACGGATTATCTTTTTTAGTCATCATTGACTTTTTAGCAATACCCGCATTATCACCACGGTGATGAAAGTCATTAACCGTGTAAATATCTTCTAATAATTGACTGTGTCCAAAAAAGCGAACTCCACCGGTTGGACGTGATATATCGATGCTTTTTACTAAATCGCGGGTTGCGGTATAAAATGTTTCATCATCTTTTGATTCATTGATTCTACTTCCAATCATAACAATACTCGGGTGATTATAATCATTCATAACAAGACTTTTTAAATCGTTTAAAGCGTGGGCTTTCCAATCGCCATTCCCAATGTGTTGCCACCCTGGCAATTCAGTAAAAACCAACAATCCAATCTCATCACAGCGGTTCAAAAAGTGTTTGCTCGGGGGATAATGTGAACTTCTCACAATATTAACACCCAACTCATATTTCAACTTATCTGCATCACGTTCTTGAACGCGTTTTGGCATCGCATTACCAACATAAGGATACGATTGATGACGATTCAATCCGCGTAAAAAAATCGCTTTACCATTTAAATAAAATCCGTCTTTTGTGACTTTTATATGGCGCACACTAAAACGGTATGATGTTTGATAAACCGAATCAATAAAAAGTTTAGCTGTATACATCTTAGGATTATCAAGATCCCATACTGACAATTGATGGTTATGTTTCATACGGATAACATCACTAAATGGCTGTTTAACTTTTAGTGAGTCTATAAGCATGTCTTCATCATATATTTCGATATCAACTTGATGTTCCCCCGCTGTTTTTGCGTTTGGATATAGCGTGACATTTAAGGTGGAATCATCACCGTCAAAATGGGCATATTCAATGAAATCTTTAGGGGTCTCAATCAGCGTAACTTCTCTATAAATACCACCATAGGTTAAATAATCAACGACATGACCAAATGGTGGGTGATCGCCTGTTTCACGCGCATCAACTTTAACATAAAGACGATTTTCACCCGAAAGAATTTCCTCTGTAATCTCTACGAGGAAACGCGTATATCCACCAACATGTTCGCTTATAAAATTCCCATTTAAATAGATTTCTGCCTTACTCATTACACCTTCAAAATCAATAAATACTCGTGTATCCGGTTTTAACGTGTGTGAAAAAATTTTTTGATAACTTGATATAAATTGGGTGCTTTTTTCATCAAAATAATGTTTGGACAAAGTCTTATTCGCATGCGGTAGATGGACTTTGGTTCCATCAAAACCTAAATAATCTTTCTTTTCAAACTTTGGTTTATAATCCCAATCAAAGTTCAAGTGCATTTTCATCATAATTGTCACGCTCCTTTAGCGTTTTAACGATTTCAGCATACTTCGTTTCATTTAAGATATGTTTTTTATTAAAAATGAATAACGATATTAACAAACCAATCACCGGTACAACAAACATCAAAAGTCGCATTCCGATAATTGTAATTGGATCTTGAGCTTGATAGGTATCGTTAATTGCTGGGGCAAATCTAAAGAGTTCTAACCCAGCCCCAATAACACCAAGACTCAAGCCCATCGCAAGTTTCACGACAAAGGTTTGAACACTAAACGCTAAAGCTTCTGAACGTTGACCAATTTTAAGTTCTCCGTACTCAACAGTATCTGAAAGTAATACCGTTTGTAAAACCATTTGTAACCCTTGACCAAAAAACACTAACGCGCCTAACGCAAACACCAACGCAACAATGTTTGATAAGGCAAATGCGTTAAACAATAATAATAAGAATCCAAGGATTTGTAAAATAACCGAAATATTAAATATCATCTTGCGGTTAAAACGGCGTTTTAATAAAGGGAAAAACAGAGATCCAATAACCTGCAAAACCCCACCAATTCCAATAAATAACACATATAAACTCGGGTTACCAATATCATATATAATAAAGTAAATTGCCATACCACTTGTGACATAAAGAACAAAGTTTGAAATCATTACAACAATCATAACAATAAATAACTGATCATTTAACTTAAGCATTTCAAACATCCGTTTAAGACTTACTCTCATCTCTTTTTTCGGAATGATTTTTTCTTTAACGTTGAAAACAAGTAATAATTCACTAAAAAAGAAAACAAGGGAAACAATAATACTTAAATACAACAATCCTGTGATTTGGTTTTGGGTGGTTTGTCCACCACCTAAAATTTGCGCAAGATCTAAATACCCTGCCGAAATGATAAAGAATCCAATGCTTGTAAAGAGTCTAGTGAGGACGGTAATAGATTCACGCTGCTTCTGCGATTGTGATAAGGCTGGAATCATCGACCAAAATGGAATATCCATTAACGTGTATGTCATCCCCCATAAAGTATAAAAGACAGTAACATACAAATACATTCTAAATGTATTGGGCCCTAAACTTGGGTTCAAGAAAATGATAATTAAAATAATCGCGTTTAGGAATGACCCAATTAAAATCCAAGGTCGGAATTTTCCCATACGCGTATTTGTGTTGCTTACAATGCCACCCATAATCGGATCATTAACAGCATCCCATACGCGGACAATCATCATCATTGTTCCGATAAATAAAGGGCTAATACCGATGAGGGTTGTAAAATAAAATAACATAATCGTACTCATTGCAAACATAGCGTCTTTACCAAGACCACCAAAAGCGAAAATTAATTTAGATTTCTTACTGACTGTATTCATTGTGCACCTCTTCAATAATATATAATCTAGAACTGAAATCAAGCATTAATCGTGCTTTTTCATGGTAGCCAGTCCCAGTTAAACGATGGGGTAAAGTTAAACCTTTATTCAGTAGATTATTACCAGTAGATGTCGCACTAAACGATTCGACTGGAAGTAGATAATGATTCGATAAAAAATTAAAAATTGTCTTGTTTGGATTTAGCTTTATTGGCATAGCGTGCTTAATTAATCCACCAAATCGTTTTAAATTTTCATATTGAACACGTGATGTAATTCGGTAGAAGCGATCTTCTAAGAGTCCTTTAAGTTGAATTGACTGCAGTGGTGGATTTGGTGAAGTGACGCCTTGAAACAACCCTAAAATTGCTTTTGTTTTATCGGCATTAACGACGAGAAAACGGACGTCGTGACTATTTTCTGATAAATTATAAAATGTTCCATATTGAAATAAATCGCGGTGCTGTTTATAAAATTCAATTTGCTTTTTAATAATTTTTTTATTAAAACTGCTTAGTGTCTTAGGATCAAGTTCATAGCCTAACACGCCAAATGCTGCAACATTAAAGCGCGTTTCAATCGGGATGTGTCTAATCGTTTGATGTGCTATATCATCATTCACATGATTTGACACAATCGATTGCGGATAAGCAAGTGTTGACCCTGATTGAATTTTTAGGCGTTCAAAGGCATCTGTATTGTCACTTGTCCACGCTTGCGGCATAAAATAATGCATACCTAAATCAAAACGATTACCACCGCTCGCACAAGACTCAAATAAAATCCTTGGAAATGCTGCTTTTAAACGGGTTAGCAATTTGTAAAGGCCGCATACATATAAATGTCCTAATTTTCCTTGGTCGCGTTGATCTAAAAACTGGCTATATGCATCTGAAATGTTGCGGTTCATATCCCATTTGACATAGTCAACATCGGCTTTCGTAAAAACCGTGTGTAAAGTATCATAAAGATAATCAATTACCGCGTTATTGCTAAGGTCGAGCATTAACTGATTGCGACCCAGTGCTGGTGGTATTGTTGGATGAGCGATGGCCCATTCAGGATGCTTTTTATAGAGTTCACTGTCTTTATTTACCATTTCGGGTTCAACCCATAAGCCGAATTTTAATCCCATTTTTTTGATTTTTTTAGATAGATGGTTTAGCCCATTTTTTAATTTTTTAGGATGTTCATGCCAATCGCCAAGTGATGATGTGTCATCATCTCTTCTACCGAACCAACCATCATCGAGACAGAAACATTCAATCCCGAGTTTTTTTGCTTGCTTGGCGATGGCTAAAATCTTTTTTTCATTAAAATCAAAGTAGGTTGCTTCCCAGTTATTCATTAAAATTGGCCGACTATTCGTATTTTTCGTGATGTATTTTTTAATAAAGTCATGGGTATTGTTTTGACACATCTCAACACCAGATGGGCTAAATGTTGAAAGCACTTCTGGGGTAATAAAATGTTCACCAACCGCAAGTCGCCATTTAAAATCAAAACTGTTAATCCCCATATTAACTCGAAGTAAGTCGTGAGGTGACACTTCAATGTTTGCTTCAAAAGACCCTGAATAGATTAAGTTAAAAGCGTAAACGTCACCATTTTCTCTTGTTGCTTCATTATGTTTTAACATAATAAAGGGGTTGTGATCACTTGAAGAAACACCTTTTTTACTATCGATTTTAATAATGCCATAACTGAGAGGACGTTGATGCTGGTGGCGTTCACGAATCCATGCACCATCGAGTGTTATGAGACTATAATTATGGTGTTTAAAATCATAGTTAGCACTCAACATCTTATCTAAAATTAGGTCAGTTGATTCATGGTTGATGAGCTCGATGTTTCTAACTAATGTATCTTCTGCTTCATACACTGTGTAGTTTAAAATCAGCGAAATGTTATGATGTTGTTCTTTTAAAGTAACAGCAAGGGTTTGTTTTTTGGTTGCTTGTGGTAAGTTTTTAAATACTTTTTTTTCAACGATGTCATGAGACTCATAAATAAAATTTAAACTTCTGAACCCGTCATCTGTTTCAATATGAATCGTGGGTTCTCGGTAATCACCCTTGCCATACGTCGCACATTCAAACAATCCCAAATTTAAGTTGACGGGTTTCTCAGTTTGCGCAAAGGTTGTTGAACTTCCGAGTTCTAAATAAGGTGCATCATCAAAATCTTTAGGTGATATTGGAGTGTTCAGACACTTTCCATAATGATAATGGACTAAGTGTTTTGTCGGTGAAATTCCAAAAAGATACGATGATGTCTGTGTTTTAAGGTGAAATGTCTGTTGCGTTTCATCAAAATGTATCATAAAAGCCTTGTATAATAAAATCAGTTAGATTTTACTACACTTTCCTTTCTTTTAGTTTTATATTAAATCTCCTATAATGAAGTTACAAACGTTGTGGAGTGTGTCATGACAAACCTACACTTCGAGTGTGCAATGGAGGGTACACCCACGACATAGTTGATAAATGTGAATGAGCTAGTGACACTTCGAGTGTGTATTTACAAGGTTACATTTAGCTATGTTTGTGGTTTCACAATGTTTGAATCAATCAAACAAGGAGGTTTTTAATTTGATATTCATCGGTAT
>CAYLQZ010000048.1:0-8133 GCA_964386055.1 uncultured Candidatus Izemoplasmatales bacterium | reverse complement strand
TCATGGGTGATTTTCCATTCATGACACCAAGAGCTTCATTTATCATCAACGGTTCTGAACGTGTGATCGTATCACAAATCGTTCGAAGTGCTGGTGTATTTTATAGTGAAGAAATTGACCGTAAAACATTACGTTCAAAATTTTTGGGACAAATCATCCCAAACCGAGGGGCTTGGTTAGAATATGAAACCGGCGCTAAGGACATTTTATATGTAAAATTAGATCGTTCAAAGAAAATCCCACTAACGACTTTATTGCGTGCACTTGGATTATCTAAAAACGAACAAATTGAAGCGATTTTCGGGAAAAATGACTACATTACCGAAACCCTTCAAAAAGATACAATTACCGAACCAAGCGATGCAATTTTAGAAGTGTACTCAAAATTACGTCAAGGCGAAACCGCGACCATTGAAGGGGCGATTGGTTTCTTAGTGAGCCGTCTTTTTGATTCGAAACGCTATGAACTTGCAAAAGTTGGACGCTTCAAGGTTAACCAAAAACTAAATGTTTTAGCTCATCTTGAAGGAAAAATAATGGCTCAAAACGTTATTGATAAAGAAACCGGTGAAGTCATCGTTAAAGAAGGCACTGAAATTGATAAATCTGTCTTAAATATTCTCGATGAAAACCGTCATAATTTCTCACAACCATTACCAGGAGTATTAAAAGAAAATATCGAATTTGAATTCCAAGTTCAAAAAGATATTCTTGATGCTAACCCATATTTTGATTGGCTGAGCGATGATGAAAAGATGCTTCATATTAAGTATCAAAGATATTGGAGTGCAACAGATTATGCCAATGAATACTTAAGCCAAAAAGGTCAAGATAAAAAATCATTTATTAAAGCTGAAGGAAACGAAGCATTTGAAACAATGATTGAATCTATCGAAGAAACCTTAAGTAAAGAAGAATTATATTTTGATCTCGCCCATGTTGAAATCTTAGAAGTTGAACATAGAACAAAAGACGATAAATCTATTAAAGTTCGTGTTATTGGAAACGATTCACTAGAGACAGCAGAAAACTTAGTCCCATCAGATATTATTGCTTCAATGGGATATTACTTAAATCTTATGAATAACTTCGGATCTTTAGATGATATTGATCATTTAGGAAACCGACGTTTACGTTTGATTGGTGAATTGCTTAAAAACCAATTTAGAATCGGACTTTCAAAACTTGAGAAAAACGTTAAAGATCGTATGTCTACAAGAGATACCTCAGAGATGAAACCACAAGGACTAATCAACATTCGTCCGCTAACGTCATCTCTTAAAGAATTTTTCGGATCATCTCAGTTGTCTCAGTTTATGTCACAAACCAATCCATTAGACGAACTAACCCATAAACGCCGTTTATCAGCGTTAGGCCCAGGTGGATTGACGCGTGATCGAGCAGGATTCGAAGTGCGAGATGTGCACTACTCACACTACGGAAGAATTTGTCCGATTGAAACCCCAGAAGGTCAAAACATCGGACTAATCAATTCATTAGCATCTTATGTACGTGTAAATCAATACGGTTTCATTGAAACCCCTTATTTAAAAGTTGAACACGTTAAGCAAGCTGATGGAAGTCATGAAGTATTTATAACCGATGAACATATATTCTTAACAGCGGATCAAGAAGAACCCTACACGATAGGACAAGCCAATATTAATCTCGATGATGACAAACGCGTGATTGATGAAAATGTTGTAGCACGTCATAGTGGCGATACCAAAATGCATCACCGCGAAGAGATTGATTTAATTGACGTTTCTCCAAAACAGATTGTGTCAATTTCAACCTCATCAATTCCATTCTTAGAGCATGATGATGCAAACCGTGCGTTAATGGGTGCGAATATGCAACGTCAAGCTATCCCTTTACTTCGTCCTGAAGCTCCATTTGTAGGAACAGGAATCGAATATAAAGCGGCGCAAGACAGTGGTGCGTGTAAAGTTGCTTTAAATAGCGGAACAGTAGAATACGTTGACGCTTACACGATATTGATTCGTACTGAAGAAGGCAATATTGACACCTATGAACTTGAAAAATTCGAACGGTCAAACCAAGGAACTACCTTTAACCAAACGCCTATTATCGCAATGGGGGAAACGGTTGAAAAAGGGGAAGTTATTACAGATGGACCGGCAATGGACCAAGGTGAATTAGCAGTCGGTCGTAACCTGACAATTGCCTTTATGACATGGAATGGGTATAACTACGAAGATGCTGTTATTTTAAGCGAAAAACTTGTTAAAGATGACGCCTATACTTCTATTCATATTGAAAAGTATGATGCAGAAGCTAGAGATACTAAACTCGGTAGAGAAGAAGTTACAAGAGAAATTCCTAACGTTGGAGAAGATGGAAGACGTTTCTTAGATGACCGTGGAATTATTATTCCAGGAGCGGAAGTCGAAGAAGGCGATATTTTAGTTGGTAAAGTAACCCCTAAAGGTCAAACGGATCCAACCCCTGAAGATCGATTATTGCTTGCAATATTCGGAGAAAAATCACGCGAAGTTCGAGATACTTCCCTACGTGTTCCACATGGTGGGGGCGGAATTGTTCAAAGCGTGAAATACTTCTCAAGTGAAAATGGCGATGAATTGCCACCAGGTGCTAAAGAAGTTGTAAGAGTCTTCATCGTTCAAAAACGTAAGATTTCTGAAGGCGATAAAATGGCAGGGCGACACGGAAACAAAGGGGTTATTTCAAAAATATTACCCGAAGAAGATATGCCGTTTTTACCAGATGGGACCCCAATTGATATTATGTTAAACCCACTAGGCGTTCCATCACGAATGAACATTGGCCAAGTTTTAGAGATTCACTTAGGCATGGCCGCAAAACGACTAGGGCTACATGTTGCTACTCCGGTATTTGATGGTGTAGAAAACGATGATTTAGTCGCTATTATGAAAGAAGCTGGAATGCAACCAGATGGGAAAACCCCACTTTTCTCTGGGCAAACTGGTGATAAATACGATAACGATGTGTCAGTGGGCGTCATGCACATGATCAAACTAGACCACATGGTTGATGATAAATTACACGCTAGAAGCGTCGGTCCTTATACTTTAGTCACTCAACAACCAATGGGGGGTAAAGCACAAAATGGTGGCCAGCGTTTCGGTGAAATGGAAGTATGGGCCCTTGAAGCATATGGGGCGGCTTACTGCTTACAAGAAATGCTTACAGTTAAAAGTGATGACATCATCGGTAGAAACAAAGTCTTCCGCAGTATTGTAGATGGTAAGAGTATTCCAGAACCATCTTTACCTGAATCATTTAGAGTGCTTACAAGAGAGCTTCAATCCCTTGGGATCACTGTTGAACTTATTAACAGAGAAACCCATCGTAACGAAGCAAATAAAAGTTTAGTAGAAGATTCAGAAGTTGAAGATTATATCGATAAATTCGGCTTTAGTTCCTAAAAGGAAAGGTGATTATATGAGCCAAAAATATTCTCATTATAAAATTCGTCTCGCTTCATCAGAAGAGATTTTAGATTGGTCATTTGGTGAAGTTGAGAAACATGAAACGATTAACTATAGAACCCTAAAACCAGAACGTAAAGGACTATTTTGTGAAATCATCTTTGGTCCGACTAAAGATTATCAGTGTGCTTGTAACAACAAAAGCAAGAAGTCATCACAAAGCGGAAAAAAATGTCCTGAATGTGGCGTAGAAATCACCGAATCCAAAGTGCGTCGTGAGCGAATGGGACACATTAAACTCGCGGCACCTGTGGTTCATACTTGGTATTTACGCAACACGCCTTCACGCATAGCAATGTTGCTAGACCTTAAATCTAAAGATTTAGAAGAGGTAGTTTATCTAGCTAGTTATATTGTTATTGACAAAGGGGATACTGACCTGCACTACAAACAAATTTTAAGTGAAGCAAAATATACGGAAAAATATATGGAATACGGTAGTCGCTTCAAAGCCTTAACAGGGGCAGAAGCAATTAAAGTATTATTACAACGCCTTGATCTTCAAGAAGAATCTTATAAATTAAGAAAAGCCTTACCAGGCGCGTCTAAACAAAAACGTAGTAATTACATTAAACGTTTAGAAGTTGTCGAAGCTTTCCGTAATTCAGACAACAAAGCTGAATGGATGGTGATGGATGTCCTTCCGGTCATTCCACCAGATTTACGGCCTATGGTTCAACTTGATGGTGGACGATTTGCGACCACTGACCTTAACGACTTATATCGTCGTATTTTAAACCGTAATAACCGTTTAAAAAGACAAAAAGAACAAAATGCGCCCCACTTAATTACGAAAAACGAAAAACGTATGCTTCAAGAAGCTGTCGATGCTTTAATCGATAATGCAAAACGTGGTAGACGTGCAGTAGTTGAAAAAAATAGACCACTAAAAAGTTTATCGGATATGTTACGCGGGAAACAAGGTAGATTCCGTCAAAATTTACTAGGAAAACGGGTAGATTATTCTGGACGTAGTGTTATTGTTGTAGGACCAGACCTTGAAATGTATCAATGTGGTATTCCTAAAGAAATGGGGATTTCACTCTTCAAACCATTTGTGATTCGCGAATTAATTAACCGTGAAATTGCGGCCAATATTAAAAGCGCAAAATCAATGATTGAACGATTAGATGGCCGCATTTGGGAAGTGTTGGAAGAAGTTATTAAAGAACATCCAGTGCTTTTAAACCGTGCACCGACCTTGCATAGACTTGGGATTCAAGCGTTTGAACCAAAACTAGTGGAAGGAAAAGCCATTCGTCTTCACCCACTTGTTACAACAGCTTTTAATGCTGACTTTGATGGGGATCAAATGGCAGTCCATGTTCCTTTAAGTGAAGAAGCACAAGCAGAAGCGCGTGTCTTAATGTTGGCATCAAATAACATTTTGAATCCAAAAGATGGAAAACCAGTGGTTACCCCTTCACAAGATATGGTACTTGGGAACTATTATTTAACCTTAGAACGTATAGATCAAGAAGGCCAAGGAAAAATCTTTAAAGATTCTAAAGAAGCCTTATTGGCTTATGATAATGGCGATATCTCCTTACATGCGTTGATTGCTATACGCGCATCAAGCTTAGGGAATGCGCCTTTAACGCAAAAGCAAAAAGAAGGCTATTTAATGACAACAGTTGGGAAGTTGATTTTCAATGAAATTTTACCGCGCAGCTTTCCATATTTAAATGAACCAGCGATTAAAAACTTAGAAGAAAATACGCCTGATCATTACTTTGCAAAACGCGGAGAAAATGTACGCGAAATGATTTTAAACCGTGTCGAACTTGAAAAGAAATATCAAGAACTCGATGTCCTGCAACGAGACGTATCATCAACAGCTGGTGATGCCTCAATCAAAGCGGTTGAAAAAGCGATTGTTCATTTAGAAAAACAAGGGGCAAAACGTTTAGTAGAACCGTTTAAAAAGAAATTCCTTTCATCAATTATCTCGCGAGTCTTTGTCGATTTTAAAATCAACGAAACCTCTAAAATGCTTGATAAGATGAAAAACTTAGGATTTAAATTTTCCACTTTTGCAGGCATTACTGTATCAGCGTTTGACGTTAATCCCTATAGTAAAAAAGGCGATATCTTAAAAGTTGCTGATAAAAAAGTCGAAGATATTCAAGAAATGTTTGACAATGGATTCTTAACAGATACCGAGCGTTATAATTTAGTGCTTAATGTTTGGAAAGATGCCAAAGATAGAATTGAAAAAGGACTAGCTGAAGAGTTAACGATGGACAATCATATTCAAATGATGTCATCTTCTGGTGCGCGTGGTAATATCTCAAACTTTACCCAGCTTGCTGGTATGCGTGGATTGATGACAAACCCATCAGGGAAAACCATCGAACTTCCAATTAAGGCTGCGTTCCGTGAAGGATTAACGATGAGTGAGTTCTTTATCTCTACTCATGGGGCTCGTAAAGGGTCTACCGATACCGCCTTAAAAACGGCTGACTCAGGGTATCTTACAAGACGGTTAGTCGATGTTTCACAAGACTTAGTTGTAACAGAAGATGACTGTGGAACGGATAGAGGCGTCATTGTTAGAGATGTCTTTGATAACGATAATAAAATTATTGAACCATTACACGATAGAGTTTTAGGACGAACAACACAAGAAACGATTGCCGATCCAAACACTGGAGAAGTAGTTGTAGAAAAAGATACTTACGTTACTGCACAATTAGCGAAAGCAATTGTTGCAACAGGCATCGAGGAAGTAAAAATCAGAACGGTTAACACCTGTAGTGCTAAAAATGGAGTCTGTACGAAATGTTACGGACAAAACTTAGCAACGGGTGGAATGGTTGAAGTTGGAGAGTCAGTCGGAATCATTGCTGCACAATCGATTGGTGAACCAGGAACCCAGCTTACCATGCGTACCTTCCATACCGGCGGGGTTGCCGGGGCAGACATCACACAAGGACTCCCACGTATCCAAGAGCTTTTTGAAGCAAGAAAGCCTAAAGGACAAGCAATCATAAGTGAAATCGAAGGGACAATTGATTCTATTGAGCAAATCGATGAACGGTATAAAGTAACCGTTACAGACGGTAAAGAAACCAAGGAGTATGAAACCGATTCGAATGTAACGTTACTGGTAAACGAAAATGATTCAATTGAACGCGGTGGCAAAATCACTGAAGGGTCTATTGATCCAAAACATTTACTTAAAGTAACCGATGCCGAAACGGTTCAACAATATATTTTAGGGGAAGTACAAAAAGTCTATCGCTCACAAGGGGTTGAAATTTCAGATAAACATATTGAAATTATTATCCATCAAATGATGCGTAAACTGAATATAATTATTGAAGGAGACACGGAATTATTACCAGGGTCTCAAGTATCAATTAATGAGTTTAAAATAGCGAATAAAAACGCAATTGAAAAGCGTACAAAACCTGCAATTGGGCGACCTGTCTTACTTGGAATCACACGGGCCTCCTTAAGAAGTGAATCATTCTTAAGTGCAGCAAGTTTCCAAGAAACCACCCGTGTCTTAACCGATGCGGCTATCCGTGGTAAGATTGACGATTTAGTCGGACTTAAAGAAAACGTCATCATCGGTGGAAGAATTCCAGCCGGGACCGGTATTTTGAAACATACCAGTTTCGATTATGAGAAACCAGAAATTGAAGAAGAACCAAGCGAAGAAACCTTATATGATGATACTGAAATCATTGATGAAGAATACATCGATGAAGCAGATAACAACTATACTGAATTCGGTTTTTCAGACGAAGAAGAATAGACATATCAGGTGTGCTGAGCACACCTGATATTTTTTTTTAAAAAAACCACGCCAGATTATTGACACGCCTGGTAAGGTAGTGTATAATCATAGTCGCGAAAAGAGAAAAATTCGTGGGGTTTTACATGTAACCCTATCTTTTAACAGAAAATATGACACACTTGGGTGTGTTGCACTATGAGAGGAGGACTATCATGCCAACAATTAACCAATTGGTACGAAAAGGTCGTGTAACGCGTAAGAAAAAATCAAAATCTCCACATTTAGCGATTAATTATAATTCGCTTAAAAGAGAATACACACATCTTCCAAGCCCACAAAAACGTGGTGTTTGTACACGTGTTGCGACGATGACACCGAAAAAACCAAACTCGGCACTACGTAAATATGCTCGTGTTCGTTTAACAAATGGGGTAGAAGTTACAGCCTACATTCCGGGAATCGGACATAAACTACAAGAACATAGTGTTGTCTTGATCCGCGGGGGTCGTGTCAAAGACCTTCCAGGTGTACGCTATCACATTGTTCGTGGTACGCTTGATACAAGTGGCGTTGTCGACCGTAAACAAGGTCGTTCAAAATACGGAACAAAACGAAACGATAACTAATATAATATAATCTAAAACGATAACATTACCTTGAAAGGAGGAAATGTCATGCCTCGTAAAGGACATGTCCCAAAAAGAGATGTATTGCCAGATCCGGTATACAACTCAAAATTAATTACTAAACTTATTAATAGCATCATGAATGATGGAAAGAAAAACACGGCTCAGCGCACTTTATATAATGCGTTCAAACGTGTAGAAGAAGTTACAAACAAACCCCCTATGGAGGTTTTTGAAGAAGCCCTTAATAATGTTATGCCGAACTTTG
>CAYLQZ010000047.1:0-9087 GCA_964386055.1 uncultured Candidatus Izemoplasmatales bacterium | reverse complement strand
TCGTTGTTATTGATTTTAAATGCTCTAAAGAGCTGTTCCGTTAAAATTAAAGTAGTAAGTTGATGAGGATAAGTAAGTTTTGACAATGAAAGCGTCACATTACAAGACTTTTTCACCTCAGAAGATAGTCCATGAGACCCACCAATTAAAAAGGTTATTTTAGACCCTTTGTATATTTGAATATCCTTAATTAATCGTGCAAAAGATTCTGAATTTAATAATTTTCCTTCTGATGAAAGACCTATAACGTAAGACGGCTTTATTTTAGATAATAATTTTTTTCCTTCTTCAATTTTTATATTTTCTATATCTTTTAAAGAAGCATTTTTAGGGACAAGCGTTGGTGTGATATGTTTAAAAGAATACTTGGCAAATTTTGCCAAGTATTTTTTATAATGTTTAATCCCTTCTAAGACAAAAGGTTCTTTAATCTTTCCTACTGTAATAATGTCTATCGTCATATATACCACCTTTGTAAACTTACGCTTTTTCATCAAAAATACGTTTGTTTAAAGTTCTTGTCCATATTTATAATCTGATTTACAATTTTTTTAACCCTAATCGTTTATAAAAAGCTAAAGCTTGTTTGTTATACTCTCAAAAGCCTAACTAAATAGTAGTTTTTTTATAATTTTAGTACGTCTAAGCGCTTGATCAAAAAGCATTGTTCTTAAAAAGCATCAAGACGTATATGCGTTCTTTTTTAAGGCTGAATGATTAAAATATTCATTTAAATAAATAATATAAAAGTCGCTTTTAGGTGTTCACGTTTTTTAAAGTTGGATAAAGTAATATTTTGCATAATATAGGGTCACACAACAAAAGGTTTATTAAGCGGCGATAATGCTTTAAAAAGGGTTGAATACTGATTTGGCTAAGTGGATGAATATCTTCAACTAATATTTATAAAATATTTTTATACTGCATTATGAATTTTTCTTTTTTGCTCTAGGGTGTGATTCTAAGTAACGCGTTTTAAGGTCTTCATTTGAAATAGAAGTATAAATTTGCGTACTTGAAATGTGGGCGTGCCCCAACATTTCTTGTACACTTCTCAAATCAGCACCTTTACTTAATAAATGCGATGCAAACGTATGCCTTAATGTGTGGGGGGTAATGTTGTGGAGCGTACCGGCATGATCTAAAATAGATTTTATAATATGGCGGATTCCACGTGTCGTTAAAGGATCTCCTCTTAAATTGGTAAACAATATATTATGGTCTTTTTCCTTTAATAAGTTTTTCCTAGTAGAAATCATATAGTTTCTTAATATTTCAATTAAAGGATTTCCTAGAGGAATCATTCGATCTTTATTGCCTTTCCCACTTACAAAAACTAACCGTTTATCAAAGTCAAAATCTTTAAGTTTCATTTTAGAAATCTCCCCCACGCGTACGCCAGTATCATAAAGCATCGAAAGCAGCATAAAATCTCGTTGACCTTTATTGGTTGAACGATCTATACTCTCAAATATCGCTTCTAGTTCATCAGGATACACAAAACTTGGAAGTTTATTTTTTCGTTTTGGCGCTTTCACTTCTAAAAAAGGGTGGGTTTCGATTACTGTTTCATCAATTAAAAAATGGTAAAAGCTTTTTAAAGTAGAGAGTTTTCGATTAATACTCGACGCTCCATAGCGCGTTGATAGGTCACTCACATAAAACTTAGCGACCCGTCTTGAAACGCTTGTAAGTCGGCCAAAAGATTCACGGTTTAAAAACGCCAAAAAGTCTTTTAAATCGTGAATATAAGCGTTCTTTGTATGATCGCTATACCTTTTTATCCCCGTTAAATAATCGCTAAATAACAAGAGTAATTCTTCATCATTCATCGATTGCCTCCTTAAACGTTTGGATTGCTTCTATGGCTCGTTTAGCATATAAAGTTTTTCGTTCTTTTTTACGATGTTTAAATCCTAAAGGGGATAATAATCCAAAATTTGCATTCATCGGTTGAAAGTGTTTGGGATTTGCGGTGGTTAAGTAATCTGCTTGTGCGCCTAGTATTGAATCTTTGGGAAAAGTTAAAAGTGGTTTTTCCAAAATAAGTCTTGCGGCATTAATCCCCGCGATTAATCCACTTCCCGCACTTTCAATATACCCTTCAACCCCGCTTAATTGCCCCGCAATGAATAAATCATCACGGTGAAGGGTTTGGTAGGTACTTTTCAAATGTGAAGGCGCTTGAATAAAACTGTTTTTATGCATTACACCATAACGTACAATTTCAGCATTTTCTAACCCAGGAATACTTTGAACTAAACGTTTTTGTTCGCTAAATGTTAAATGGGTTTGAAACCCAACAAGATTAAACATCGTCTTTCGTGCATCATCTTGTCTTAGTTGAACGACCGCGAAAGGCTTGTGCGACTCATCTCTTCTAAGACCCACAGGTTTTAAGGGGCCATATCTTAACGTATCAAATCCTCTTGAAGCCATTGTTTCAACAGGCATACAGCCTTCAAAGACATTTTCTTCAAAATCTTTAATCTCTGCCGTATTGGCTTGAGTTAATATATCATAGAATTGTTTATACTCTGCTTCATTCATTGGACAATTTATATAGTCGCCTTCCTTATCATCTTCATAACGGTTTTTATAATAACATATATCCATATTGATACTGTCTTGAGTAATAATAGGCGCAACCGCATCGAAAAAATGCAAAGAATCTTGATCCAATTCATTTTGAATAGACTCATTTAAAGCTTTAGAAGTTAACGGTCCTGTTGCGATAATGGTAGGGTCACTTGGAATAGTGGTTACTTCCCCATATTCTACAGTAATTAAAGGATGATGTTTTAATGTATCACTCACGTACTTAGAAAAAGCCTCCCGATCAACCGCTAAGGCTCCTCCAGCAGGGATTTCTGTTTTAAGCGCCGCTGTCATAATTAAAGAATCAAAGTACTTCATCTCTTCTTTTAAAACCCCAGCCGCATTGATAAGTTTTTTAGAGCGAAAGGTATTTGAACATACCATTTCCGCAAAATGTTCACTACTGTGTGCTTCGGTCATCTTTTTAGGACGCATTTCATGAAGCACTACATTTATGTTGCGTTTAGCAAGTTGCCAAGCAGCTTCGCTGCCAGCTAATCCTGCCCCTATTACATGGACTTTTTTCATGGTAAACACCTCTTAAAGTATTATAGCATAAGAAAAAATATTGCCCAAGAAATAGCCTTAAACAATATTTTATTAAATCTTGTTAAATGGGGATATATCTAGTAATAAACAAAGAATCCAATAATACCTGATATGACAATAACTAAAATAGGATGCAGCTTAACTTTCCAAAGTAAAAATAATAAAAAGACTAAAATGATGTAGGCTTTTAAATCTATTAATGCATCCCCAGCAACAGAGACTACTGATGAAAAAATCATCCCAACAAGCGCTGGTTTTAATCCAATGAAAACGCCTTTTACAACAGTGCTTTCTTTAAACTTTTGGGTATATTTAGAAACTATTAATACTAAGAAAAACGGGACAAATACAACCCCTAAAGTGGAAACTGCCGCTCCTTGAACAGACGCGATTTGAAACCCAATAAAGGTCGCGCTATTAATTGCTATAGGTCCAGGGGTAACTTGAGAAAGTGCAATCATATCAATAAAAAGACTTCGCGTTAGCCATCCTTGTTCTATGACCACCATTCTTTCAAACAGCGGAAGCATTGCATACCCTCCACCAAATGAGACCATCCCAATAAGTAAAAAGGTAAAAAATAAACTAAACAGAATCATGATTTTTCACCTCGTTCACACTATAAATCATATACCCCAAAGCAGCCATGAAAACAATCACAAAGAAAGGGTGTACTCCCACCGAAAAAACAAGTGCAAAGGTTAAAAGCGCAATAAAAATGCCTTGAAGGTGTTTGTTTTGTTTAAAGAGTTTTAACCCAGCTGTCCCAATCAAAGCAACTACACTTATTCTTACGCCGTTAAATATTGCTTCTACTACTGGGTTATCAATATATTGGAAAAAGAATCCAGCGATTACCATAATAATAATAAACGAAGGAAGCGCAACCCCAATGGCAGTACTAAGCGCGCCTTTAATTCCACGTAACCTTAACCCAATAAATACCGCGAAGTTAATCGCAATAACACCAGGTAAGGATTGAACCATCGCTAAAATATCGGCAAACTCTTCTTCTTCTAAATAGCCATATCGTTTAACAAATTCACGTTCAAAAACGGGGATCATTGCATAGCCTCCCCCAAATGTAAAGGCACCTATTTTCATGAATGTCAAAAATAATCTTAATAACGAAGGCTTTTCCACAGTATCACTCCACTCAAATCTATCATACCAAACAATAGGGGGGTGAGACAACTTGTTTTTGGCATGAAAAAGCGCCACATAAGGCGGCGCTTATATTAAAATTGCTCAGTAACAGTTTTTCCTAACATAAATAATTTAAGGTAATCAGGGCCACCGGCTTTAGAATCAGTTCCACTCATTTTAAATCCACCAAATGGTTGATACCCTACAATTGCACCTGTACATTTACGGTTAAAGTAAAGATTACCGACTTCGAAAGACGCCCGTGCACGTTCTAAATGGTCACGGTTTTTAGATAACACAGCGCCGGTTAACCCATATTCAGTATTATTGGCAATATCTAACGCTTCATCAAACGTTGAGAACTTTGTTACGCCTAATACAGGGCCAAAGATTTCTTCTTGCATGATGCGAGATGTAGGGTCAAGGTCATAAAATACCGTTGGCATTATAAAATAGCCTTTAGAATCATCTGTATCTCCACCAACTAATAATTTTCCTTCAGTTTTTCCTATGCCAATATATTCGCTTATTTTAGTAAATGCTAAATCATCATTGACTGGTCCCATGGCCGTAAATCTATTTTCTGGATTTCCGACTTCTATATCTAAAACTTTTTCTTTAAGGGATTTTAATACCTCATCATAAACCGATTCATGAATGATTGCGCGGCTTGCGGCGGAACACTTTTGACCACTAAACCCAAACGCAGAGCCTTTTAATAATTCAGCGGCTTCATCAATATCATAATCTTTATCAACGATAATTGCGTCTTTTCCACCCATCTCAGCAACCACACGTTTTAAGTGAAATTGACCATCGCGAACTTTAGCCGCCTCTTCATAAATGGTTTGACCGACTTTTTTACTACCAGTAAATGACACAAAAGCAGTTTTAGGATGCTTCACCATAAACTCACCAACAGAAGCCCCTTTGCCAGGAATAAAGTTTACAACCCCATCAGGGATACCGGCTTCTTCTAATGCTTCAATGAGTTTATACGCTATCACTTGCGTAGTAAGGGCTGGTTTTACTAACACTGTATTCCCAGTCACTACGGCTGATGCGACCATGCCTGTAAAAATAGCTAAAGGGAAATTCCAAGGCGTAATGACAGCGCCAACGCCCATTGGTATATATTTAAACTCATTTCGTTCTAAATTTTTTCTTGATAACACTTGATCCGTTTGACTGTCAATTTCTAATATTTGTCTTGCATAATATTCTAAAAAATCAATCGCTTCAGCCGTGTCTGCATCTGCTTCATTCCATGGTTTTCCAGCTTCTTTCGTCATTAAGGCAGAAAACTCAAATTTTCTTTTTCTTACAATTGCAGCTGTTTTAAATAAAACATCAGCTCTTGTTTTCGCAGAAGTTTTAGACCATGTTTTAAACGAATCAAGGGCACTTGCCATTGCTTGAGCGGCTTCTTTTTCAGAAGCTTGATGGATTTTCCCAATCGTTTCACCATGATCCGCTGGGTTTTTAGATGTGTAAAATAAATCTGTTTTTACCCGTTCACCATTAATGATTAATGGGTATTCATCGCCTAAATAGGGTTCAACTGTTTTTAATCCATTTTCGTAGTGTTTGATGTTTTCCTTTTGTGAAAAATCTGTAAAAGGTTCCATCGCAAATTCATAAATTGCCATCGGTGTTGCCTCCTGTTATACGACACTGGTCTCCATTTCATTGATATCTTTGCCTTCAAACCGTGTCAGTTTTAAATTTTCTACGGGCAAGGAAGGGGCTTCCCCGAGAATCATTTCGCTGAGCAACAAACCGGTCATAGGCGCTAACATAAAGCCATGGCCTGAAAAACCACATGCCATATAAAAGCCTTTAACATCTTTGCTATCGGAGATAATCGGCTGAGAGTCTGGTGAGAAATTATATAATCCTCCCCATTGTCTGATGACTCTTAACTCACCTATAGGTGGCAACAAGTCAGTAACAGTCTTAGCCATTGCATCTAAAAACTGATGGGTAGAATCCATATTATATCCAGGCTTACGATCATCACCGCGGCCCATTATAAATGCACCATGCGGGGTTTGTTGACAGTAGATATTTTTTGAAAAACTAATGACCATTGGCCCTTGTATTTTTTCAATAGGCTCGGTCACTAGAATTTCACGGTTTTGTGAAAATACAGGAATATCGACTCCAGCCATTTTGCCTATTTCTTTCGCAAAACCGCCCGCAGCGTTAATGACTACGCTGGTTTCTATTATGCCTTTGTCAGTTTTGACTGCATTCACTTTTCCGTTTTCCACAATTATATCAGAAACATGGGTATAAGTGAAGAACTCTACTCCTAATCGCTTGGCTGCCTTATAATAAGCATCTGTTGTTGTAAACGGATTTAAATGTCCATCTGTAGGACAAAATGTTGCACTTGTTACACCATCAATATTTAAGTGTGGGACAATTTCCTTAGCTTCTTTTGGTGATAATTTGCGTGCAGGGATATCTAAAGATTGTTGAAGTTTAACGTTTTGTTCAAATTGTTGATCTTCCTCTTTTGTGGTGCCTACAATTAAATAGCCTTCTTGTTTAAACTCAACATTTCCATCATATTCTAACGTCTCTTGTGCGGATTCAAAGAATTCTATGCTTTTTTTTGCGAGTAAACAATTTGCTTTGGTTCCCCATTGTTGCCGAATACCAGCTCCGCATCTCCCAGTCGCCCCCCAAGAAAGATGATGTTTTTCAATTACGACAATGTTTTTAGCACCTTTTTTCGCAAGATTCCATGCGATGGAAACCCCGCTTATTCCGCCACCAATAATAACGTAGTTAGCATATTTAGGAAAAGAACTATTCGTCTTCATCATCGCTTGCCTCCTTGATAGCATTCAGTTTTACACCCAAAGTAAAGGGACGCATGTTGTGAAACTTCACTTCATCTAAAGGCTTAGAAAAATATTTTGCGATTTCCCATTGAACCATTTTTCCACACGTATTCGCTTGGCACGGTCCCATACCAACTCGGGCGACACGTTTTAACTCTTCGAAAGTTTCATACCCTTGATCAAACAAATCGTATAAATCTTTTAGCGTTACATCTGAACATCTACATATGATAACGTCTTTTGGATTCATAGCTGCACCTCTACTGTTGCGGCGTCATAAAGATATGCTTCGTCCATCTCAACATGAATCAGCGCTGTTTTGTTTTGTCTTGGTTTATCGATAACATTAATGACTCTTCCTTGCGTTATAACTTTCCCAGCACGGTTTACAATATTAATCATTTGATTGATGTCTGGACGTTTTGAAAACTCATAAGGAAATTTCATTTCTGCTTTTTTGCTATCTTTTTTAAGTGTTCTTATTGAAATTGCAAGTCCAGGACAACTATAAGCACAAATCCCACACCCAGTACATTTATCAAAATCGATTTGAGGACGGACATTGATGTCTTCCCCAATCTTAATTGCATCAAACGGACAACTTGTTTCGCAAGGATTACAAGGAATTTCTTTATAGCACTCGATAATAGCTTTGGGTTTAAGTAGCGTGGTTTCAGATTCAGGGAATTCTTGTTTATAAAGTTCAAATGCTGCTATCCCATTTTTTTCAATCATGTAAGCATCCCTCGTTTCATATAGCCTGCACGAATCTTTGAAGCATGCGGACCATCTCTTAAGAATTTAAGTTCTTCATGGAATAATCTTAATTCATTCCGTCTTGATTTCATATCGTATCCCATATCTTCTAAAGCATTCAAGCCCGTTATTTTTCCTTCAACCATGGCTGATGATGCCTCCTCAATGCCAACAACATCACCGCATGCATAAACCCCTTTAACAGTCGTTTGGTATCGTGCATCTATAACGGGAACATTCCCGCCTAATTCTTTAATATACATCACATCAGCCCCAAGTTGTTGCATTAATTCCGTCAATGGAGCTAATCCAACACTTATACAAATAGTATCTACATCAAGAATGCTTTCGCTCCCTTCAATGCCTTGCCACGTAGGATCAAGATCCCAAATTTCTACCGCCTCAACACTATCGTTTCCAATCGCTTTTTTAACAGATGTAGACGTCAAAATATCGACACCTAATCTTTGAATTTTAGAAGCGTGAACTAAATACCCACTAATATTAGGGGCGGCTTCAACTAAAGCTTTGACTTTAACCCCTGCTTGCATTAATTGATAACTCACAATTAACCCAATGTTTCCACTTCCGACCATCAAAACACTATTGCCTGGTCTAACCCCATATTCATTCATTAACGTTTGCACAGCTCCCGCTGCGTAAACCCCTGGTAAATCATTGTTTTCAAAGGGAATACTTTTTTCACTTGCCCCTGTAGCGACAATAATAGTTTTCCCTTTTAACTTAAAAAATTTATCCCCAGTTAAACACGCAATCACTTTATCTTTATACATCCCAACGACGCTTGTTTCAGATAAAATTTCAAGGTGATTGCCATACCTTTTAATTTGTTCGATCAAAATACTCATTATATCAATTCCGCGTTTAGAGGCATATTGTTTTTCACTCCCAAAAAACTTATGCGTTTGTTTAATTAACTGCCCACCTAAATTCGCATTTCGATCAATAATCGTTACGTGAGCCCCTTCAGAGAGTAACTTCTCTGCCGCTGATAACCCAGCAGGGCCAGCCCCGATTATAATAGCTTCTCGTTCTTTCATTTACACATTCCCCTTTCCAACTTGATTTTCTACAACCATACCTTCTAAAAGGGGGGTAATACAAGTTCTTACATTTGGTTTTCCATCGACAAGCATATTGCATGACGCACAGTTTCCTATCGCGC
>CAYLQZ010000046.1:0-9563 GCA_964386055.1 uncultured Candidatus Izemoplasmatales bacterium | reverse complement strand
AAAAAATAGGAAGCCAAGCTTCCTATTTTTATTTTGTTTGTTGTTTAATGGCGGCTTTTAAATCGATCGAAGGATGGTTTTCTACATGTAAGATCTCACCTTCCCACGTCCGGATGGTAAAATAATCTTTCCCGCGTGAAATCAAGTATTCAGGCAATATTGGTGTTTTGCCTTTTCCACCTGGCGCGTTGACGATATAGGTTGGGATACTCATCCCTGAGGTGTACCCTCTTAAATACTCCATGATTTCTAATCCATCATCAATCGAAGTATTAAAGTGTCTGGTGCCTTTTACGGTTTTTGCGTGGAATAAGTAATACGGTTTAACGCGTATTTTTAATAGCTCATGATTGAGCGTACGCATGATAAACTTATCGTTGTTGATGCCGTTTAATAATACGGCTTGGTTTCCTAAAGGAATCCCGTTGTTGACCAGTTTTTCACACGCCATCTTCGCTTCTTTGGTAACTTCCATGGGATGGTTAAAGTGGGAGTTTAAGTATATGGGATGGTACTTCTTAAGCATCTTGACTAAATCATCAGTAATACGCTGTGGCATGGTGACAGGGGTTCTTGAGCCAATACGGATATATTCTACATGCTTAATCTCGTGTAACTGTTTAAGGATCCATTCGAGTTGTGTATCGGATAACGTTAAAGGATCGCCCCCAGTAACTAAGACATCTCGAATTTCAGTATTTTCTTTAATATAATCAATGGATTCTTGGATCTTTGGTTGTGGCGTTGCTAAATCTTCACTCCCGATGTTTCTACGGCGCTGACAATGTCTACAGTACATGGCGCACTCGTTCGTAACATTGATGATTAAGCGATCAGGATAGCGTCTGGTGATTGTTCCTGCGGGGTTTGTGTACTCTTCATTCATCGGATCAAGATTCGTGTAGGTATCTTCCAATTCCATGAACGAAGGCATCGCCATTAACTTAATAGGGTCAAACGTTTCATCAGGATTAATAAGCGATAAATAATACGGGGAAATACTCCATCTAAATTGTTCCCCTACATTGTCGACCGCTTTCTTTTCTTCAGGGGTAAGGTTAATAATTTGACTCAGCGTTTCACTATCTTTAATCCGGTTTTTCAGTTGCCATTTATAATCCAGCCAATCGGCTTCGTCTCCTCTTAGCACCTTTAAAATTTTTTGTTTTTGATTATGCAGCATCTCATCCATTTCAAGGCCTTTAGGGATAGTATTTCTGACATTTAAATAATCATCGATGTGGCTTTTTAAGACACGCGCACGCTCGAGTGATATAGCTTTTTGTTTTTGAGCCATTTGATCAAATCCTTTCTGTTAAAAGTCACTACTTTCAAGCCGTATTATAAACGATTATGCAAATACAATCAACTTTAGCTAAACTGACGAATAAAATGTTTGTACAATTTTGCTAAACATTATATAATGGATTAGCACGCCTAATAAAGGCAGATACGATAATAAAGGATGGTAGTAGAAAATGAAAGAAATCAAAACAATGGACAACTTAAAAAAAGAGACAAAAAAAGCCTTCAAAAAGCTCTATAAAGCGATTGCTAAATACAATGAGGCTTTAACGCAAGCAAACAGTGAAAAAGCAATGCGTCACACCCCGAGTGAAGCGGAAGAACTCGCGTATAAAAAATTCCGTAAAACGGTTTATAACACAGAAAAATTTATACTGATTGATGTGGCGACGATGTTAGAAATGGTAAAAGAAAATCCCGACGAGTTAGAAAAACGGTTTAAACAACGTAAACAATACCGTACTGAATCGGTTAAACATAGTGTCATCGTTAATGAAATCATCGAAGATAAAGCCTTACTTGAAAATTTTGAAAAAGCGTTAAAACTATTTAACGAAAATAACATTACTATTTAATGCCTTAATAAAAGCCGCATCGTTCATAGAAACACTATTGAATGATACGGCTTTTTTTTTGGTAATCCCATATATTTAACACATAATTTTTTCCGTGCTATAATGAGCATATAGAGAGGAGTGTTCGACATGTTTTATATCGATAGCGCTCACGTAAAAACCATTGAAAGGTTAATGGAATCATACGCTTTTAAAGGCGTCACCACAAATCCTACCTTAATGGCAAAAGAAAAAAGAACCGATTATTTACATCATTTTAAAGACATCCAAAAAGGATTGAAAGGCAATCCTTTATTTATCCAGCTTAATGGAGAAACAGCTTCCAATATGGTGAGTGAAGCGCACTATGTATCTACCTATCTTAAAGAAGGGCCCCTTGTTTTCAAAATTCCAGCAACAAAAGAAGGGTTTCACGCGATGCAAACCTTAAGCAAACGATACGCAGTCGCCGCTACCGCAGTGAGTAGTCTCCCCCAAGCGCTTATGGCCTATAATGCAGGGGCGTCTACCATGATCATCTACATCAATAGAATGCTGAGCAATGGCTTATCACCGTATCACTTAATCATCGATTTAATAGAACTCAAAAGCTTACATGGCTATCACTTTAATGTCATGGGCGCGTCTTTTAAATCGAGTGAAGAAGTATTAAAAGCGATACAATCAGGAATCAATAGCGTTACCATTAATCCAGACTTAGCGTCAACCCTTTTCTTAAGTCCACTTAGTGAAAAAAGCGTTAAAGCGTTTCAAAAAGATTTTGAAGCGCGTTATCAAGTCACATCGTTTAAGGATGAATAATGAAGGTATTTGTCATCTCTGATATTCATGGACACTATAGCATTATGACATCGGCCCTAAATCAAAAAGGGTTTGATCCTTCGAACCCCGCCCATCACCTACTTTGTTTAGGAGACTATTTTGATCGTGGCCATGAAAACACTCAAGTTTATAGCTATTTAAAAACATTGCATGATCAAAAAAAGGCAAGCTTTCTTTTAGGGAACCACGATCTCTTTTTGCTTGAATTTTTAGAAGGGAACTTTACAAAAGCTAGGTTTAACGCCACCCATAATGGATTCGATACAACATTAGAAGCATTTTCGGGAATTCCTTATGACGCTCAACACCACGAAACCATCTTTAACACCATCCATCAAAGGTTTCCAAAGCTCAAAGCTTGGTTAGCATCGATGCCGTTATTCATTGAAACCGAGCATTATATATTTACCCATGGAGGCATTGATCAAACCTTAACGAACTGGCGTACGCAAGCGCGAGAAACGTTTGTATGGAACTATCAATCTACCTTACCACATCACCCTGAAAAAACCATCATTGTGGGACACGAAAGAACCTGGATGATTCGCATGAAACGCGCCATTAATAATGCGAATAAGCCTTATGATATTATTTATGATGATCATGTCAAATACATTGATTCATTTGTTGAACAATCTAAACAAATGAATGTTCTTATACTTGATGAAAATATACTCTAAAAAAAGTTATCAAATAGGATAACTTTTTTTATAAAGATGTTTTGGTAGTATATTGGTTTTTTCCATTATCTTTTGATTGATAAAGCGCCTTATCAATGGTTTCATAAGAAAGGTCAAACGAGGATTCGGCATATAAAGGCCCTATCCCGATGCTGATGGTTATCTCAATCGACCCTTGGTCGGTTTTAAAGCGATGATATTGAATGGTTTCTAACAAACGTGACGCTAAAATTTCAGCCCCTTCTAAGGGCGTATGTGAAAGCATAATGATAAACTCTTCGCCGCCCCAGCGAGCCACAACATCACTTTCACGAATATTGCTTTGTAAGATTTGAGCCAGTTTGACAAGCACTTGATCGCCAGCATGATGCCCGTAAGTGTCATTAATCTCTTTGAAATCATCAATGTCGATTAACAGTAGCGCAGTTTTGGTTTTATAGCGCCTAGAAATTGCTTTTTCGTACGCAACCTGTTTATCAAAAAATCGTCTGTTAGGTAAGTTAGTGAGTGGGTCTAACGTTGCTAAAGATTCAAGTTTTTTATTCATTTTTCTTAACGTGACGCGGTATTTTATTTCATTGAATTTATGTTTATAAAAATAATGTGACGTTACCATAATGCCAAGATAAATAGCGGTTCCATTAATCAAATGCGTTAAGCGTAACGCGGAATTATCTTGAAATAAAAATATCCCAACTGCAAAAATACTATAAGGAATGGTATAGATAATAAAATTATAAGGCGGCTTAATAAATAACAATAAGCCAAACATTAAAAGTTTAACACTAAAGACCGTAACATGCCCAGTTGTCAATTGATCAAACAAAGAAATGACGGCGCTAAACGTTAGCACAACCAAGGTCACGATAATGGGAAGATGACTAACGATGGACCTTAGATAATCTTTTTTCTTTAGTAAATGGTAAGAATAAAAAAACACCATAATCACAAACAAGGTTAACGTCAAATGTAGCGTATAAGAAACCGTAATCAAAGTTTCCATTTCACCCGTAGCGTTTAGTAAACGTATGCGTTCAACATAAAATAAAAACATGCTTTCTACCGCAAATATTAAGATCAATATAAAATTTAATCTAATTAAATTGATGCGTCCAATCATTGATAAAACAGTCGATTGTTGGGCTTTTTCCATGATTATTCCTCCAAAGCTTCTATTCGTTTATGCATCGGGGGGTGAGAATACTCTAATGTCACTTGCAACGCGTGAGGCGTTAAATTTGAAAAGTTTTGACGCGCCAGTTTTTTAAGCGCCCCTATCATAGAATCTCTACTTGTCATTGCCTTAGCATACGCATCAGCTTTATATTCTGCTTTACGTGATATAGCATTTACTAAAATCCCTAATACTACATTTAAAGGCATGAATGCGATCCCAAATAAAATTAACATAAATCCAAAGTGAAATTGCTCAAGGCCAAACGCTTCATAAAAAATATCAAGCGTGAAAAATCCATACAGTAATCCAAACGTTACTAAAAGGTGACTAGCGCTCATCGCTAAGTTTTTTAAGACATCTTTATGCTTAGCGTGGCCTATCTCATGCGCCAATACCGCTAAAATTTCTGGGTCATCCATGTTTTCAACTAACGTATCAAACAAGACGACGTTTTTAAAGCTTCCAAAGCCAGAGAAAAACGCGTTTAACTTAGTCGAGCGTTTCGATGCGTCCATCACATGGATTTTATTGACTTTGTAGTTCGCTTTTTGAGCTAACGCTTCAATTTGCGTTTTTAAAGGCGAATCTTCTAAAGGCGTTAACGTATTAAACAGCGGTAAAAGAACTTTAACGTACCCTAAATTAATCAACAGAATAATCGAAAAGACTGTGATGCTTGCCAAGGTAATAAAAGCGGACCCCATCAAATCGTAAAGCACCACTACCAAACTGATTAAGCCCCCACCAAATAAAACGGTGAGAAGTACTTTTAGCGCTTCATCTTTAATGAACAAAGGGTTAGTTGTTTTATTAAACCCATGTTTTTCTTCAATGGTAAAAGTATAAAGATAACTTGTGATAATAGAAGGCACTAGATTCAGTAAATAAAGTATTCCGATAAACAATAACGTACTCACCAACATAGATTCACTTAATTCAAGCGTATAATTCGCAATGAACCGTAAAAGTCCACTTGCGAGAAAAATCAATACAACCACAAACCGGATAAAACTTACCCCATTTTTAAAGCGCATTAAATCATGGTGATAACGGCGCCAATCCGCGTAAGTCTCTTCATCATATACATCGCTTACGTTTGATGGTATCTCACGGTTAGCGGCGCGATGATTTAAATAACTAGTTAAAAAATTCAAAGCATTGATCAAAATATAAATCAAAATAATGAACCAAAAAATCCCCGTTTCCATAATTTTCATCTCCTTTTTATAAGTACCATTATTATTTTATCACAGTCTTGATATTTACAGACTTAAAAAATAAACCCCTTATCCTATGCTGGAAAAAACTTTTAATGTGCTAAACTAAAGGTGAGGTGATATAATGTTTGAAATATCCCATTTAACCCCTGCGCTTCCCAAAACAAAAAAACGGGCAGTAAGAGCGCTGATTATTCAAGATAATCAGCTATTATTAATGCATTTACGCCATTCAAATACCTACGTTTTACCCGGCGGGTCAGTAGTTGAAGGAGAATCTTTAAACGATGCGATTGCCCGTGAAGTGAAAGAAGAAACCGGCTATACCGTAAAAAGCGCTGAAAAAATATTAGAAATACACGAACATCATAGCGATTTATTGCGGCACCATTTCATTTACCGGTGCACCATTAACAATACGCCAGATAATGGTGCTTTAACGGATGAAGAAAAAGCACTGGGCATGCATTTAGTTAAAGTTCCCTTAGAGAAAGCTGCCGATATTTTGGCGTTTAACAAAGGAACGCACGCGCTATCAGAAGCCATTCAAATGCGTGAGTTTGTGGCTTTTATGCACGGCGTTTATTAAAAACACGCTAAAGTGATCATTTCACCTTAGCGTGTTTTTTTAAGAATAATATTTATCGAAAGGATCGTCTTCTTCATCGTCATTAACGACTTCAATATCGTCTAAACTTCCAGGGTCAATGTAGCCATCAGAAAAAGGATCATTAAACATTTTAGCACGTTTATTAAAGCTACCAATACGGTTAAATGGAATTATAGTCGCTAGTAAATAGCCTCCAATTAACCCTCCAATATGACCGGGAATAGAAATGTTTCCTCCAATAAAAGTAAAGATTACATTAATTAAGACAAACGCTTTAATCGAAGAAGCATCTTGAGGTGAAAACCATTGTGGTTTATTTAAAATCAACCATAAAAGTGCACCTAGCGCGGCGAAGATTGCGCCTGAAGCCCCAATCGTCGGAATAAAGTTTTCCATGAATAAATCCCATCCCACAACGGTTAAAGACGCAATTAATCCTCCTCCGAAAAATAACGCTAAAAATTTCAAAGGTCCCACTATGCGTTCAAGCGCGGCGCTAATGACATAAATCCCAAAAAACGTATTAAACAAGAAATGGATAAATGACCCATGCAAAAACATCACACTGACTAAGCGCCACCATTCATTTCTATACCATACAATATGGCCTTGTAAGAAGCCGTATTCGCGCAAGGTTTGTTCAAATCCTGTTTGTTGTAAAAGGTAAACCGCTGAAATCAACACGATCATCACAAAACTGATAGGATTGGTTTTAATAAAAGGGATGCCTTGTGGCCGTTCAAACATACTCATTGTTAATCACGCTTTCTGTCGATTAAAATTAATGGCACAACCATTTCATCATCAGTAACCCCTGCATGATGAGCCTGATGAGATGGTTTATCGGTAAGTTTAAAAAAGTATTTATCATGGGCGACGGATATAAAATCTCCGATGCATTCATCTATTAAAGGATGTCTTTGACCAAACCCGAGTAATTTTTTAGTTAAAAACTCTTCTTTTGTATAAAGCGTAAAGTAATCAGAGAAATGATCATTGAAAAAATCAATAAAATATTCTTGCATACTTTCTTTAATAAAGAAGTTGGTCATTCTCGGTTCATTCGCAGGCAAAGCTTTAAAAGTAGTGGTAATATCATGATAATCAAAAATATTAATTGGTTCAACATCCGTTAAGCCATGGTCGGCTGTAATAATTAGTAAGGTATCATCGCTTATTTGATTAGCATACTCTTTTACCGCATCATTTAATGTTTTAACCATCGCTTTGGTATCACGCGATACAATCCCTGTTTTATGCTCAGTCATGTCTGGTTCTACGCTATAAAAGTAAGACACCGTTGAAGGGTGTTGTTTTTGGAACTTAAGCATTCTACTAAGCCCTTCATCAATTGCTTTGTATCCGTTCTTATCGACCTTTTCAGGATGAAAGATTCTTCCTTTAGGGCCCCCGTTTTCTTCAATCATCTCAGGAAAGAATGGTCGTTCAAAGTGGTCTTTGTGAAATGAAGGAGGAATAGGCTTTGTTTCATCGTAATAGTCTTCACCCATAAAGATAGTGTAGTGTAGGTCTTCTTCTTTAAAATACTGAAACCAGCCAAAATACCCAGTTTCATACGGCGTTTTACCAGTCAGCACAGACGTCGTCGCCGCCGCCGTCGTAGAAGGATAAACACTGGTAATATCATCGACTTTATGTTCCGTAAAAAAAGTCGCATCTTCTTTGTGTAATTTTAAGAGATTAGACCCTAAGCCATCTAATAATATGACACTAATATGTTTATAATTTTTCTTTAATGCTTTATTTAACACATTAAGGGTAGCATGCGGTTGTTCAACCCCAAAATGATTGAGCAATGTCGCGGGAATATTCACAATGCTTTTCGTATAATCTAGTTTCATATTGATCCCTCGATCCTTTTATTTGTTACATATAGTGTAATAGAGAAGGGCAAATAATTCAAGTAATTGCATTCAAAGAAAAAAGCGCCCGAAGGCGCTTTTAGGTTTAGTCGATTAAGGTATCAATAATAACTTCGGTTTCTTCAGCCGCAACTTGCATGACATCATTAATCACGCCACCGAATGGGCGGGCGAATAAAGATGAATTCATACGGGAAATATAAGTGTTGCCATCACTTTTTTCATAGATTGATACTCTACACGGCATTAAAGGCGACACGACTCTTTCATCGTCGAGTTCTAAAATCTTAGCAGAATACTCACTAGAACACAGCTCGTATATTTTAATGGCATCGACATCATGGCCATGACCATCTAATACAGCTTGCATGTCATGAATTTCTAAAACACTCCATCCGCCTTCATCTAACGCGGTTTCAAAGCGCTCGATTGTAGTATCGAAATCATAGTTCGATTCATCTTCTAGCATCATTAAACTTGGGGCTGAGAACCAAAAGATAGCTAACGTAATGATCACCCCACCAACTAAACTAAGGGACCCTACTATTAAAGAAATTTTTGTTGTTTTATTCATATTATCACTCCTCGTTTAAGAGTATGCCATGAATAAACCGATTCGTAAGTGATATAGATCACATAACATTCAAAGGTTGATGTAAAATAATTTTCCCACGCTTTAACGTCACCATTCCGCTTTGTTCTAACTGCTTCAATTCTCTACTAATAACTTCTCTTGTGGCATTAATCTCTTCAGCAATTGCTTGGTGCGTTACATAGACATTCTTTACCGTGAAATGGTGCGAAGCTTTTTTTAAATAAAGCGTTAACCGTTTCTTAACCGGCGCAAAACTAATCGCTTCGTAATGATCTACCAATGTATCCATCTTATTCAGTAAAACTGTATTGATGAAACGCTGAAAAGCACAATCTTCCATTAAAACATCTAAAACAATGGCTTTGGGGATCATTAATACTTCACTTTTGGTCTTTGTTTTGGCTAAAGCATCATACGTAGTATTGTTTAAGACGCAGTTTAAGTTTTTTAAACAAAGGTCATTTTCTCTAATATCATAAAGCGTTATGCTTTGACCATCTTCATTCACTTTAAACGCTCGAATCTCCCCTGAGACAATAATGCATAAATACTCGCATAATGCACTATGAAATTCATTTAATAATGTATTGGCCGCTAACGATTCTTTAACTGCATGGACCTTTAACAATCGTTTTGTTTCTGGTTTAAGCGCGCTATAAAACGGCAAGGATTGAACAGACATATCATCACACCCTAAAA
>CAYLQZ010000045.1:0-11183 GCA_964386055.1 uncultured Candidatus Izemoplasmatales bacterium | reverse complement strand
TTTTTACTATTTTTAGAGAAATACTTCGATGCTGACTTTGATCTTTTGTTACATTTAGGATAGGTATACTTATCAATCGCGCATTATAATAAAAAAATAATCTGGCTATGAGTGAGTGGTAGAGAGACAAAAACCAGTTTTTTAATAGTGCATTGTAATTTATTCTTTGAATGATTATAATGAGTCTATGAAATGAGATGTTTAATTTAGTATTTTTACTAAAATAATTAAAGGAGAAAAATATGCCTGTTATAAAAAACATTAAAACTATTCTCACTGCACCAGAAGGAATTAACCTTATTGTGGTTAAAGTAGAAACGGATCAAGATGGCTTATATGGTCTTGGATGTGCTACGTTTGCATACCGTGAACTTGCTGTTAAAAGCGTGGTTGATGATTACTTGAAACCTCTACTGCTTAACAAAGATGTCCATAAAATTGAAGACTTATGGCATCTTATGCACAACAATGCTTACTGGCGTAATGGTGGCATAACGAATAATGCCATTTCAGGTGTTGATATGGCACTATGGGATATTAAAGGAAAGATAGCAGGATTGCCAGTCTATGAATTACTCGGTGGTAAGTCGCGTGAAGGCGTCCCATTCTATCGCCATGTTAATGGGAAAACATTAACTGAAATTGTTGAAAAAATTGAAGATTTACAAAAACAAAATATCAATCATATCCGAATTCAATGGGGGTTATATGGCGGAATACCTAAAGACTTAAACATACCCGAAAATTCAGAACCTGGAAACTATTCAAGCCCTACTCAATACATGGTTGATACCATTAAAATGTTTGATCATGTACGAAATCATTTTAAAGATGATATTGAGTTAATCCATGATGTTCATGAACGACTCACACCATCTGATGCAATTTATTTAGCAAAAAAACTTGAAAAATATCGTTTGTTTTTCTTAGAAGACCCATTACCAATAGAACAAGGAAAATGGTTAGAACAACTCAGAATGCAATCAGCCACACCGATTGCGATTGGTGAACTATTTAATAATCCTCTAGAGTGGACGGATTTAATTAAAGATCGTTTAATTGATTTTATAAGAATTCATATTAGTCAAATTGGCGGCTTTACTCCTGCTAGAAAACTTCAAGTTTTTGCAGAACAATTTGGCATTCGCACTGCTTGGCATGGACCTGGTGATGTCTCACCGGTTGGACATGCAGCGAATGTTCATTTAAGTTTGAATGCTCATAATTTTGGTATTCTTGAATGGTGTGGTTTCTCAGATGAAATGTATAAAGTTTTCCCTGGTATGCCTTATGTAAAAAATGGTCATCTCTATGCCAATAACAACCCTGGATTTGGGATTGATATCAATGAAACATTGGCTGAAAAATACCCTATTAAAACAAGGGTAACAAAGTGGACACAAACCAGACTACCTGATGGCACACTCGTCAATCCATGAAAGGCGGACTACTATGATAAAAACAGCATTTATAACAGGGGCTAGCAGAGGTATCGGAAGAGGCATCGCATTAAAGTTAGCTAAGGCAGGGTATGATATTGCCTTTACTTATCTAGAAAAAGAGGAAGAGGCACTTTCGCTTAAAGAAGAAATATTAGAACTAAACCAAAAATGCTTTTACTATCAAGCGTCTCTTGAAGAAAGAGAAACGCCAAAACTAATTACTAAAAAAGCAATTGATGATTTAGGTAGACTTGATGTTTTAGTATGTAATGCAGGTAAGACCAAATTTACAAGTATTCGTACGTTAGAAACCGATACAACAGATTTTCTTTACCAATTGAATTATCGTAGCTATATCCTATGTACCAAAGTTGCGGTGAATCATATGATTGAAAACAACATAAATGGACGTGTTATATATATATCCTCAACTAGGGGGATTCGTGCTTATGCTAATGATGTTATTTATGGGTCTTTAAAAGCTGCCTTGAATCGAGCTGTTCAGTCTTTAGCGATTGAACTGGCTGCTCATAACATTACCGTGAATTCAATCGCGCCTGGTGCTACAGCAGTTAAGAATGATTATTCTGAAGAATCCTTACGGCAAGGACATTTAAGTACACTAGTTCCTTTAAAACGTCGAGGCAAACCAGATGATGTTGCTGGTTTAGTCAATTACCTCATTTCTGATGAAGCGGAATATATTACTGGCGAAACAATCCGCGTTGACGGTGGATTAATTTTATATGGCCCAAATGAGTCCCCTAAGGAGGATTAACTTAATGAATATAAATATCTTAGCGACAAAGTTAAAATTTCCAGAAGGACCTGTAGTCACAAATAATGGCAATATTTATTTTGTTGAATTGCTTGGTGGAACCATTACCGAATACAAGCGTGATTCTAAATCCCTAACAAGATTTAATGTCGGTGGTGCACCAAATGGCATGATGGTAAAAGATGATTTTACGGTTTTATTTTGTGACTCCAAGCAAAATGCTATACGATCACTAAATCTTAAAACAAATAAAACAACGACACTCGCAGATTCTTTTAACGGGAATCCATTAAGTGCACCAAATGATATTATTCAAGATAGCGATGGAAATATTTTATTCACGTGTCCTGGTGGTTCTCAAAATGAACCTATAGGCTATATGTGTGCTTTAAATTCAAATCATAATATATCCCTTATTGCTGATGGAATGTACTTCCCAAATGGTCTTTTACTGATTAATGATGAAAAAAATATTATTATCAATGAAACGTGGCGGCACCGATTATTAATTGGTGATTGGAACAAGCAAACATTAAAAATTGAAAATATTCGCGTATTTTATGATATTGGTGGTTCCGCAGAACCCGATGGTCTAGCGTTATCAAAAGATAATCTAATATATGCTGCTGTCTTCAATACAAGTATGGTGTGGGTTTTCAATACAGACGGAACCTTGCACAAACAAATCCAGTTACCTGGTAAGTGCCCTACAAATTTATGTTTCGATACAGTTGGCAATCTTGGCTTGTTAGTAACTGAAGCTGAAAAAGGATTATTATTATCAATAAAAAAATAGTATATTCAATACAAAAGAACAAGACATTTTTAAATCGTCTTGTTCTTTTATTATATATTTATAGTTAAACCCTAATTATCGCTTTACTCTTCCAGACTTATCACCCTGTAATAATTGCTCAACCTCAGAGATGGTGACAAGATTCTGATCGCCTTCAATCGTATGTTTTAAAGCACTAGCTGCAGTAGCAAACTCTAATGCATCATTCATTGTCTCTTTATTTAACATGCCATATATAAACCCTGCAGCAAAGCTATCGCCTCCGCCAATTCGATCGACGATGGGGAAGATATCATACACGTTACTTTCAACAAATTGTTTGCCATCATACATTAGTGCATGCCATTTATTGTGGCTTGCACTTAGACTTTCTCTTAACGTTGTCACAACAACTTTAAAATGGTAATCATTTTTCATCGCTTTTAATGTTGTTTGATAATCAGTAATGGCCAGTTCACCTTTAGAAACGTCAGATGATTGATGAGCATATCCCAACACATTTTTAGCATCTTCTTCATTCCCAATACAAACGTCAACATAGTTCATCAATGGTTTCATCACACTTTGAGCTTTTTCTGATGACCACAGTTTTTTTCGGTAATTTAAATCAACGCTAACTGTCACGTTATGTTTTTTGGCGGCTTTACAAGCTCTAAGAATTAAAGCACTAGCTGTCTCACTCAAAGCTGGTGTTATTCCACTCCAATGAAACCACGATGCATCTTTAAAAATTTCATCAAAGTCAAAGCTATCTAGTGTTGCTTCACTTATAGCACTATGTTTACGATCATAAATGACTTGACTTGGACGCATACTGACCCCTGATTCTAAAAAGTATATTCCAATTCTATCACCACCTAAAACCATATAATCTGTCTTAACTCCATAGCGTTGTAAATGATTTATAGCCCCTTGTCCAACGGCATTATCCGGGACTTTAGATAGGTAATAAGATGGTTGATCAAATTGTGCCAAACTTATGGCCACGTTAGCCTCTCCCCCACCATATACAAAATCTAAATGAGTAGCTTGAATAAATCGTTGATGAGTGGGTGGTGATAATCTAAGCATAATTTCTCCAAATGTTACAATCTTTGACATTATTTCACACCCTCTATTTTATTTTTATACATTCGCGCAACTTCACTAACCGACTCAAGACCTTGTGGGTTAGTTAAAGCACTCCCAATACCTATCAAATCAGCACCATTATTTACCCATTCTTTAATATTATTCAAATCTACTCCACCCGTTACCATGACTTTAATATCGGGTAATGGTGCTTTAATATTCTTAATAAATTTGGGTCCAAAATGGCTTCCTGGAAACAACTTGATCACCGCTACGTGATGGTTTAGTGCAGTCATCATCTCTGTCACCGTCATACACCCAGGCAAATAAGGAATATTTTTTTCATAACAATATTCGGCGCTTGCTTTATCAAAGCCTGGAGCCACAATATATTGTGCGCCATGATCTATAGCTTTTTTGCACCTATTGCTATCTATAACGGTTCCTGCACCTATCAAAATATCATCATCATATTCAGCTTTAAGTTGCGATATCAATCTTTCAGCTTCTGGTATAGTAAATGTAATTTCGATAGCTTTAAACCCACCTTTAATAATCGCTTTTGCCAATTGAAACCCCTTTTCTTTACTTTCAGCTCTAATAACAGCAACTATCTTTTCTTGTAGTAATTGATCTACTATTTGCATGATTTTCCCCCTTAATTTGAAAGGTAAATTATTAGATAACCTCATTTTTAATTTAACTGTTGTGCAATAAAGTCATCGCTTTATTCCACTTTATAATCCCTATAAAAACAGATATATTGCAATAGCGTTTGTGTTTTAACAAAAAGGATTTCTTCACTTAGACCATTTGTACATTGGTTAAAAACACTATTAATAAACCCTTTTCCATTTTATAGTGGAATACGATTAAACAGAACCCTACACTTCGAATCACCTTTAATTTGGGCTGATTTCATTCACAATCAAAATCCAGCGACTAGATAAGCGCTAGATTATTAATTTTATTGTTTCTATCCTTAATTAACTGTTGTGTTATTTAGGGTCTTATTTGTATGAAACCCATATTTTTCACCTAGTCCTTTTGATACACACGGACATATTCGACTTCCATCAATACAGGCTCATCGAATAGACTGTCTGGTGGAGTCCTGTATCCGTCAAAGTGACCGCCGATAGCCAAATTAAGCAAAAGATGGAAATCTTGGTCGAAGGGAGCAGGAAAGTCGTGTCCCTCGGTATACCAGAGTTTGGCGGTGAAAAAAAGGTCGTCGTTTACATACCAGCGAATCTCGTCTTCCTCCCATTCGATGGCGTAGACGTTGAAATCCGTGATATCACGCCCATCCGTAAAGTCATATTCCCCATGAGTATAAGTGTTGTCGGGCCACTCACCACCGTAGTGTATAGCACCACTCGACTCGTCGAGAATACGGCCTTTAGCCTCCATAATGTCAATCTCTCCGGAAGCGGCCCATCCGCCATAGACATCATCTTGCGGCATCATCCAAAAAGCAGGCCAAAGCCCCTCACCTTCAGGCAATCTTATCTTCGCCTCAAAGCGTCCATAGGTTTGGGAGAATGTGGGTTCTGTCCTCAGCCTAGCTGAAGTATAGTCCATACCTCCATAAGATTCGTTGCGCGCTTCTATGACCAGACGCCCATCTTCAACTCGGGCGTTATTTTCAAGGTAGTACTGTGCTTCATCGTTACCCCATCCCTCAAGGCCGTACTCAACACCAGTTCCGGTCTGCACACCCCATTTGTCAAGGTCCAGCCCTTGCGGGTTCACGTTGTCACCTTCGCCAGTGAACTCGTCACACCAGGTGATCGTGTATTCACCAATTTCAGGTTCTCCGCACTCCGTGCTATCAATATCTGTTTGTTTCTCAGTACCTGACTCATTTCCTGTGTCACAGGCTTGAAGGGTCAAAAAAAGTAAAGTAATCAAAAAACTCAAAACATATTTTTTCATCTTATAACTCCAAATATAAATATTTATAATACTAAAACGTTTTCGTCCACTATTATACCATGAAAAAATCCGTGTTCAACGACGAACTATAGATTTTTAGTATGAAAAAATTTCAAAAAATATCATTGAATTATGAAAAGATATTTTCATATCGCTTCTTTTAGGAACACAAATTTCTAATCCTCATGCCCCGTATCGATTTCGCCGAGTTCCTAAAACGCCATCGCATAATTCTTTAACAAACGCTGCGACTTTACGGCCACGATATGCGGGAAACATGGATGTCGTAGTTCAAAGCGATGAATAAAAGGTCATGCCCTTTATCCTTTTATATTTTTCTCTCATAACCCTAATGTTTAAAAGGGATTTGAATTGAATTAAACTTAAAAATCCCTCTAGATATTTCCAAATCCAGAGGGACTAAAGGCGGGGTGGGGAAGACAACTATGTCTAGGCTAAAACAATTTTCATCATACAATATGACTACGTTTAATAGAAATTATCTTTGTCTCACATTATTTACTACTTAACAATCTGATTCATGTTTCCAGAATAACTAACAGAAATCTAGGGTTCGACCTATTTCTTTTATAGATTATCAAAGTATATCATTTGATGACATTTGTCACTACATACTTTTATTAAGGTTTGGTATAGTGAATTTGAGGTGATAAAATTGAAAATACTTAAAAGAACATTGGTGGGGGTTGTATTGTTGATCCTAATATTGATGAGCGGATTAATAGTGAATAACATCCTACAAACAAATAGTGAACTCGATAATGTTGAAGAAACGGGAGAACGTATTCGTACGGAATATGGCGACTATCATGTGCATACGCAAGGAGAAGGAACCCCCATTATATTTTTGTCAGGACTCGGTACGACTTCTCCCTATTATGATTTTAACCCATTAATTGACAACCTTGATGATGACTATAAAATCATAGTGATTGAAAAACCTGGTTATGGATACAATGATTCAACCACTAAAGATAAATCATTAGATACTGTTGTTAATGGGCTTCAAGCGGTCACAAATGCTATAAATATTGCTGAGCCCTACACAATAATGGCACATTCTATGGGTGCACTTGAGGCTATGCATTGGGCACAAAAATCCCCTTCGAGCATTGACCAAATAGTCGCCCTTGATCCCGCAATCGCACCGATGATATTAAAAAAACATACAGCCACGCCCAATGTCGTTGAAAGAAACTTACAATATCTAATCGGTCGCCTAGGGGTTTCGAGGTTCATGGATGAAACTGCACTAAAAGAAGTCTTGCCCGTCCTGAACTACGACGGATTTAGTGCGCATGAAGAGGAAACCATTCAAGCACATTTTCATGCAAATATGTTTAACCGAAACATCATAAGAGAAATGAAACAACTTTATAATAATGCCAAAATTATTGACAATAGTGCTGTGCCTTCTGATACACCTATATTGGTATTATTATCTCAGGAAAACTTAGATTCAAATGATCACGCTGAAGATATTTTTAACGAATATTTTGCGGATTTCGCTATCGTTGAAACACGCACATTACCAACTAATCACTACATCTATCACGAATATCATGATGAAATCATTGAATATTTTAATGATTTTACTGCAGAATAAGCCCCTATTTTAATTTTTTAAACTCCAAAGCCTAATTCCGCTTTGGAGTTTTTTGTTTATACTTTAATTTTAAAATACCACGCTATCTTCATCATTGTTTTTTTATCACTCTACTAAATGAGGTTCACTTATACCTTCGTTCGACTTAAGTGTTTTGGAGTTCACGCATTAAAAACTTATATAATTTTTTTTGCTTGTTTTTCAAGTCATAGCATTTGTCTAGTATGATGAAAGTTAAATAATTAACCACACGCTGTGACAACAAGTAAAATTATCAAAAACAGTAACCCTTTTACAATTTGCATATTGTAAAACAAAAACAAAACGCAAATTCGATGGCGTTTTGATAAGTCTTTGAGTGTAATGATAATCAATCTTTAAGCTTTTTTAGATGATGCTTTGGTATTTAAGTATTTCGCAAAAATATCTGATATCAACCCTAAAAAGATTCCCATCAGCAAACCTAAAACTGTTGGCCATAAGGTTGTACCATTAATATTGGCGCCTAAAGCGAAAAACGCTGATGCGCCGATAAAAGTCCCTGGGACAAATTGTAGTAATTTGTAGTGCGCTTGAAAAACCATCGCTCCAGCGCCAACCGCAACAGAAACAAAGGCACCTAATAAGCTGTAATCAAAGCCGTAATCCCAAATTAAAATGATCACAATCGACCAAACAACACCACTCATGTTAGAGAGAATACCTTGAATTACACCTTTAGAACCACCACCTAAAGCATCATAGGTTGCCCAGCCTAAAAAAGCTGCTGGGACAAGACCGTATAGGTTAAAGCCTGGATTTAACCCAGCATAGTATTCATAGGCAAAACTAAAGATACCGGCTATGAGAAAAATACTAATTGTGAGTGCCACAAGAAATTTATCGATTTTCATGTTGTTCACCTAACATTTCGTGGGGTATTTGTTTTGTTGCTTAAATGTATTATTTTTTCACAGTATCATCTTTTTACATATCTATGAAAAAAATAGCGAATGCTATATGATCTATAAATTTTGACGCATATTTAAAATGTTAATAGTTTCTGTTAAAGAAATCAAGTATTTTGATATGTGGAGGCACTTTTGTAATTTGACTTTTCCGTTTTTAACTATCATGTCCCCATCTATTTATGAGATAGCGTAAAATATTTTGGGTAAATGAATAATCAACATGAGAGTTAATATATATAGCATAATATAAGACCTAAAAATTATGAGCTTAATTACTATTCATGTTTCTAATGGTCTTTATATCTTTATTTGTTAATTCAAAGTCGAATACATCGATATTTTCAAATTGATGTTGCCTACTATGTGATTTAGGAATCACGACTAAACCTTGGTTGATTTGATAATTTAAAACAATTTGGCTCCATGATTTCTTATATAGTTTAGCTAATTCTATAAGTTTATCTTTCGTTTTAGCATCTACTTTAGCAAGTGATTGATATGCTTCAGGAATAATATCATTCAATTTACAAAAATCGATTAATGCTTGTTGGTGTTTACCAGGGTATGATTGAAATTGATTGAGTACAGGCTTTATACGAGCATGCTTAATCAAATAGGATAGTTGATCCTCGTTAAAGTTGGACACACCAATCGATTTTATAAGCCCTTTATCAACAAACGTTTCTAACACTCTCCACACTCGTAAGTTCTCTTCATCTGTTTCAAGCGGAAAATGAATTAAATAAAGATCAATATAATCCATATCTAGTGCTTTAAGTGATTGTTCTACATGGTATTTAACGGCTTCATCACTTTCGGTATATTCTTTTTTCTCAGGAATTTTTGATGTAATAAAAAATTCACTTCTATCAATATTTGCTTCTTTAACCGCTTTTCCAATAACTGCTTCATTACGGTAATAAATAGCGGTATCTATTAATCTATACCCTAGATCAATTGCAGATTGTAACGCTTTCGTATCGTAAGTAATCTTGCCATTAAAATCATTATTTTCCTTACCAAATGTATTTGTTCCTGTTCCTAATGCAGGTATAGTTCGTCCATTATTCATTGTAAGATATTTCATTTAAACACATCCTTTTTTTAAGTATATTATATCAACTAAATAATGAATATCAAATGAATCAAATATTTGTGATACGGCTCTTTGAAACATTTTCAGTAGCAATTTTCATCTAATATTTTTAACATAAAAGAGCTTATCCCATTCACTATTGGTTTCGTTATGTAACTAAAGAGTTATAAGTAACCCTATAATTCATCTTTAAGAAGAAAATCGATTATATTCATGTGTTTTATACCGTTTCTTAAAAATCAAAGGAATCACTTGAAATTACTATTTTTTCAAAATTATCCTCAATAACTTCTAAGCCTCTAAACTCTCTATTGATGATTTCTTTATTGGTTAGGAAATAAGCAACTTGTATGTATGTTTTTTTGTTTATGCGCAATAAAGTCGACTTCATAATCCTTGGTTTTGCCGATATACACTTCATACCCGTCTGCTACTAATTGGTTGTATACTATGGTTTCCAAACATGCACCATATGTTTCAATTTTATCTCGATTATTGAGAGGAGTGGCAATTGAATCGTAATATTCATCGGTATACTCATAAATCAATTTAATTAATCTACTGGTTGTTTTATAATCAACAATAACTGCCGGCCACCCCTCTGATTCAACATAAAGACTATAGTTAACTTCGATAGAGTTTGTTTGGGAAACATAGTGTGCAAAAAACGCTGTCTTTTTGGCGCAAAAAGTAACATATGATTCATCTGTTGCAAATGAGTATTCATCCAAAAAGGATTATATGAAGAATTTTCGACCACGTAAAGCGGTGGCAAACACAAGCCATTTTTAGAGGCTGTTTCATGTTGATAGGCATGCCATTAACCTTGCGTCTAAGCGGTGTTGAAGCCTTAGCTATCGTGGTTATAATCAATGTTTTTATCATCCAGACCTCTAATTTATTTTCTGTGGTTACATTTAACCTTTACAATCTTAAAGAGAGCTCTGTGCATGCTTTTTATGACTTTGTCATATCTCCCCTTTTTAATCCCTTAATGATTACGGTTTTTTTAAGAATTATCGCTGCATTATTGCATGATTACTATCAAGCCTTGGCTGGGGACTCTGGCTTTTTTTGATGAAAATTTTTAGACGCTTGCTATCACCGCAACACCTTTAGTGATGCTAGCCATCAGTGGTCAATTTAAATGCACCGTAGTAAACAACTTTTCAAACTTTTTTATAGGCGCGTTTGCACGATTGCTATTTGTCACTACGGTGGCTTTATCAGTGTCGATTATCATATATCGGTAAATTGACTTCACCCATGCTCGGGGTGCGTTGATTACTATTTTTCTTATCGACAGTTTATTCAGCTATTTAGGTTTATTATAAACCGCTAATCGGTTACATAGTGTTCCCTCTGTGAAAACGCTTTATAATACAATATAATTAAACTATAAATTAACCTGTATTTTTAAAATATCTCAAAGGAGATTAAGTCATGGCGACATTACCACTAAAAAACTTAGAAGAAAATTATGGT
>CAYLQZ010000044.1:8571-12133 GCA_964386055.1 uncultured Candidatus Izemoplasmatales bacterium | reverse complement strand
TAGATGGCATGCAGTTTGATTATATACGCTACCCTTCACTAAATCCTTCAACGCACCCTAATACCAGAAGCGATTCAGGGTATACAGAAGTTGCGATAGAACGGTTTAAAGATGGTTATGATATCGAAGGTGACATTAAAGCTTTGGTTGAAAGTGATAATGATATTTATGAGCAATTTGCGCAATTTAGAAGAGACCTAGTGACAGAAGCGCTCATTGATATACGCACAATCGTATTAAATGCCAATCCAGATGTTGAAATATCGATGGCGATTGCGCCTGAACCGGATGAAGCCTTTAATCGTTATTACCAAGAATGGCCACGGTGGATCAAAGAAGGGTATATTGATCATATCGCGCCCATGATTTATCATGGTGATTATAATGTGGTGGCCTCTCGAGCAAAAGTCGTTCAAGGGTTCTTAGAAAATAAAACGATGCAATACACTGGCATTGCGCCAGTGTATTTTGGATATACAGCATTAGATAATCAACTTCAAATTGAAAGTACTCGCTCCATTGGTGCACAAGGGTATGCAATTTTTGCGGCACACAATGTGACAGGTGATCAAACGCAAGAAGAAGCATTAAAACATTCTACCAATCGCTTAAAAGCTGTGACACCGCATGATTCAATGGAAAAAATCATCGATAAATTTATTCAAACACAAACACGGAAACTGGAGATGATTTATTTAGAAAATGAAGCAGTCATTGATGAAGTGCGTTTTCGTTTAATGCTTGAAGATTTAGATTCGATTGAAACAAACCATGCGAAAGATTATCAATTATTGGTCGATCAACTAGAGATTATAAACGCATACAAAGACACATTCTATGAATCAAATGCGGCTTCACGTTTAGAAGAAGATATAGCGTTTTTAATCAATCTCATCGATATAAGAATTTCAAGGGATTTAATAGATCGAGATTTATGGGACCCTTCTAATGAAGAACGACCTACAGTCACATCCTTAAATTTTGATGAAGCAAACGATGAGTCAAATGATCCTATTGACGATGAAAAAAGTGGACCGGTTTTTGCTGAAGATGACACCTCAACAAATTGGCAGTTTATTACAATATATATAGCAGGGGTTGTGTCTATTATTTTAGGGATTATTACATTTAAACTGAGCATAAAAAAAGGATGATTTAATGAAAGTTAAAGTTTTCAAAACCCATGAGGACATGAGTGAACATGTAAAAGATGAACTTGCTAGTACCATCCAAAAAAAGCCAAATTTACATTTAGGACTTGCTACAGGCTCAACCCCAAAAATATTGTATAAACGATTAATAGAAGATCATCAAACGAATCAAACCGATTATTCAAATGTTAAAATGTTTAATTTAGATGAATATATTAACCTTTCTAAAACTCATAAACAAAGTTACCATTATTATATGAAGGAAAATTTCTTCGATCATATTAATATTGATAAGAGAAACATTAATATTCCAAACCCTTATGAATTGGGGGTTGATCGCGCGATTACATCTTATGAAGAACGATTGAAAAACCATCCTATTGATATTCAAATTTTAGGATTAGGCTCAAATGGTCATATTGCTTTTAATGAACCAGGAACTTCCTTTGAAACCACAACTCATTTAATAGACTTAACACAAGAAACGATTAATGATAACGCACGTTTTTTTGATTCGGTTAAAGACGTTCCTAAAAAGGCAATCACGATGGGAATAAAAACTATTATGAATGCTAGAAAAATAATACTTATGGCATCAGGTCAAAATAAGGCAAAAGCGGTTTATAATTTATTTCATGGTCCCATCTCAAAAAGGTGTCCAGCAAGTGTTTTAAGGCAACATCCGGATGTTTTAATCACACTCGATGAAAGTGCAGCACAATATATTAAGGAGGAACAAACATGAAAATTTTTACTATAGTCTTTATGGCATTTTTGCTAACCGCCTGCAATAACACACAAAAAAATGGTGAGGAGGAAAGTCCGATTTTAAACGCAATCAATGAGGTTTCTTTTGAAGAGACATTAAAAGATGGAGACCAAATCAACTTACCCAGTGATATAGATGGAGTAAGTATTGATTGGTCTAGTGATAAATTAGGCATTATTAATTTGGAGGGTGAAGTAAGTTTGCCTAATACAGAAATTCAAACAGTGACATTAACCGCAGTCTTCGAACTTGATGGGGAAACTGAAACAAGAGCGTATGTGATCGATGTTCATCCAAGTGCTTCAACGATAATCAATGACGTCAAATCACAATTAAGTCTTCCAAGAAGAATTATCATCGATCTTGGATATGATTTGGAAACTGAAAGGGACGGAGTTACAATCGAGTGGCTTTCATCTCACCCTGAATATTTAGATGGATTTGGCAATGTGACGTTGCCTAATATGGGGGAAGAAGTAGAAGTTACCTTAACCGCAACGCTAAGCATGGATGGCGTCAGTGATACCCATGAAATTTCTACCATTGTGACCCATTATGAACCGCTTCATACATATGATCCTGTTGATTTAATAAGACCCGTTGATGCGCCTATTCATGAAGGCACAGTAGAAGGGGAAATTCCACCTCCAGAAAATTCACCTTGTTTTCCAGGAGCTTGGTATAATAAAGCCGTTTCTTCTAAAGATTCTTGGTTAGGCATTGAAGGAATCATTACGATTCCAGAGGTAAATTTATGGGATGGCCGCTTCGTTGTGGATGAAGGACGTTATTTAGATAATCCTTCGATTTATCTAGGGGGTAACGGAGGCGCTGAATCCGATGTGGGATTATCATGGATGCCTGTTTGTAATAATGCGTATTGTTTATCTCCAGGAAACGATAGAGTCGCGTTTAGACCATTTTGGCGTTATATTGATGGTCCTGAAAACATATGGGATAATTCTAATTACCAAGACCCCCAATATTATTATTTCCCTGGAGATACGTTAAGAATGACCGTATTTTCTCCAGAACCTGGATACATTCAAATGGAAATTGAAGTTATAAATGTTACTGATATTCCTGAGTATGTAGAACTCCGTGCAAGTTTTAGAATAGAAGATAATATGCCTTCTAACTTTGTATCTCCCAAGATGCCATCTGTTGGTCATGGCGGAGATAATGTTGAGTTTAAGCGTGTGAATGCGATTGACCAAGTTGGCAATGAAGGTGGCCCTGCAAGACCGACTGAAAGTGAAATTAATGCAGGGATTTGGCATGAAGTATTTTTATATAGAGAAATTGATGGAGAACTCAAACGTGTTCCTTTTACAAGAGATCGTTTTGATTCGATGCTTTGTCCTGTAAGTGATGGATTTGTTTTAGATTATGACCATGAGTTAGTGGATGAAAGTATGGGTGGAGAAGCGATTTGGATTCAACCTAAACGTGCTGAAGATTACGATCCAGAATAAAGAAAAATGATGAAGGTATAAAGTGCCTTCATCATTTTTTTATAACGTTACAGGTAATTTACCTGTTGGTTTAATTTCGCCACTTAATACTAGGTCAATGGCTTTAAATGCCTGGGATGTTGCTTCATAGGCGCAAAGTGCTGCGCCCTGTTCTACAAGGCTTACAT
>CAYLQZ010000044.1:0-8471 GCA_964386055.1 uncultured Candidatus Izemoplasmatales bacterium | reverse complement strand
TGGGATGTTGCTTCATAGGCGCAAAGTGCTGCGCCCTGTTCTACAAGGCTTACATCATAGGGGGCTCTTAAAGCAACCATTATGAGTTTTTCTTTATCGATTTTACGGAGTAATGTTTGTTGTGCTTTTGAAAGAATTGCATTATGGGTAAACACAATAATCTTATCGTAGTGTTTGGTTTTGGAAATAGTGACATTAATCGCCCCATCACTAGCTTTTTCACTCATTAAAATTTGTTTAATATTGACCCCTTTTGCGCGTTTAAGATAAGACGCATAGGTTTCTTTTGTGTCGTTATAATAATCTACAAGAGAATAGATCTCTACATCAGGGAAAATAATTAAAGTTTTATCGTAGTTAAGTGGGAGTTTCTTAAACGTATCTTTTACCAAGGTAATGGATTGATTGGTAATGGTTGAAGCGTTTTTGTTCGCCTTTTCTTCGTTTAAAAAGTCTTTAACATCATCGAATGATTCTGCCATGGGACCTACATTATATTCGTTTTTATAAAACAATATTCTCTCAACGGATTTATTGACGCTTTCGATTGAAATTTCATTATTTATAACGAGATTTTTAAATGTTTTTAAATAGGTTTCATAGTCTTTTAAAGTAGGTGCATCATATAATAAAATATCATTCGTCGCGTTCACTGCATTTTTGATTGAGGTTTTAATGTCATAATGGTCTTTAATCGCATGCATGTTTAGTAAGTCTGTGATGCATAAGCCCTTGAACTTTAGACGCTTTCTTAAAAGGGAATCCATGACATCTTTAGAAAGGGTTGCAGGGGTATTTTCATCTATGTTTTTGACCACAATATGCGCACTCATTATGGCAGGGACATTTGCTTGAATCGCTGATTTAAAAGGCGCTAGTTCAACATGATCGAATCTTGAAGATGTAAAATTACTAATAGGAAGGCCTAAATGTGAATCAACCGCTGTATCGCCATGCCCTGGAAAATGTTTTGCAGTTGCGATGATATTAGCTTTTTTAAAGCCTCTAATCGCAGCGTGCATGTAGGTTGTGACTTGCTTAACATCATCGCCATAACTTCTTGAATTTATAACAGGATTTTCTTTATTATTGTTTACATCCGCAACGGGCGCAAAGTTCATGTTAATGCCGAGGTGTTTCATCGCACACCCTGCATGGTAACACGCTTTTTCATAAGCCGCTACATCATTGGCAGCGGAAGCGCTCATTGCGCCAGGTAAAGGGGTAATATCATCAATCGCTGTGACTAAGCCCCCTTCTTGGTCAATCCCAATAAATAAAGGAATATCACTGAGGGATTGTAAGGTTTTGTTTAATGTAAATAACTGTTTTGGATCTTTAACATTTCGTTTGAAATATATGATATTTCCAACCTTGTATTTTTGGATTAACGTTTTCATTTCTTCATCCACATGATAGCCTTTAACGCCAAACATTACCATTTGACCAATTTTCTCTTCTAAGGTCATTTCATTAATAGATTTAAATGGCATGGACTTCATCTTTAGGCCAATGTCTTTGAATCCCTTTTGTTTCTAAGTAGCGTTGAAAGGCTTTGACCTTAGATTGATCGGCGTATAAGGTTTGTGGGCTAAGATTATGATTGATACAATACGTTGCTAAATATCCAGCGACTTCCCCAATGTTCCATTCCACGGGATGTAATCTAAAACATCCGTTGGTGATGTGCGTGGTGCCAATATTTTTACACCCAGGAATTAAGTTACTTGTGTTGGTTGAAATGAAACTTCCTAAAGGAATTTCGAAGGGCCATGTGTTTTCAAAGAAATATTCTTTGGTTTTTGTGGTCATATGTAAATCAATGTGATAACACCCTACGCCTACTGAATCCCAATACGTAGGCAGTTGATCGTTGATTTTTGCAGAGATATCTTGTTCTTTAACGATATAAGCGGTTTTCATTCTGCGTGATTCTCTAATGTAAGGCGCTTTCGCTAATCCATCTTCTGTGCCGAGTAAATCGCCTCTTAACTTTAATTCAGGATACCCAACGCCCCCTTCGTCTCTTGGGGCTTCGGTTTTTAACCAATAAATGAGAGATAACGTTAATTGTTTTGCCATGTATTGATGATGCTCGGCTTTATCGTCATCAAATATGTTGCCGAAAACATAATCGTTTTGGGGCCAGTTTATTAGGGTTGCATCATTTATCTTATAGTCATTTTTATAGAGGTTTTTATTGATAAATTGTCTATAGGTAAATAGGGGTGGATGGGGATTTTTTTCAGGATCAAACGAGCCTTCCATTCTAAATTTACGCGCTTTAGAAGAAACATCGAGTGTTGGACCAAACCAACTGAGTAATGGTTTCTCATAAGGCATGATTATGGATCTAAAATGGTCATACTGTTCTGGTTTTTCCATAGGATGCTTTTCACCCTCATGAAAAGAAACAGCGCCAACCCAAGTGATCGGTTGCATATCAGTAGGTTCAGCCTTTTCATAAGCATGTGGTTCACCGTATATATCACCCTCGGCGCCACTCACATAATCAGTGCCACTTAGCGGTAACATTTCCCCTGTATCTGTCGCATCTATAAAATATTTTGCTTGCGCTTCAAAAAGGCTTCCATCTCTCTTTTGAAATGTTGCACTTTTTAACGTTTCATTGACGGTTTTCACTGACTTTAATGTGGTGTTTAATTCAATGGTAAGCGTTTCATTGGTTTCAAAGGGCATCAACATCTCATGAAATAAATGTAAGGCTAACTTAGGTTCATGGGCAATATCACTTACCCATCCATCGCCAGGGTTAAAAATATGTTTATCTTTGTATTCCGCTTTAATAAAGGGATGGTTTTTATAATAGTCTCTGACTTTTTTACGGTAATCATGGTAAGTTTTAGAGGCCCCAAACTTTTCGATCCAATCATGTTCATCGCTTGGAACCCCCTGATTGGTTAACTGACCACCTATCCAATCGGTGTTTTCAGTAAGTAAGACAGTTTTTCCTTCACTACACGCCGCATAAGCTGCCATGACGCCACCGATAGACCCACCGGCAACGATTATGTCGTATGTTTTCATTATAGGCTCCTTATTTCACTTGATTTGGATGGATTGAAATGTTTTCTCCACCATCTTCTTTATTCACGCCTTCATAACTTACATTGTAAGCATCTTCAAAAGGACAGTTCATCATTGCGTAACGCTTTTCAGTAAAAGGAACTTTATAAAGTTTTCCATCAATTTTACGGTATAAATATACATTATGCCAAGATGCTTTACTGACAAAAGCATCGGTTTTTTTCGCAACACCGCCTTCATTTCCATATTGGTCGATGGAGTTTACGCGTTTAAACACTGCTGGTTTATTTGTGCCTTGTGATTGTGAATGGAAAATTGGGCTGTAAAATGTTTTTGGTGTATCAATGCCATAGGCACTACGTTGTTTGACGTATTTTTCAATGGTTGTCGGTTTCACCACTTCTATACGTAACTGTAAGTAATTAGGGGCAGGAGAATATACCTTCATTGTTATCGTATCGCCTGGTAGGTAATAATAATTGAAGTTCCTAGGGTCAGAAATATTCCAAGAATTAAAGTTTCTTCTCACTACGTTCCCATCATCATCTTTAACGTCAGAATAAATATAACGCCAAAACGGCCTCCAAGCAACTTTTGGACTATTTTGATCTAAATTTTCTTTAAAACTTGGATCACTAAATCCCGTATTCATCCCAAGTCCTGCATCGCTTTCAAAATCTGCATGTCCCCCCATATAAACAGAAGGGTTATCCATGTAGCGGTTATATTTATCAAGTCCAAATCTTTTGTCATCAGGGTTGAATTCTCCTAATGTAATCGTGCCTTCAATGCCTAACCATTGATCGCGGCTTGATTCAACTTTATGGTACCATGCGCCTCCGAAACAGCGCTGTTGTTCAGGCTTTTTACCCTCCCCATCAATCGTGCCTTTATAAATTTCTACATCATCAAATTCTGAAACATCTAAAGTTTGTGAATCTAAAATAGGGGTAACCTTTTTCTCTAAGCTCATTGATATCCTCCGAAAGTTTTATCATTATTCTTTAAAATAGTGTCTAAAAATTCATACGCATCATTTAACATGGCATCATTTGATTGATGCGCAACATTATAAAGTTCAAATTCGTGAGTTGGAGCGTTACATAATTGATACAATTTCTCAGCGTGTTGATAAGGAACCGTTTGGTCAAACTCTCCACATCCCATAAATATGTGTTTATTGATAAAGGTATTAAAGTGTTCAAGGGGGTCAAGGTGTTTATATTGAATGAGTTTATCTATAAATGTTTGGTCTTTTTTCCATTCAAACACTTTACGTTTATAATCATAAATTTTATAGATTGAAGGAGACCCTACAATTGAGACAATAACCTTGCACTCAGGCATGTTTTTACCAACCATAAACGCGACTTGTGCTCCCATCGATACACCGTAAACACTGAAACTTGAAGGAAGTAATCTTTCATCATAACGCAGTTTTGCTTCATAAAGGTGACGAACATCATCTGCTGTTCTTAAGACGATATCGACTAAAAATTTATATTTATCACTTGGGTTTAATGCCATAATTGTTTTGTTATATCGTTCACCGTGGCCATACGCATCAACCGCTATAACTTCATAGCCCATGGAACATAATTTTTTGGCACGACCCATCGTGCCTTCGTGCCGATTTGAAGTGAATCCATGAAAGAAAAACATTAATGGACTTCTTTCTTTCTTTTTTTGATAATACCTAGTATAAGGAATTCCTTCAAACATTTCATCGTTAGTATGGATCATTAAGTGTTTACCTTCACTTTCAAACCAACTTCAAACATTCTATTCCAAGGTTGGTAACTTTCCAATATTATTGGATGGTAAGTATCGGTTTTTAAATGGGTATCACTGAATGATTGAAGTTTCTCTTGAATCATTACTGAAACCTCACCATTAACCCCATCTAAAGTAGTATACGATAAGTTCTTAGCAGGTAATAATTCACTAACCTCTTTTCTAACAAATGAGCAATACCCTATATCTTCAATATAGCGCAAGGCTAAAAAATCTTTATGTTTTTGAGAGTTTCCATAAATATTATGGATCATACCTTGGGGAATTGCGGTTCCTAATGTGTTAGAACTGGTATTCCACCCTGCATAGCCACCAATTGAATAAAGTAAATCATTGGCTTTTAAAAATCTTAGTATCTCAAAGTCTCCACCATTGGCGTAGGCAATATCGCCTATCACAGGGCTTAATCCTTTAGATAACGCATCTTTTAATAAATCAAAGGTTTCATGAAAGTTTCTAAAAGCACTATATTCAATACCGCTATCAGGATACGCTGAAGCTTCTTTCATTGCGCCACCGGGCGTATTCATGATAAGCAAAATATCAGCGTGATCAAATGAATCTACCCTTTTCCCTCCCGTAGCCAAAATTTGATACCCAAGGGTCACATCAACAGGACGGTCTTCATAAAGTGGGATGATAGAAGGGCCAATTGCGGACATATAGTGAACCTTTATTTTAGGTTCTTTTTGATGCACTTTATTAATCATGCGCGCTATAAGCGTATTGGTCACTTCATCCGCTCCAGGATACATATATACATCATTATCAATGGTTAAATCATTAATCGATTTTTTTATGGTTTGTTGGTCAATTGCGGTGAGTCCATAAGGAGAAGAATCATCTTGTGGAATAACTCCAAAATCAATGGTTTTATCATGAATATAGTTTAAAAACTCTTGATTCAAAGATAAGTTTATTTTTCTACGATTCAAATAATCTTCTTGAAATTTAGTAGGTAAAATCGATTCAATATGTGATAATTCTTTTAATTCATCACTCGATGCAATCTCTAAATCTTTTTTATGAGTGATAACCCCATGACGGTGTATCTCACGTCCATAGTCTGCATAATAATCAGGTTCTTCCTCAGAAGAAGAATATTTTGGGTTTCTCATAATTAAGTTATAGGCATATATCTTAAGTTTTGGATTTGTTTTACGGATTGTTTTTAATACATTAAGTCGTCTATTTAAGGTATCTGACGAGTCATTATGTAGACGCGATGGGATAATCCCACTATATAACAAGGTATCAATTGCGATTACTGCGCCATATGCATCTTTGGATTCATTTATTAACCATTCATTGATGGCTTCAACGTCACCGACTTGTTTTTTTTCCCCTAAAATATCTAAAGGGGGTAAGACAAGTTTAAAATCTGTTTGAGGGGCAAGCCATTGATTAAAGTTATAATTACAGGGTCTCTCATCAAGTGGAACAACAACAATTTTTTTCATGTATATCCTCCATTTTTCATCTCAAAAATAGTATAGCATGACTAACTTGTATATTCAAGTTAGAAATAATGAAAAAAGGGAGAAAGTCTCCCTTAAATATTGCGTTTCTTCTCCATATCTAAAAAGTGAAACATGGCGCCGATTATGCCTGAAAGATTTCTGAATTTAGCTGGTTTTAGGGTGAGTGTTTCTAAAAATTCTTTTCGACTATATTGCTTGAGTTTTTGCATAATATTATCGGTAAAATCATCTCTTTGTGAAATTCCTCCACCAATCACGATCCGTCCTGGGTTAAAGGTATGAATTAAGTTTGATAATCCTAAGGCCAAATGATCATAAAAGGTATCAATTAAAGCGTGGGCATCAAAGTTCCCTTGGTCGTATTGTTCGAATAACGCTTTTCCATTTTTGATAGGGGGCAATGTTTCTTTTGCTTTATCAACCAAGCTTTTCATAGAAGCAATCGATTCATACATCCCACCAGGAATCTGCATTAATCCCCATTCGCCAGCGGCGTAATTCGATCCATAGTATAATTCGTTATTGATAATTATGCCGCCACCAATGCCCGTTCCAACCGTCATAATTAACGCATCGTTCACATCACTTGCTGCACCAATTTTAGATTCGCATAATGCAAAACAGTTTACATCATTGTTGATTTCAACCGGTAATCCTACTTTATCTTCTAAAATTGATTTAATGGGGAGATTATTATAATCTTTTATTACATTGGTAGTATGAAGCGTCATGCCTTTAAAGACATCGACCACCCCAGCAGTACTGATACCAATGCCATTTATAGTATATTTTTCTTTTAATAGTTCACTTTGTCTAGTGATTGCGTCTAAAATATAGTCTTTTCCTTTCGCCGCATGGGTATCCATCTCAGAGTGCATTAAGACTTCCCCTTTTTCATTGACAACACCATATTTTATAGCGGTTCCTCCAATATCAAACGATAAAAATTGTCTCATTATTGAATCCTCCTTAACCATGTCAATTGTATTATAAGGGATGTTAGACAATAAATTCAATCTTTTTATATAACTAGACTATACAAGTTTTAAAATAAACTATTTTAAACACTCAAAATGCGCTTTAAAGGTTGTTTAAACATGTATAATTTAGTATAATATACCTAGTAAATTATGGAGGGATAGTTATGAAGGTACCTATATATCAGTTGATAGAAAACAATTTAAAAAATCAAATTAATAACGGTGAACTGGCACAAGGCGACATGATTCCAAGTGAAAACGAGCTTAAAGAAACGTATGGTACTTCAAGAATGACGGTCAGACAAGCATTGAATAATTTAGTGAATGAAGGTTACATTTATCGTCACAAAGGAAAAGGGACCTTTGTTGGAAGTATCAAAATTGAAAAAAAGATTCATGGATTAAATAGTTTCACAGAACAAATGAAATCAATGAACCGTGATGTAAGTACAAGAGTTGTAAATATTAATATTATTCCAGCGACATCTGAAATTGCGGCTAAGCTATTTGTTGATGAGGGTGAAGAAGTCTATTTTATTGAAAGAGTGCGTTATGGGGATGATATCCCAGTTTTATTTGAACAACTATATACACCTAAACGATTAATTAAAAATATCGACAAAGATTTATTAGATGGATCCTTTTATGATTTTATAGAAAACCGATTAAACTTAAAGATTCAGCACTGTATACAAACCATCGAATCGAAACTTCCCTATCAAAAAGTCGCTACTGAACTAGGTATTACTAAACAATCCCCAGTTTTATATATTACACTCAATACATTTTTAGATAACGGAAGACCTTTTGAATATGTAAAAGCTTACTATCGCGCTGATCAATATCGTTTGATTCAACACGCGGTTAGGTAAATAAAACAAAGAAAAACACGCTAAGTTGGTTATGGCCAACTTAGCGTGTTTTTTATAAGCGTATAAAAACAATTAACGGTAAGCGTCAACTGAAGGACGTCTAGACAAAATAAAACAGTCCCTAGTGGCTGTTGTGAACCCCAAAAGCTCTTCAAATGTCACGGTAACTTCACCACTGTCATCAGGCCATTTAAACTTACCTTTTTCGAGTTTTCGGTAATATAACCAAAACCCATGATCATAATGCAGGATTTTTAACATATTCTTTCCCTTATTACAAAACACATACAATGTAT
>CAYLQZ010000043.1:0-12254 GCA_964386055.1 uncultured Candidatus Izemoplasmatales bacterium | reverse complement strand
TAAAAAATGCCCATTGAATTGGGCATTTTTATTTTAAAACAATGGGAATTCCAACTTTCACAGTTCCTTTTTGTTTATAATACCATTCAATCTTTATAGGCAACGTATCATAATAAGATGTCCCACTTGCTTTAAAAGGAACATAGGAACTATCATCTATCCATTCGGCTAATGATAAATACGTTTTTTGGATAGAGTGAAGGGTAATGGTTTTACTTACTAATAGTCTATTTTTAGGAAACGTCAAATAATCATAGCCCGCAACATCAGAAGCGCTTTTCACGCGATACCCTGTAAAATACATAAACCCTTCAGGAATAATATGTTGTGTAATGCCAATTCTGACATTGAAATTCAAAATTCCTAAAGCATTTTGTTTTGCTTTAAGCGCTTGATCAGTTTCTTTTATCCAAGTTTTAAGTCGGTTGAGGTCTTTCCATTTCACTTCAAAAATACGTCCAACAAGGACTAAATCTTCTATATCATATAATCTATAATTCATCCAATCCTCCCCCTTACCATATTATAGCATGTATCCTATTATCAAGTCTAAATTGACAGATTTTGCTTTCTTGTGGTACTCTTTATATAAAATTCATCTAATAATTTAATGAGGCGATACTATGAACGAACAAGCATTAATCCAACAAATGAAAACAGACCGAAGAGCCTTACATCAAATTCCTGAACTAGAATTTGATCTTTATAAAACCCATGCCTACGTAAAAAACCGTTTAGAAAGTTTAGGATATCAAACCCATACAATCGCGAAAACTGGCTTAATCGCTATCCTTAAAGGTAAAAGGGATGAAACCATAGCCTTTCGATCGGATATGGATGCCTTAAGCGTTTTAGAAAAAACCAATGTCGACTTTAAATCGACTCATCCCGGCGCAATGCATGCGTGTGGTCACGATGGACATATGGCCTTACTTTTAGGCTTTGCACAGCACGCAAAAACGTATAAAACCCTTGAAAATAATATTGCTTTCTTATTTCAACCTGCAGAAGAAGAACCAGGAGGGGCATCAGTCATCATAAAAGAAGGCATCTTAAAACGTTTCAATATAAAGAAAATTTTTGGGTTTCATCTTTACCCTGAATTAGCAGAAGGACAAGTGGGATTAATCGATGGGCCCGCCTTTGCAAGAAGCGGTATTTTTGATGTGACCGTTCAGGGGAAAAGTTCTCATGGCGCCCAACCCCAAGAAGGCAATGATTCTATCACTCCTGCGATTCAGTTAATCAATAGTTACCAAAACATTGTAAATAAAATGGTAGACCCGTTTCACCCTACCGTCATGTGCATCGGCACCATAGAAGGGGGAGAAGCGAGAAATATAGTGGCGCAAAACACACTCTTTAAAGGCACACTACGTACCTTTGATGAATCAGATTATGCGCATATTAAAGATAAAATGCGCATCATGGCAAACGACACTGAACAAAGTTATGGTGTTAAAATTGATGTGAATATCACAGACTTTTACCCAGCAGTCGTTAACGATTCAACGCTTTTCAACCAGGTGGATCATGCATTACCAAAACAAATAAAATCTTATATTCGTCCGATGATGTTTGCGGAAGATTTCTCATACTATCAAAAGGAAATTCCAGGATTTTTTATGATGCTTGGCGTAAGAAATGAAGCGAAAAACTATGTTCACCCTTTGCATAGTTGTTACTTTAATTTTGATGAAGACACGTTAATTACTGGCATTAAAACGTATGATTTAATTTTAAAAGAACTGAAAGTAATATAAAAAAATATTTATTCGTTGACACCTTTATGGTGCTATGTTATTCTTAAAATCGAATTGAATAAGAGCCGTGAAAAAGGAGGCCGCGTTTAGTCAAGAGTACCTTAGGGGAAAGGGACAAACGCCGAAGCGTGGAAACACGCTGGGTCTATACTGAACAAGTATAGGACTGTTCAACTAGGTTGCCCAACTTAGGAGAAAGCGCTTTGACATGGTGGGCGAAAGGTAGTTATATTAATTATAGCCATGAGCCTTTTGCTCATGGCTTTTTGTATACAAAAAACTATCTTGAAAGAGTGATGACAATGGAATTATTTGGTACACAACGCGTCAATGCCGACAACCGTTTAGAAATAGGGGGCGTTGATGTTAAAACCCTAACTCAAGCATATGGAACGCCTTTATATGTTATGGATACAAGGCATATAAAAGCGCAAGCAAATTATTATATAACCCACTTTAAAGCAGACGGAATTGCATCAGACGTTATCTATGCATCAAAAGCTTTTTTATCTATAGATATGTGCCGTCTAATTAAAGATGCAGGCCTTAGTTTAGATGTAGTTTCGGGTGGAGAATTAACGCTTGCGAAAAAAGCGAAATTTCCAATGGACAAAGTTTATTTTCATGGCAACAATAAATCAATGGACGAATTACAAATGGCTTTAGACTTTAAAGTAAAAACGATAGTTATCGACAATCCTTTTGAATTTGAGCAATTAAAAACACAAATAAAAGCAGATCAGCGTATTCATGTTCTTTTAAGGATAAATCCAGGGATTGAAGCGCATACCCATGACTATATCGCAACGACTAAAAACGATTCAAAATTTGGCGTTTCAATCTTTGATGAATCAACCATAGCCCTTATACGCTCGATAGATGCGTGTGACAACATTGTGTTTGATGGGGTTCATTCACACATTGGGTCACAAATCTTTGAAGCGTCGTCATTCATTAAACACGCTCAGGTAATTATGGACTTTGTAAAAGAGGTTAAGGATATCACGTCAATCGACATTAACACCATCAATTTAGGCGGTGGGTTTGGTGTTAAATATACTCAAGAAGACAAACCTATCAATACCCCAACGTTTTTAAAAACGTTATTAGAAACCGTTAAAACTTATGCTAAAAGACAGGGGTTAATTATTCCACACGTGTTAATTGAACCGGGTAGAAGTATTACCGCAAACGCAGGGGTCACGCTTTATCGTGTTGGAACGACAAAACAAACGGTTTCGAATAAAAACTATATCTTTATCGACGGGTCAATGGCCGACCATATTCGAACGGCACTTTATCAAGCATCTTATAAAGCTTTGTTGGCTTCACGAATGGATGCGCCCAATGCTAAAACATATACCGTTACAGGTAAAGCCTGTGAATCTGGCGATATTATTATAAACGATATTTCTCTACCACAGCCTAAGCCCAACGATATTTTAGCCGTTTTATCAACGGGTGCCTATCACCACTCCATGGCATCAAACTATAACATGTTAAGACGCCCTCCGGTTGTGTTTGTAGAAGATGGAAGCCATCGTTTAAGCATCCGAAGAGAAACCTATGAAGATTTATTAATTCGGGAAGTAGGCGCTCAACTGTGATCGTCCAAAAATACGGCGGAAGCTCTCTCTCAACCATGGAAAAAATGCGCAGTGTGGCTAACAAAATTATAGAAACCTACCACCATAAGGGGCCATTAATTGTCGTATTATCCGCGATGGGCTCAACCACCAACGATCTTTTAACCCTTGCAAAAAACGCGTCTAAAAATCCATCAAAGCGCGAACTCGATATGTTGCTCGCAACAGGGGAACAAGTCTCCACATCCCTCCTTTCAATGATGCTCAATGATTCAAATATTCCAGCGGTTTCATTAAACGGCCTTCAAGCAGGCATTCAAACCGAAGGACAATTTACTAAAAATAAAATAAAAGATATTGAACTCAAACGAATCAATGCTGCTTTGCAAAAAAATACCATCGTCATTATCACTGGCTTTCAAGGCTATAACCATGAAGGCGATATTACGACTTTAGGACGAGGGGGATCTGATACGACTGCGGTTGCCTTAAGTGCTAAATATGGATGCGACTGTGAAATATTTACAGATGTAGATGGCATTTATACGATGGACCCAAGAAGACATCAAGCGGCTAAAAAACTTCAAGAAATCTCTTATGAAGAGATGAGTGAACTCGCTTATCTTGGCGCCAATATAATGGAACCAAGAGCTGTCGAAATCGCCCAAAAATATCGTGTCCGGGTTTACGTTGCAAACGCCAACAGCGTAAAAACCGGAACCTGGATTAAGGAGCAAACCATTATGATGGAACAAAAACACATCACAGGCTTATCCGTAAAAGATGATATCGTCATGATTTCCCTTCATAAGATGGCGAATGGTCAACCCAACATCACCAAACTTTTTAATGCCTTAGCTTATCACGAAATTAACGTCGATATGATTTCACAAACTCCATTAGAAAATCATTTACTATCGCTTGCATTTACCGCTCCAAAAGAAGACCTTGCCACGTTAAAAACCATCTTAAAACCGTTTCGTGATATCAATACCATTGGCACGATTGAAATTGATACGTCGCTATCAAAAGTGTCTTTAGTAGGTATTGGCATGCGTTCACACTCAGGGATTGCATCTAAAGTCTTTGATTTATTCAATACCCATAACATTAACTATTTGCTTACTACCACCTCAGACATTTCCATTTCTTACACCGTCCCTTCCACACAAAGTCAATTCGCAACACAAATTCTTGGCGAAGCATTCGGATTGTAGGGGCTAGTATGAAAATGTATAAATACGAAGCAACTGGGAATGACTTTATCTTGTTAAAAGAAGCGCCACCTAACCCAAGTGCCTTAGCTAAAAAAGTCTGTCATAGACATTTTGGCATTGGGGCAGATGGATTAATGTATCCAAGTTTCAAAGACGGTGAATTATGGATGCATTACTTCAATAGCGACGGAACGATGGCGCCTATGTGTGGGAATGGCATGCGATGTTTTGTCAAGTTTTTAGCCGACCAATCCTTAGTGAACGACCCATCATTCATCGTTAAAACCTTAGGCGGTGCTATTCAGGTTTATACCCAGCCCCAAATCGCTTTAGAAATTAACGACGTAATATTAGACCATACCACGCCCGATGTAATAACCCCCACCACCTACACCACCCCACACACATTCACCATAAACAACCACCCATTTGACGTTTATATAATCAGTGTTGGAACGTTACACGGGATTGTTTTTATCAAAGACGTTCAATCCTTTGATTTTGAATCGATTGGATTTCAGTTATCAACCCATCCTTTTTTCCCACGTGATATCAACATTAACTTTGTGCATGTAATCAATGATAGCACTTTAAATGTAAAAACCTTTGAACGCGGGGCCGGAGCGACTTTATCATGTGGGACTGGGGTTCTTGCAAGTGCGTTTGTGGCACGCGAAATACACCATACAAATTCAAACGTTCAAGTAGAAGTTCCCGGCGGACACCTCAGTGTGAATGTAACCCCCAAACTCACCTTAAAAGGCCCTGCCAATTTTATCGCAACAATTGAGTATTTAGGAGATGGTACCGATGGCTAATATCGCAATTATTGGCGCAACAGGGTTAGTCGGTCAAACAATGTTAGAAGCGTTAGAAACCTCTGATATTTACGTCGATGACTTGATCCTTTATGCGTCAAAAAAATCTGCAGGAACCTCTATTTTGTTTAAAGGAAGTCCCTATTACGTTCAAACTTTATCGAAAGACTCAATTGACCCTTCTATTGATTACGCTTTATTTTCTGCGGGGTCCGATATTTCAAAAGCCTACGCCCCTTATTTTAAAGAAAAAAAAATCACCATCATCGACAATTCTAGCGCCTTTAGAAGCGATGCCGCTATCCCGCTCATTGTGCCAGAAGTAAATCCTACTAAATGCCGCGGTGCTTCACTTATTGCCAATCCTAATTGTTCAACTATCCAAGCCGTATTACCGCTTCATATCATCCATAAACTTTATGGCATTAAACGCATTAATTATGTCACCCTTCAAGCCGTTTCAGGCGCAGGTTATAAAGGCTTAGAAATATTAAACAATGATGAAACATTAACCGACGCACACGCTATTAACGATAATGTTATCCCTAAAATCGATGTCTTCGAAGCGGATCACTATACGTTTGAAGAAACCAAAATGATTCAAGAGACCAAAAAAATCTTCAATGATGCATCACTTAATATAACCGCAACGTGCATCCGTGTCCCTGTAACCCATGCTCATGGCGTTAACATCACCGTTGAAACCCATAATACCCCAGATTTAACAGTATTAGAAACGGCGTTCAACAAAGCGCAAGGCATTCAATATTATCAACACCCTACCTACCCGACCCCACAAGACGCAAGAGGACAAAATGATGTCTTAGTCGGTCGTTTGAGATTCGATAAAAGCGCCCAAAATAGTATTCATTTATGGACTGTCGCCGACAACATTAGAAAAGGGGCGGCTTATAACGCAGTCCAAATTTTAAAGCAACACATGGAGGATAAAACATGAAATTATTCGAAGGATCTGGTGTTGCATTAATCACACCAATGCAAAATCATCATATAAATGAACCCCTGTTTGAAGCACTCATCAAATGGCATATTGACAATAACACCCAAGCATTAATTATTAGTGGGACAACGGGAGAATCCGCAACCCTTTCGCGCAATGAAAAACTCAAACTCTTTAAACTCGCTGTAAAAGCGGCCGATGGATTGATTCCCGTTATTGCCAATACTGGCACCAATAATACTATTGAAAGTGTTATGCTTTCTAAAGAAGCCGAAAAACTTGGAGTTGATGGCTTACTTGCAGTCACCCCTTATTATAACAAACCCGATCAAAACGGTTTATTCGAACACTTTAAAGCCATCGCTACGTCAGTGAATATCCCCATCATTTTATATAACGTTCCTGGAAGAACGGCGGTCAATTTAGATCCAACAACCGTTGTAAAGCTTTCTGGTATAAAAAATATAATTGCCATTAAAGAAGCCTCAGCGGATTTAACGCAAGTCAAAACCATCATCGAATCAACGCCTGATGATTTTGCCTTGTATTCGGGCAATGATGACTTATATTATCAAACGCTTAACTTAGGCGGCAATGGCGTCATCAGTGTTGTTGCGAATGTTGATCCATATACGACACAAGCCGTGTATGAAACGTTTCAACGCAACCAAACTGCAGCGCAATCGCTTCAAACAAAGCTCGACATATTAAACGATGTTTTATTCATTGCGCCAAACCCTGTGCCTGCGAAGGCTGCCCTTCATTATTTAGGACTCGACACGATAGAAGTGCGACTTCCACTAACGCCGATGCAGACTTCAGATAAAGCGACGCTCCAAAAGGCTTTAAAAACGTATGGATTGGAGCCGATTCGTTTATGAATGTCTTGGTATTTGGAATAACAGGCGCAATGGGCCAAACCTTAAAAAAAGATTTGAATGATCTAGGGTTGAGTTACGAAGGGATTGATCCACAATCGTGCTCTACCGTAGCGTGTTTTGAGGCCGTAAAAATACCTGATGTGATCATTGATTTTTCTCACCCAGACGCTACTGCCCTTTTAACCCAATACGCTACCACTTATCACATTCCTTTAGTGATTGGGACAACAGGCCATTCTACCGAAGCACAACAATTCATTACTAAAGCCAGTCAGACCATTCCGGTATTTCAAAGCGCCAATATGGCGTATGGAGTTAATCTTTTAAACCAGATTCTAAAAGAGTATACCAAAGCCTTAGAACAGGCTTATGACATAGAAATAATCGAAAAGCACCATAATCAAAAAATAGATAGCCCTTCAGGGACCGCCCTCCTTTTAAAAAACACCATGATAGACTCATCAAATACGCCATATACCATCAATACACAAAGAATGACCCAACGCATTAAACGTTCCGCAAATGAAATTGGCATCCACGCGGTGCGGGGGGGCAGTATCACAGGCGAACACACCGTCATATTTGCAGGAGTAAACGATACCATTGAATTAACGCATAAAGCACATAATAAACACTTATTTACCCGCGGCGCCATCCAAGCGGCGTCATACATCACCCAAAAAGACAAAGGATTATATTCTATGGATCATTTGATCAAAGAAAGAAGAGGATAATATGTCAAACGTACATTTAACAGATGCCTGGGCAATTTCTACGTTCATCAAGGACGCAGAAAAAAAGACCCCTGTCAAACTATATATAAAAGGGGATTTAAAAACCTTAGTCGCTAGTGAAGCGGTTCGTGTGTTTGGTGACGATTCACACGCTACCGTATTTGGAACCATCGAAGCGATTTCGCCATTTTTAAAAACCAATCAATCACGCATAAAAGATTATGTCTTAGAATCCGATCGTAGAAACTCCGCAATTCCTTTATTAGATACAACCCATATCAATGCGCGCATCGAACCAGGTGCTCATATTCGTGAACACGTCTATATTGGGGATAAATGCGTTATTATGATGGGGGCGGTATTAAATATCGGGGCTTCTATAGGCAGCAAAACGATGATTGATATGAACGCTGTAGTTGGGGCGCGAGGCACCATTGGAAAGCATTGTCACTTAGGTGCTGGTGCCGTGGTTGCTGGAGTGTTAGAACCGCCTTCAAAAACCCCAGTTATCATTGAAGACCATGTTGTCATTGGCGCCAACGCTGTCATTTTAGAAGGCGTTCGTGTAAAAGAAGGCGCCATCGTTGCGGCAGGGTCAATTGTCACAAAAGACGTTGAAAAAAATACCGTCGTAGGTGGCGTTCCAGCGCGCTATATTAAAGATAAAGACGACCAAACCCGTTCAAAAACTCATATCTTAGACGATTTAAGAGGGTAACGCTATGGCAAATCCACTATTAGATGTTTATAGTCCACTTCCTTTAAAAGTCGCTTATGGAAAAGAAAATTATCTATACACCAATGACTGTGAAAAATATCTCGATACGTATAGCGGGATTGCGGTTAATATTTTAGGTCACCAACACCCTGCATTAAATGATGCATTAACGTCTCAAGCATCACAATTTCTACATCTCTCAAACAGTTTTGAAACCGACAACCATAAACGCCTCGCTCAAACGTTGATTGAACACTCAAATGCATCGAAAGTCTTTTTTTCGAACTCCGGAACTGAAGCCAACGAAGCGGCCTTAAAACTGGTCCGTAAATGGGGCAATGCCATATCAGCAAACAAAACAGATATCATCAGCGTTACCGGTTCATTTCACGGTCGTTCTTCAGCCGGAATGGCACTCAGTGGTTCTTTAGCCTCGCGTGCGAATTTTAAGCCGACATTAGAAGGAATTTCGCATGTCGCGTTTAATGATTCAACTGCCTTAAAATCGATGGTAAATGAAAATACTTGTGCCATTTTTTTAGAACTCGTCTATGGCTCAGGTGGCTTAGGTATGTTAAGCGATGCCTTTTTAAATACCGTTCAAACCTTAGCCAAAGCCCATAATGTATTAATCGTTGTCGATGAAATCCAAACTGGACTTTATCGCACAGGCCCATTTTTAGCTTATCAAGATACAACGTTAAAACCTGATATCATAACATTAGCTAAAGGGATTGGCGGTGGGTTGCCACTTGGGGCCACACTTATTCATGAACGTATTCAAGCTGTCTTACGTCAAGGAGATCACGGGTCTACATTCGGGGGCAATCCATTAGCGGTCGCGTTAGGCAACGCGTTGATTGACGTTATTGATGACCCACTATTTCAACAGAATGTAAAAACCCTTATGACGTATTTAGACGAAGCGTTAAAGGACTTACAATCGCGATATCCAAACATCATTCATGCATTAAAAGGAAAAGGATTTATGCGTGGAATTGACGTCGCTCAACATGCCCACTATATTAAAGAAACCGCCTTAAAAAACCATGTATTAATAAACATCGTACAAGGGACAACTATTAGACTTTTACCAGCCCTTACCTTCAGCAAAGCAAATATTGATGAACTTATTACAGTATTAGATAAAATATTAAATACGATAGAATAGCGCTTATAAAATAATAGGCTTTATTTTGTTAAGAAACAGTGTTATAGTCACGTATATACATCAAAGGGGATGATGAGTATGGTTACACGCCACATGATCGATGCGTCGCTTTTAAAAATGAGTGACCCGATCGCAAAGGGGCCATTAAAAGATGCGATTCACTACGCTTTAAAAGTCGGGGGAAAACGTATACGTCCATTATTATTTTGTAAAGTATTAGAAAGTTATGGAATCGATCCATTGCCTTATATCGAAGTCGCCTCAAGTATTGAAATGATTCATACGTACTCTTTAATACACGATGATCTACCAGCAATGGATAACGATGATTTAAGGCGCAATCAACCTACCGTGCACACTAAGTTTGATGAAGCGACCGCTATTTTAGCAGGCGACGCTTTATTAACCGATGCGTTTAAAATATTAGCCCATCAAACGCACATTCAAGATACTAAACGCATTAAATTAGTTGAAATTCTTGCCGAAAACAGCGGGTCAAGTGGCATGGTCTACGGCCAAAGTTTAGACTTGCTTTATGAAACTAAAAAAGCGTCCATAGAAATCTTAAAAGAAATTCATACGTACAAAACCGCCCGTCTTATACAAGCCCCTATGATGATGGCAGCCGTCATTGCAAATGAAAACGATGATGAACGCGTTAAACTAATCGGAGAAATGCTGGGGGTAGCATTTCAAATGCAAGACGACGTATTAGACGCGACTTCAGATCAAACAACAATGGGCAAAACTTTAAGCGATGAGCGAAATCAAAAATCTACCTACATCACGTTAATAGGCTTAGAAGAAACCCAAACCATGATATCTAACCTGTTTGATACGATAGATAAAACACTAAAAGATATGTCGCTTAAAACCCCTGAACCTTTACTTGATTTCATCGACGCCATTAAAACCCGCAAAAAGTAATAACCTCTATTACTTTAGAAAAATACCATAATCCTTTATAATAGAACCATCACGCCAAAATGGAGGGTATATTATGCTCATTGAAAATAATTGGCAAGAACTTATTGAAACGTATCAAACTATTATTATCATGGCCGCAGTATTATTGGTTATCATTGTTATTGTAGCGGTCGTTAGTGCATCATCACGCCAAAAAAGCAATTCACCCGATCGTCACCATGTCAAAACGTCTCACAAAACCGATAAATTACTAGAAAATGATAACTCAAATGAACTATTTGATGATGACGATGATCCGTTCGCTAAATACGACAAATAACTCAGGAGAAACCAATGACAGACATTCAATTTAACCCCTACACGTCTAAAGACGCAACCGCCTTATATACATTATGTGAGTCCGCGTGGAGTTTTAGGGATTATACTACCAATGAAGCAACGCGAAAATCGTTGGTTAAAGTGGATGCGTATGGGGCTTTAATGGGGACAGACTACCAAGAATTAGCATGGGTTGGCAATCAACCAGCAGGTGTTTTAATCGGACAATCTAAAACGGTATTATCGGGGATTAAAAACCTTAAGTATCGCGCCTTATTTTGGGGCGTCTTATTTAAACTTTATTTTATTCATAAAGACGCTAAAGACGCACTAAAAAACTTTCGAAAGGTAGATAAAGCATACCAAAAACTTTATAAAAGCCTTAAAAAGCAATATAATGCAGAAGTTATTCTTTTTATCGTCCACCCCTCAATGCAAGGTAAAGGGGTTGGAAAAACCCTTATGAACCGATATGTAAAACACTGTAAAAAACGCGGCTATAAACGTTTTTATTTGTTCACAGACACCAGCTGTAACTATGGGTTTTATGACCACTATGGATTTAACTATATAGGCACTGAAAGTGTGAATCTTCACTTAAAAACGCAAGATGAAATATTAACGACCTTTGTGTATGAACTAGAGCTTACATCTTAAAACGTGTAAGCTTTTTTAGTAACCTAGTCACGATATTTGTAAGTAAAGAAACCATAAGGCATTATTTCAATAAAAGGGGATTCAATCTTCTAAACTATAGATAGATAAAATAATTGTACACATTTTGTGGATGTGTTATACTTTAGTGATATTCAAAAGATGAAAGGTGATACTTATGAAAAAATTGATGCTTTTCTTAATAGCTTTAACGTTAACATTCACGCTTGTAGCGTGTGGTGCTGACACAGTGCGGTTACCAAATATGGTCGGGTTAACCCGTGCAGAAATCGAACAAGAACTAGATGAAATGGGCTTAGATTATTATATAGTTCATGACGAAAGTGTAGAACGCGATCAACCAGAAATGTTTTTACGTTATTGGAACCATAATATAGGAGCCGAAGTTGAAGTTGGCTCAAGAGTTCAAGTCGTTGTAAGTTCCGAATTAGAAGAAGAGGAATATGTTCCGAGAGATCCAGTTCCTCGTTACGCGATTGACCCGG
>CAYLQZ010000042.1:0-12258 GCA_964386055.1 uncultured Candidatus Izemoplasmatales bacterium | reverse complement strand
AAAAAAACACAGATTAATAAAATCTGTGTTTTTTTATGTGAAATATTTTTTTATCTCAATGATAAAAGTTTTCATGCGGTGCATATGAAGTTGGTAGTTTTCTAAACATTCCTTCGCATCTGCTGGTTTTTTGGAGTGGACGTACCCATTTCTTAATTGGCGCGGAGTTTTATTATGTCGAATGCCTTCACCCCCACTAAACAACTTTACTAAGGCTTCAGTTTTTAAATCAATCGAAAAATGGTGGACAGCGTTTATTATATTTGGCAGATATAATGTAGTCGGTATTTTTTTACGGGTTTCCCGTTTATAAAACCCTATAACTTTTTTCGCAAGCACTTCACAATCGATATACGTCTCTATATATGTCGCTATCTTCGCATTGACACTTAAATTATAAGTGTCAATGAAAACATTATTAATTGCTGTTTTGCGTTTTTTGTAGATCTTCATTGTTATAAATTTTTGGTTTTAAAACCCCTACATAAGGTAGATTACGATAGCGTTCTTGATAATCTAATCCATATCCTACCACAAATAATCCAGGGATGGTTTTCCCTTTATATTTTGGTTTATAAGAGACTTCTCTACCGGTTGGTTTATCAAGTAATGTAACGACTTCAACTGTTCTTGCACCACGATGCGTTAATAAATCGGATACCGTTTTTAATGTTCTACCTGAATCGATAATGTCTTCGACTATTAAAATATCTCTACCTTTAACTGAAACATCTAAATCTTTTTCGATTTTTATATCGACATGAGATTCTACACCACCAAAATATGATGAAACATTCATAAACCCTATTTCTAAATGAAAATCAAGTGTCTTAATAAAATCACTCATAAAGGGAACACATCCATTTAATAATCCAACCAACAAAGGGTATTTATCTTTGTAATCCTTGGTAATTTCAACCGATAAAGATTGAATAATCGCTTGGATTTCTTGTTCCGATAATACTTTCTTTTCAATGTCTTGTTCAAGCATAAAAAATACACCACCTAAAGTTTGCTAATTCTATTGTAACAAACTTTAAGCGGGGTAAAAGGTTTTTTTTAATCTTTTAATATGATTGATTGGTTTTTGTCTTGAGATTCATAAACAGCATCAATAATTTCATTCACGAGTGCCGCTTCACTTGCTTTTATAAGGGGCGCTTGATTTTTAGTAATAGCTTGAACCCAATCATTGGTAAGTCTCTTTGTAGGATTCGGTTTATCTAAGGCGACAGTTTTACCGTAATAGCCGTCCTTAGTCACATAATTTAGTCTTAAATCATTATCAATTTTAGCACCCGCTTTTGTCCCAAACACTTCAATTATATTCTCACCTTCGTCTTCGGTGTTTAAGGCGTATGAAGCTTCTAAATATAGTGTGATATTGTTGGTTGTTTTGATAAACGCAAACGCACTATCTTCAACATCATATTTGCTAGAATCAAAGGGGCCGAATCTATTCGCAGTTTTCATTTCAGATAATTTTTGGTAACTTGAACCACTTACATAACGAATTGATGGGAAATCAATACTATAAAGCGCTAAATCTAAAACATGGGACCCAACATCGATTAGTGGACCGCCTCCTTGGATGGTTTTATTAGTAAAACTTCCCCAACTTGGCGTGCCTCTTCTTCTTATTGCTTTAGCTTTTATGGCATAAATTTCTCCTAAATCCCCATTATCAATCATTGATTTCAACGTTTGAACTTCAGCTCTAAATCGATTTTGATATGTCACACTTAGTAGCTTATTATTATTATTTGCGGCCTTAAGCATTTCATGAACTTCTTCTTTGTTTCGTCCCATAGGCTTTTCTACCATGACATGCTTTTTAGCATTAAGTGCCGCTATCGCATATGAGGCATGTGTATCATTTGATGTCAGTATATAAACTGCATCTATGCGCTCATCTTCTAATAAATCAGAAGCCTCATCATACACTTTACTCCCCACAGCACCAAATTGTTCCTTAGCTAAAAGTGCCTTTTCTTTAGTCCGGTTTTGAAACCCTATTAAGTTGATATTAGGATGGGCTTTTAACAATGGCATATGTGATGAAAATGCAATACTCCCACATCCTATAATTCCAATGTTTACTGATTTCATAATGCCTCCTCATAGTATATTTATTTATTATTCCAAAATTGATCTAAAAAGCCTTGAATATAATCATCTTCTTCTAAATATTTTGCATGAGACCAATGTTTTGGCATTAAGCTTTGGTAAAGAGGACGATTATAACGTTCATCCAATAAAATAGCAACGCCACGGTCTTCCATTGTTCGTATAACTCGTCCAACCGCTTGAATAACCTTATTCATTCCTGGATAAGTATAAGCATAATGAAAGCCATCATAGCCTGATTCAAAAAAGTAATCTTTCATGATTTCATTTAATTTGTTATAAGCAGGAAGTGCAACTCCAACAATCATAACCCCATGTAATAAATCACCTATATAATCTACACCTTCACTAAATGATCCTCCAAGGACAGAAAACATAATTTTAGATGTTTTTTTTGGCGTTCTAAAATTATCAAGCAGGGCATTTCTTTCTTTTAAAGACATATTTGGAGTCTGAATTAACGTTTCATAATTAATTTGATCAAATTTTGCTAAAACCATCTCTAAATATTTATATGATGGAAAAAAGATAATATAATTGCCTACCTTACTTTCTAGCATCGCATATAAACTGTCTATGATTCGATCAATACTCTGTGGTCGATCATGATACTTTGTCGACGTAGAAACATCGATAAATAACCCAAGTTTCTTCGGTTCAAAAGGGGATGGCACGTCAAAATATTTTCCTTCATTTTGTGTTAGCAGCGAAGCGTAGTATTTGCTAGGATTTAACGTTGCTGAAAAGAACACAGTTCCAGAAGCTTTTGTATCAATAATTTCTTTAATTGGATGCGAAGCATCTAAGCATATGATATTAAAAGTCGTTTGTTGTTTATTATCGATGATAGCATACCGAAAAGCTTTAGAAAAATATTCGCTGACTCTTAAAAACTGCATTAATGTAAAGTAAGATTCTCTTATTGTTTTACGGTGTTCGTGTTTTTTATAATCCGCTAAAAAGCTTTCGCATTTATTGACGACATATCGAATAGCTTTTAATAAAGATTCATCTATTTCAGTGTCTATAAAAAATCCACTCTTTTTAACATCAGTATTTTTAATACTCGATTCCATGACGTTGATTAGTAGTTGAACAGGATTTTTTAAGGTGACAGGCTTCATCGCATCTGTAATGGCTTTTAAGCTGTATATATCATTGATCGAAAGTTCTGATGAATACATTGAGCGTGAGCGATCTACAAGATTATGCGATTCATCAACAAGTAATTTAGGAATATAATTGCTTTCTTCAAAAAAACGAATCAAGCGAATCCTAGGGTCAAATGCATAGTTAAAATCACATATAATGATATCTGCGTAATTCGCAATTTCAAGCGCAAATTCATGAGGACAAATATTGTGATATGTTGCGTAATCTTTGATAAGTTTCATGTCATATACGTCATCGTGTTCAAAAATATCTTTTAAGGCAACACTTAAGCGATTATAAAACCCTTTCGCAAAAGGACAAATCTCAGGATCACAATCTACTTCCTCCCTTAAACACATATTATCTTTAGAATTTAATGTAATAGCTTTAACTTTTAAGCCATTTTTAATTAAATTTCTTACTGTATCGACTGCAATGTGTTTTCCAGCATTTTTTGCGGTTAAATAAAATATTTTTTCTTTCGAATCTTTAACTGATTTTAATGCAGCATAGAGTGCTCCAACAGTCTTTCCTATTCCAGTTGGTGCACTAGCATATAAAACTTCTTGTCTAATAAATGTTTGATATATCGCTCCCATAAATGGATATTGACCTTCTCTATAGGTGTTATGGGGAAACGTCAATCCATCAATGGAATGATTTTTATCAAATTGATGGTGTTCATAGATTTTTAACCATTCCATATATTCGTGCATCGTATTTAAAAATGTCCGTTCCATTTGTTCGTACGTCACACGTTTTGTAATTGGTTTTGTTAATTCATCTTTAGTATTGATATAGAGTAGTCTAAGATTAATTGATTTAATTTGATGGGCTAACATATACATATACGCATACATTTTTAATTGATTCATGTGGGAAGGATAAGTAGATTCATCTATAAGACTAAGCGCCGTTTCAGTACTTTTGATTTCTTCTAAAATGCGCGAATCATCTTCTATAAGAACCCCATCAATGCGGCCACTAATATAATACTCTATATCGCCATATTTAAAATAAGTCTCTACAAAGACTTCTTTTTTAGATTGATTATTATAAGACTCTTGATGTTTCAAATGTATTCTTTGTCCTTCAAGTTGTCTTAATCTAACATTTGATTTATTGCTTAAGTCTCCACTTGCATAAATAAATTGAACAATCTCTTTAACACTTAATTTTTGTCTATTCATTAACTTCACCAACTTTATTATACCAATAAAACATCCTATATGAACGTTAAATTGTATAAAAAAGCCATCACTTTGGCGTGATGGCATTTTTAATAATCATACTCGTGCAGCGAACATAAAAGACGCCACAACCATTGTTAGACCCACTAAAAACAAATTGACTCCAACATAAGGTTTATTAGTACTTTTTCTTTCTTCTCTTGCTTCTAAGTATTCACGAAATTTTAAATCTTGCTTTTTAAAGATGTTTTTTATTGTATATCCCATTGCAAGAAATATTTGTGAAGCGCCTGTCATAGCTAAAATTCCTGCAGACATAGTTATAAGTCCAACTACGAACAAGCCGTTTGATACATAATGATAAGTATAGTTATTATCATATCGCATAGACATTAGCAATATTACAAATGTTGCTGCAACACCGGATACTACTAATAATGACACCAAGAATGCTTTCATTAATCAGTCAGCATCTTCTTATATTCTTTTAGTTCTTTTTTATTTGCACGAATGAAATGTCCTTTTTTGATTTCATGAAGTTCTGGTTTATCCTCAGAATAATCATGAACACTAGGATCATATTTAATACGCTGACGTGTTTTTTCATAATCCGGATCAGGTACCGGTACAGCAGATAGAAGTGAACGTGTATACGGATGTAATGGATTTTTAAATAGTTCTTCTGAAGTCGTAACCTCAACTAATTTACCAAAATACATAACTGCGATACGGTCAGAGAAATATTGTACAACCGATAAGTCATGGGCAATAAATAAAATGGTTAACCCAAGTTCGTCTCGTAAATCATTTAATAAGTTAATAACTTGAGCTTGGATTGAAACATCTAACGCACTAATAGGCTCATCTGCAATAATCATTTCTGGGTTGATAACTAAAGCCCGTGCAACCCCGATTCTTTGACGTTGTCCCCCACTAAACTCATGCGGATAACGTGTTGCGTGTTCAGGTAATAAGCCAACTGTCTCTAAAACTTTTTCAACTTTTTCTTGAATAAGTTTATTATCTTTTTCGCCACCAATGCGTAATCCTTCAGCAATAATTTCTTTAACTGTCATACGTGGATTTAAAGATGCAACAGGATCTTGGAAAATCATCTGCATTTTTTTAAGTAACTCTTTAACTTCTTTATCTTTAACATCTTTACGTCCATCGTCTTTACGTCTAACAATATCTGCTTTGACATCATCGATTTTTTCATCACGCGCAGTTTTTAATGCTTCAATTTTAGAATCTAAATCTTTTTTAGTGGCATCATCGCTGCCTTTTTCACTGTATTCGTCATTAAGTTTTTTAACTTCATCTTTATAATCGGCTTTGGCCGCTTCAATTTCATTTTTAGGGCCTTCAATGCCTGCTGTGATTCGTCTATCTTTAAAATAAACTTCACCATCAGTTGGGGTATAAAGCCGCATAATGGTTCTTCCAGTTGTAGTTTTTCCACAACCAGATTCACCAACTAAACCAAATACTTCCCCTTTATAAATATCGAAACTAACATCATCAACGGCTTTAACAACCAGTTTGTTTCTTCCTACACCACTTTTAAAGTGTGTTTTGAGGTTTTTTACACTGAGTATTGGTGATTGTTCAGTTGCCATCAAATCACCCCTCTTTCTGATGGTGACATTTCTTGAGATTTTTTAATACGTTTTTGTAATTGTTTTGGAAGTTCAACTTTTGGTGCATTCTCATGTAACAGCCATGTTGCTGCATAATGACCATCTTTAACTTTAAAGTATGGTGGTTGTTGATCAAAATCAACTTCCATAGCATATGCATTACGTTCTGCAAATGCATCACCTTTAGGGGGAAACAACATATTTGGTGGTGTTCCTGGAATTGAAACTAAACGTTCTTTAGAGTCAAGATCTGGGACTGATGAAAGTAACGCCCACGTATATGGATGCTTTGGATTATAGAATATGTCTCGATAACTTCCGATTTCTACTATTTTACCCGCATACATTACCGCTATACGATCTGCCATATTTGCCACAACCCCAAGGTCATGGGTGATAAAGATAACAGATAAACTTCTTTCATTCTTTAATCCTTTGATTAACTCAAGAATTTGAGATTGAATCGTAACGTCAAGCGCCGTTGTCGGCTCATCACAAATTAATAAATCAGGATTCGCTGTTAATGCAATTGCAATAACGATACGTTGTCTCATACCACCAGAGAATTGGAAAGGATATTGACGCATACGTTTTTCCGGTTCAGGAATTCCTACTTCTCCCATAACTTTAATAGATCGTTCATATGCTTGTCGCTTTGTAACCTTTCTTTCTCTTCGCATCGCTTCTTTTTTCTCATGAATAGCATTTTGAAGTTGTTGTGCTTCACTACCAAATGATTTCAGTTTATGAGAATATTTGAATTGACGGAATGCTTCTTTAGTATTTCTTATTTCATTTTTAATTAAAATTCTAGTTTTGTTATCGGCTTCTTTATGTTTTTGCTTAAGATTATTAATGTCGTTTTGAAAGCGATCTTTTTCTTTATTAAAGACTTCTTCAGATTTGCGTTTATATTCTGCTTTTGAGGCTGTTGTTTCTTTAGCTTTAGCATTTTTATACTGTTCTTTTAACGTATTTATTTCTTTAGTATATTCTGCTTTAGTCTTTTCCCATTCAGATTTCATTTGCTTTTTTGCTGCTTTTTTACTTTGAAGATAACTCGCTTTTTTAGCATTAATATCTTTTTTATTTTCACTTAAATCATGTGCATATTTATCTTTTAATTCTTTTAAGCCAGTGTCATACTGTGCAGACTTTTTGTCTTTATTAATTTCAAGTTTGTTTTCCTTAAAATTAATTTTAAGCGCTTTTCTAGCTTTTTTTGCATTTAAATACGATTGCTTATCTGGTTGATATAATCTTTTTGTACTTTCCTTAAGATGGTTTCCATTAATAAGCATACCTTCTGTAATTTGTTTCCCAATTCTCATAATAGGGTTCAATGAAGACATTGGATCTTGGAAAATCATCCCAATTTTGTCTCCACGGATTCGATGGAAGTTTTCTTCATCAATTTGAGTTAAATCTTGGTTTTCATAAATGATTTTGCCTTTATTAATAACAGCGTTTCCTTCCAAAATACCCATGATTGCTTTTGATGTAACGGATTTACCACTTCCAGATTCGCCAACAATTGCCAAGGTTTCTCCTTCTTGTAAATCAAATGATATCCCTCTAACAGCTTTAACCATACCTTGAGTGGTTCTAAATGAAATTGTTAAGTCTTTAACTTGTAGTTTAATATTGTCAGCCATTATTCAGACCCCCTTAAGGATGGATTAAATGCATCTCTTAATGCATTACCAAACATGTTAAATGTAATCATTAAAATCGAAATGATAATAGCTGGGAATACAGTCAGATATGGTCTAGACCCAATTTGGGTTTGACCATCTGCAAGTAATACTCCAATAGAGACCCCAGAGAATTCAACACCTAAAACATCAAATGTTGTTCCGTGTCCTAGTCCAAATCCTAAATATGAAATGGTACTTTCTGCGAAAATAACTAATGGAATGCTTAAGATACTTGCTGTAATGATAGTTCCAATTGCATTTGGTAAAATATGACGGAAGATTAGTCTTGAGTCCTTAGAACCAAGCGTTCTTGATGCCAAGACATATTCACGTCCTTTATAACGATAGAATTGGGTACGGGTAACCCCGGATATACCAATCCAACCTTGGAAAATAAGAATTACCACCAGGGTTCCTAGTCCAGACCCTAATAAAGCAACCATAATACTTAATGTAACAAGCCATGGAATACGACCGATAATTTCAGCGAAACGCTCCATTAGTAAGTCGGCTTTACCACCATAATACCCTTCAATTGAACCGAAAACGATCCCAAAAGTAATATTAATAAAGGAAACAACAACTCCTAGTAATAAAGATGTTCTAAGCGCCATCCAGCTAAGTCCGAATAAGTCGCGGCCTTGTGCATCAGTTCCAAAGAAGTGATATGGAACACTATCGTATCCACGCTCAACCATATAATTTATTTCAACATCATATATTCTTGTTACAATATCTCCACGATCAATTTCTGTCAGGCTGTTAACACGCATAATAGAACATCCTTCTGCGTATTCCCAGCTGCCTTCACCTTCTGTTCCACTAACCACTTCACAGGCTTCAGGATTTCGATTGAGTATTTCATCAAAACGTGATCCTGACATTTCTGAAACATGACGTGATGAATAGCGTGAACTGTATCTATCATAATCAAAACTTGAGTATAACAATTCACCATTTCTTCGATTTATAGCACCATTTAAGTCTCCCTCACTGTTTGGAAAGACTCTATAGCCAACGACATCTAAGACATCATCTTCTTGTTCAACTGTATCATTTTCTAAGAAACGAACAGTTTCAAGATAAAATGCATCTCCTTCTTCTTCAGTTGACATTTCAAAATTAATTCTAGATGCAAATGTACCATAATCGCCATCAATAACATCATTGATATTAACGCTATATTCACCTTCAGAGTCAAATGTTAATAGGGATTCAAATTCACCCTCATACTCTACGAGAACATCTACACTTGTATTATTACCACTGACATCAGCAATAATAAACTCTAAAGAAGGATCGTTTTCAAACTCAAAGGTCATTAGACCAGATTGAAAAACTGACTCTCCTGCTTCAACAGAAGAAAATTGTCCTTGACCTCCATAACATTGTTCTCCACTAGTACACCCAATTGTGTAATTCTCTAAAGTTGAGACATCAATAAAATCATGATCAAATCTATCCGCAAACGGTAATCCTAGTTCAGGATAGCCATCAATAGTACCAATGGTATCACGATCTACTACTTGATCCGGTACAGAATCATATCCTCGTGCAATCCCAAAGTTTTCAACAATGGGCATTCTTGGTGGCATATATCGAACGTGTGATTCAGTTCCTGTAGTACGTTTTGTTGTAAGTTCAGGAACGAAAATCGCCATAATAATCATAAAGAACAAAATAATGGTAGCATAAACATTTGTTTTATTTTTCGCAAAACGAATCATTGCATCTTTAAAATATCCAATCGGTTTTGTATCAAACTTTTTATCAAATATTTTCTCATCTTGCTGAACAAATCTAAATTTTTCTTTATCTACTTTAGGAATATCTTGTTCAACTTTATATTCTTTGTTTTTATTATTTTCTGCCATTATTTTCTAGCCCCCATTCTAATTCGAGGATCTACTAGGCCATAAGATAAGTCAACAAATAAGACTGAAACGAGTGAAATAGTCGTATAGAATGCAGTTACGCCTAAAGCTAAATTAAAATCGTTACGTCTGATTGCTTGAACAAAAATTCGACCTGTTCCAGGAATAGAATATATTTCTTCTATAACAACAGAACCACTCAGTAGCCCAACAAATGAAGCAATAATACCAGGAACAAGTGGAACCATTGAGTTACGCATTGCATGTCTTACGACAGCTTGTGGTCGGGTTAACCCTTTTGTTCTTGCTAATAATAGAAACTCTGATGTTAATACTTCTGTTAACTCCGCTCTTGTTGTACGTGTTAAACCAGCAAGCGCTCCAAAAGAAGAGCCTAACACCGGTAAAATAAATGCTCGAAGTCGAGGAATAAACCCCGTAATATCCGAAGCATAATATCTGGTAGGCAACCAATCAAGTTGATATCCAAACACCAGTATTAATAGTGTCATAATAACGAAACTTGGTACGGAAATAAATACCATAACACTAAAGGAAATTGCATTATCTGTTGTACTGTTTTTCTTAAGTGCTGCAATAATACCAAGTGTAAACCCTACAGGAATATAAAAAATCAGTGCAAAAACATTTAACATTACTGTGACAGGAATTGCGCGCTGTAAAACTTCGAAAACGGGCGTATTTGTATAATCAGTACCCCAGTTCCACTCGGTAACAATGTTATCAACCCAACTCGCATACTGTTGTGGGATTGGGACAGGTTCATAAATTCTTAACCTCTGTACATCTGCTGCAGATGGTTCACGAAACACATAAGATGAGTCTGGCAAGTCGACTTCACCATCCATTATAGCTTGCATTTGTTCGGGATCATCTTCTACCCTTACTGAAAACATGCCATCGTGAACTTGTCTTTCGTAATAAAGACTTCTAGCATCTTCATCTGGTGGTGGAAATTGTGGCGCTAGTCGAAGCAAAGTAAAGTTAATCGATAGTACCACAAAAAGTACTATGAAAATCCAAACGGATCTGATTAGCGTATAGCGAATCATTTGAACACTCCCTATTCTTTTAAGATAATTAAAGAGACACTTTGAGTGTGTGCCCCTTTGTCTATGAGAATTCTTTCATTAATCATATATATATGTGTATGTATATAATTATTCCATTATAAAAATATAGATAAATTAATGAAAAAACTCTATTGCTATTATACTATAATACCCACTATTAGTAAAGGTGAATTTTACATCTTACATCAACACTGTTTAAACTCTAAACAAAGGCATTTTTACAGTTATATACACTCGATATTTAACACTAATAAAGGATAATAGATAATTTTTATAAATATACCATTAAATAATATAAAAGTAAAGTAAAAAGAAAACATCTCCACAAAATTGTGGAGATGTTTTTAATGCTTTCATTCATGAATCAGACTAATTTATTCAAGTTCTTCCTCAGCTGGTGGTGTTGCTGGGACCCCACCTTGAAGGTATACTGGTCCGTTTAATGCAGCTACTAATGCATTGAATGACCATAGTTCCTCTTTGGTTTCACCCTCAATAACATTACCGTCTTCATCATATTATTCATAGGTAACAACGATATTTGGAGTCATTGTATCAATACCCCAGTCTAAAGTGAATCCACCTTGATTATCTTCGGTAAACTGGAATAAGAAGTTCGCAGCGTCTAAAGTACCACCAGCGATACCACCCATACCTAAGTCAGTATTACCAATAATAATACGCTCAAAGTAGTTGTCTGGGAAAGGCATTGGATCTAAGTCAAGTTCAATACCGATATGATGAGTATCATCATAAAGGATTTCAGCATATGCTTGATCTAAGAATTGAGCAAATGCATCAAGTGCTTCTGAACCTGATTGATACGTAAATTGAAGTTCAATAATGTTTGGATCGTCTGCAGTTCCCGCATCATATGTTCCGTCTGCAACTAAATCAGCAACAACGCCTTCAAATAATATAGTTGCGTAATCAGCGTCATAAGATTGAGTGAAATCAATTGCACGGTCATCATAGACATATCCATTTGCAAATTCATCCCCTGATAATACGCTGTCGCCCCATGGTCCTTCACGGAATGGAACACCAGTTGCAGGAGCTACTAAATAAGCTTCAGTGTAATAAGTATCTTGTGGTGTATTTGTAACCATAACTTCATCTGTAATTGTATTTCTGTCAGTTGCGAAGTAGAATGCTAATCTCATATCAGGATGCGCTAAAATTGGTTCAGGTACGAATGTTGATCCTGGATGTTGTTCTTCTTGTCTCTCTACAGTTCCAAGTGAGTTAACATTCATACGGAATGTAGTTGCGCCTGGAACAAATTCAATTCTAGGGTCATCTTGATAATTCTCATATTCAGCAGCTGGAACAGACGCAACGTCTAAACGACCAGAAGTAAACTGTTCGAAACGCTGTGCTTGGTCAGCAATAACTAAGAAGTTGTAACCTGTAAATGGTTGACGATCCGGTGCATGGAAGTTTGGATTTTCTCTCAAACGATACACTTGGTCCGGTTGATAGAA
>CAYLQZ010000041.1:0-12870 GCA_964386055.1 uncultured Candidatus Izemoplasmatales bacterium | reverse complement strand
TGTTCAAGTGAAATTATGACAATTGTCTTTACTTTTGTTTCTTAAAGTCATAAACTGTTTATGTAGAACATAGGTGTTTTATATAAGTAACAGGGAATTGGGTGAAAGTCCCAAGCTGTCCCAGCAACCGTAAAACGGACGAAATGCGTTAACCACTGCGAAAGCGGGAAGGTGCAGAGTAGAGTGATGTTAAGCCGGTAGACCTACCTATGTTTTTACGACTTACGCTCCTGGGAAAGAGTGGTAACGTTGTCTTTAATACGTAAGGAGTAAATTCTTTTGTATTCATAAGATTACGATTACACACCGTCCGGGAGGATGGTTTTTTTATTTCATAATAATACTAGGAGGAAAAACATGAAAAAACTATTCTCATTCGGTGTTTTGTTGGTCGCATTATTTTTACTCTCTGCTTGTGAAAGCGGTAATGAGGAAACGGAAGCGTTACAACAAGAAATCGAGCAAATGCAGCAAGCAATTGAATCAATTCAGTTAGTTTTATCGGATAAATCCGCAACTATAACTGAACTGGAAGAAGATTTACAGGCGTTAGAATCAAGAATCTACGATGGTCAAGTTACATTTAGCGTCACGACAGACGATGGACTAATGGCGCGTAATGTTTTGTTTAAAGAAAGTGAAGAAAAAACGACCTTCGAGTTATTAAATGAAGCTTATGATATTGAATACACTGAGTTTGATTTTGGAATAATGATTGACAGTGTAGAGGGGCTTGAGTCTTTGCCTGGTAGTTTCATTCAAATTTCTAAGAATAATACCCCATTAGAAGTAGGCATTAGTGATGTATCTTATGAAGCAGGGGATCATTTCCATTTTGAACGTATGTGGTATGACGGAGATGCTCAAATGGTGTATGAAACATTAGAACTCTTTTTAACCAATCACGTTGATGATTTTATAAATCCTGAAAGCCTTGATATGAATGTTGTATTAGGCCTTTATCATTTGGATGCTTTAGAAGATTATATGGTTGAAGTGTCAGAAGAAGATTTGAAAGGCGACGTTTCTGGGTTAATGAACGCCATTTTAATGAACCGTGCTTTAGGCGAATCAACAGATGATCTAAAAGCTTTACTAGACGAAGAACCTTTGCCGTCGCATATATATCCAGCTTCACTTTATCTTTTAGCTTTAAACGCGGATGATGAATCATTGCGTGAAGATTATTTAGACAAAGTTGATGCCCTCGATTTAGAAAGTACTGGGCACGACTCTTTAGTACTCAGTGCCTTGGCCTTAAGTATGTTAGGGACACAAGAAGCGTTAACACTTAAAGATGAGTTAGTAGACCACGTATCAAATAACCCTACTGATCACTTATATGGCGAAAACGCTACCTCATATGCATGGGTATTAATGTTATATGGTTACGAAGCAATTGCTTTAGAAGAAGGATTTGAATCAGGCACTATGTTAGATACTATCTTTGAATATCACGATGATAACGGCGCTTTTTATTACACACTAGAAAGTGAAGATCCTGATTTAATGTTTACGACCCCACAAATGTTTTTAGCACTATCGTATTATTATTCTACGGTAGAAAGCACCGCTACACATCCTTTTATGATTGGTGAGTAAAATGAAAATTAAAGTTGTTGTATCCGTTGTATTGGTTTTAATTGCAGCATTAATATTAAATTTTTATAACCCGTTTGCTTCAGAAGAGGCAGGAGAAATAAGAATTATTGTGATTAACGAAGGTGAAACCATCATTGATCAATGGCATGATTTTTATGAATCAGATAGTCTATATACTGTGTTGGATAGAAACTATACAATTGAAACATCAACTGCGTATTCTCAAGCATTTGGACGCCATTTACTCGCAATTGAAAGTGCGGTTACGGACTTTGAAAATACCTTTATTCATATAGCAAAAGATGGTGAACATGTGCATTTAGGGATAGATTATTTACCGCTTAAAGATGGTAGCGAATATACATTTGAAGTAAAAATTCCACAATGAAACAAGGTGATAACATGACAACCCCATTAAGAAGATTAATAATACTGGCAATGAGTGTCACGATTTTGTTTGTTCAAGAACAAGTCTTGACTTTTATTCCTAATGTTCAATTCACGACGCTTTTGTTGGTGCTGTATGCATCCTTATTTAAATTCCGTGAAAACGTCATGATTATTTTTGTGCATGTTATTTTGGATTCCTTGTATATGGGCGCTTTTAACCCCTTTTATATGACCCCGATGTTCATTGGGTGGGTTTTAATTCCACTCGCTTATCATACAGTTTTAAATCGAACGACAAACGAAGTGAAATTGGCAATATTTGCACTGTTTATGGGCTTTGTTTATGGGTGGGTATTTATCCCATTCGTGATGATTCAACTGGGTATGAATCAATTTTGGCCATACTTGCTAGCAGATATTCCTTTTGAGATCATAATGGCAACCGCAAACTTTATTACTGTCCTTTGGTTATACCAGCCTATGTATCGCGTCTTAAGTGCAGAAATTGAAAGAATTGAGACAACGCTTCACCCTGTAAAAAAACCCCACTAAAATAACGACGAAAAACACTTGCTATGCAGGTGTTTTTTTGGTATACTACTTAATGCCGTAAAATACACACACAAGAAGAGTTTGAAATTGATGAGCTTTACACCGTAAAGTGGATTTCAAATGATGACGTTTGTGGAGGCTAAAATCAAAAAAATATAGGAGGAAATGTATTATGGCAGTCGTATCAATGAAGCAATTGTTAGAATCAGGTGTGCATTTTGGACACCAAACTCGTCGATGGAATCCGAAAATGTCTAAGTATATTTATACTAAGCGTAACGGCATTCATATTATCGACTTGCAACAAACTGTATCTTATATTGAAGATGCATACAAAAGATTAAATCAAATTTCAAAAGACGGTGGGAAAATCCTTTTCGTCGGAACAAAGAAACAAGCAGCAGATGTTATTATCGAAGAAGCAACACGTTCAGAACAATACTATGTATCAAAACGTTGGTTAGGTGGAACGCTCACTAACTTTAAAACCATCCGTAAATCTATCCGTCGTCTTCATCAAATTAGACAATGGGAAAAAGATGGAACGTTTGAGCGCTTACCTAAAAAAGAAACAGTCGAACTTAAAAAAGAGCTTGATAGATTAGAAAAATTCCTCGGTGGAATTCAAGACATGCGTACATTACCAGACGCTGTATTCATTGTTGATCCACGTAAAGAACATAACGCAATTCGCGAAGCACGTAATTTAAACATTCCGATTTTTGGTATGGTAGATACCAACTGTGATCCAGATGAAATTGATTACCTAATCCCCGCAAATGATGATGCTATTCGTTCAATTAAAGTCATCGTTGGTGCTATGGCAAACGCTATGGTTGAAGGTGCAGGCGGAGAAGCGAAAGAACTTAAAACTAAACCTAAACAACAACACGATCAAAGAAGACCACAACAAAGAAGACCACAACCACAACAACAAAGACCGTCTTCATCAAAAGCAGATTTAAAGAATAAAATGGATTCAAGTGCTGAAAAAGCAAAACCAGCTGCAAAACCAGAAGCAAAGCCAGCTGCTAAACCAGATGCAAAACCAGCTGCTAAACCAGAAGCAAAACCAGCTGCAAAGCCAGCACAAAAACCAGAACCTAAACCTAAAACTGAACCAAAAAAAGTTGAAAAAGCGGAACCGAAACAAGACTTAGGAAACAAAACGGTTGCCGAACTTCGTCAACTTGCTAAAGATAAAGGGCTAAGTGGATACTCAAAATTAAGAAAAGCTGAATTAATTGAGGCTTTACAAAAATAATAGAGAGCTCTTTTGCTCTCTATTTTTTTCAAAAATTATAAATGAATGTTTTTTAAATAACACTTTATATGTTAAAATTATAACGATAAATGACTATTTGGAGGTAATGTAAAATGGCAATTAAAGCATCAGATGTAAAAGCGCTACGTGATAAGACTGGCGCAGGTATGATGGATTGTAAAAAAGCGCTGAAAGAAACAGACGGTGATATCGATAAAGCGGTTGACTACTTAAGAGAAAAAGGAATTTCTAAAGCTGCTAAAAAAGCAGATCGTATTGCGGCAGAAGGATTAGCAAATGTTATGAGTAGCGGCAATAAAGCTGTTATTTATGAATTAAATAGTGAAACAGATTTTGTTGCAAAAAACGATAGGTTCATTAGCTTGCTTAAAGAATTAGGACAAACGATTCTTGATTCGAATGCAACCACTCTTGAAGAAGCCCTTAAAGTGGATATGAATGGACAACCTATTGAAGATGTTGTGACTGAAGCGACTGCGAAAATCGGTGAGAAGTTAACACTTCGCCGTGTTGAAGTGGTTGAAAAAACAGATGACCAAGTATTTGGTGAATATGTTCATATGGGTGGAAACATCACTGCTTTAACGGTTCTTAACGGAACAGATGCAGGCGTTGCAAAAGATATTGCAATGCATGTTGCGGCGATCAACCCACGTTATTTAAACCAAGATCAAATTAGTGATGATGTGATTAATCACGAACGTCAAGTTTTACGCAATGAAGCGTTAAACGAAGGAAAACCAGAACACATTGTTGATAAGATGGTAGAAGGTCGCTTAAATAAGTTCTTAAAAGAGATTTGTTTAGTAAATCAACCATTTGTTAAAAATCCAGACGTAACTGTAGACAACTACGCGAAAGAATCAGGAGCATCAATTGTTTCGTTTATTCGTTTAGAAGTTGGCGAAGGTATCGAGAAAAAAAGTGAAGATTTTGCAAGCGAAGTCAAATCGCAAATGACATAAAAAATATAGGACACTTTTTGACGTGTCCTATGTTTTTAAGTTAGGGGAGAATCTTGTATGGAGAAAAAGAAAAGACTAATCGTTAAACTCAGTGGAGAAGCTTTATCTTCACAAAATGGAAAAAGTATTGATCCATTTCGAGTTACAGAGATTGCTAGAGAAATCAAAGATGCTTATGATTTAGGGTTATTCGAAATTGGTATCATTGTTGGTGGGGGCAATATCTGGCGTGGAAAAACTGCTTCTGAAATGGGTATGGAAAGAAGTAGTGCTGACTACATGGGCATGATTGCTACTATTATGAATGCGCTCGCGCTTCAAAATGCATTGGAGAGCTTAGGCGTAGAAACCCGTGCTATGACCAGTTTGAATATTCCGCAAGTCGCAGAACCTTATATTCGTAGAAAAGCGATTTCTAACCTTGAAAAAGGTATGATTGTGATTTTCGGTGGCGGAACAGGAAACCCATACTTTTCGACCGATACAACCAGCGCATTACGCGCTGCAGAAATTGGTGCAAAAACTATTTTAATGGCTAAAAATGGAACCGATGGGGTTTATAATTTAGACCCTAGAAGTAATCCGAATGCACAAAAATATGAAGTGCTTACGCATCACGAAGTGCTTGAAAATCGTTTAGAAGTTATGGATTCTACAGCCGCTGCGCTGTGTAAAGATAACGAGATAGAAATTGTAGTGTTTGATATGAACATTAAAGGCAACATCAAGCGCGCTGCGCTTGGAGAAAATATAGGGACTATTATTCGGTAGGAGGATTTTTAGATGATTGATGATGTTATGATGCAAGTAGAAGAGAACATGGAAAAAGCAATGGATTCACTTTATTATGAACTTGCTAGAGTCCGTACCGGGCGTGCCAATCCTCAAATGTTGGACCCGGTGAAAGTGGACTACTATGGAGCATTAACTCCATTGAACCAAGTTGCTTCAATCGCAACACCTGAGGCAAATCAGTTACTCGTTAAACCTTATGACAAAAGTGCGATTAAAGATGTTGAAAAAGCTATTTTAGCTGCGAATCTTGGATTGAATCCAAGCAACGAAGGCGAACAATTGCGCATTGTTTTACCACAACTTAATGAAGAACGCCGAAAACAACTTGTTAAACAAACCAAGCAAATATCTGAAGAATCGCGCATTAAAGTTCGTAACGCACGTCGTGAGGCAAATGATGCGATTAAAAAGCTTGAAAAGCAAAAAGAGTTGACTGAAGATGAGTCAAAAGACTATCAAGAAGATGTTCAAAAACTTACAGATGATTATATCGCAAAAGTTGACAAAGCATTTAAAGAAAAAGAAGCAGACTTAATGTCTGTATAAAAAAACCACTTCGGTGGTTTTTTTCTTGTAAGAACTATCATAGAAAAAAACTAGAGTTTATTGTATAATAATCTTTGCACATGTTTTATGCGGTAAATAAAAATTAAACACTGAATGGAGGAGGCAATCGTTATCCAAGACGATGATACAATATTATGATAAGCAAAGAAAAATTAAAAAGTAAACCCCTTCCTTCTCATATTGCCATAATTCTTGATGGCAATGGTCGTTGGGCCAAGCGTCGTGGGCGTAGTCGCTCTTATGGACACCGTCAAGGGGCTTTGAATATTAAACACGTTGCACTTGAAGCCAATGAGATTGGTATCAATGTGCTGAGTATATTTGCATTTTCAACCGAAAATTGGAAACGGCCCCAAAAAGAAATAGATTTTTTAATGGAACTTCCTAAACAGTTTGAAGAAGAGACATCAAAAGAACTCGACAATAGTGATGTGAAAATTGTATTTACTGGGCGAAAAGATCGCTTAAGTCACTACAATCGTGGGTTGATTGAAAAAATGACGGATAAAACGAAAGATAATTCAGGAGTAATCTTAAATATTTGTTTTGATTATGGCTCACAAGATGAAATTGTAGCGACTACTAAAACTTTAGCTAAACAAGTGAAAAATAATGAAATACGGTTAGATGAGATTGATGAATCGTTGTTCGAAAAGGCTTTATATACAAAGACGTTACCCCCGGTTGATTTAATGATTAGAACTAGTGGAGAACAACGGTTATCGAATTTTTTATTATGGCAAAACGCTTATGCAGAACTCTATTTTACCAAAACCCCTTGGCCCGCTTTTAAGCAAAAAGACCTTAGAAAAGCTATAGGGGATTATCAAAACAGAAATCGTCGCTTTGGCGGCATAAAAGGATGATGAGATGAAAACAAGACTGATCACAGGCTCAATACTTGCGGCGATTTTAGTTCCATTATTATTTATTCCAACCCATTTTTTTGCGATGGCAGTGAGTGTGTTTGTAATTATAGGGAGCTATGAATTTTATAAAATGGTTTCACAAGAATCTTATAATAGTTTAGGCTTATTATTCTTTTTAATCGGTGTACTGAGTGTTTATAGCATTGGCGTACTCTTTATTTATACGACGATTCAATTTGAAACGCTGATGGCAATAATAATGGGAGTGTTACTGCTTTATTTATCGCTCCGCGTTTTTATGCCTTCTTTAGATTGGGCTGCGCTCTTCCAAGGGGTTTTTTACTTAGGACTTCCTTTTTCCGCGTTAGTTTTTGTTCATAACGAAGGCATAGGGATGTTACTGTATTTATTGTTAATTGCGATGTTAAGCGATGTGTTTGCTTATTTTAGTGGGATGCTGTTTGGAAAACATAAACTTGCGCCGCGTATTTCACCTAAAAAAACCATTGAAGGCATGATAGGTGGAACGGTTATGGCGGTATTAATTGCAAGTATACTTGCGGTTACACAATCACTTTTTTTTGAATCCCATTCCTTTTTCCACGTTGTTTTGGTTGTAGGGGTTGGAATAATGATTTCGCTTTTAGCTCAACTTGGTGATTTGGTTGCGTCTTCATTTAAGCGTCAATACGATATAAAAGATTTTTCGAATCTTTTTCCAGGTCATGGTGGCGTATTAGATCGTTTTGATTCAACCCTGTTTGCTGCTACCGTATTAAGTATTGTTTTACTAGTGATTGCGGTGATTTAAATGAAAAAGATTACGTTGCTAGGTGCGACCGGTTCTATTGGCAAACAAGCAATTGAACTTATTGAAGAATTTGATCAATCCTTTAAATTAGAAGCAATTACTGCAAATACGAATATTGATGGAGTAAAAGCGATTTTAAAATCTCATGCCGTTAAAGTGGTGTCTATGCAAGCAAAATATGAAAAAGCCATCCTTGCGATTGATGATACCATCACTTTTTATCCTCTTGAAAACGAGGGGTTAAATAAAACAATTGATGCAACTAAAGATGCGACGGTTTTAAATGCTTTAGTTGGAAGTGTGGGATTAGTCGCAACTTTGAGTGCGATTCATAATAATCAAGATGTGTTACTCGCCAATAAAGAAAGTTTAGTCGTTGGGGGTCCTTTAATACAAGACGCTTTACTAAATAGTAAAGCTCAATTAATTCCAATTGATTCTGAACATTCAGCACTGCGAGAATGTTTAAGGGGTCGTACGATAGACGAAGTTGAAAAAGTTGTTATTACTGCCAGCGGGGGAAGTTTTAGAGATTATGATCTTGCTGATTTGAAACACGTCACTAAAAAAGATGCATTAAAGCACCCTAATTGGTCGATGGGACAAAAGATAACGATTGATTCCGCGACGATGATGAACAAAGTTTTTGAAGTGATTGAAGCGCATTATCTCTTTGGTGTATCTTATGATAAAATAGAGGCAATCCTTCACAAAGAAAGCCTTGTTCATGGTATGATACATTTCAAAGATGGTAATGTTTTAGCCCATGTTGGGCCTTCTGATATGCGAATCCCTATCTTAAGTGCGTTGCGAAACGAACGCGTCCTTAGGTATCGTTCGTTATTTGATTTAAGTGTGCAGGGGAGCCTTCATTTTAGCCCGATGGATGTAAAAAGGTATCCGCTTTTCGATTTAGGGGTCGAAGTTGCTAAGAAAAAAGGAATGCATGTAGTAACGCTGAACGCCGCAAACGAAGTTGCGGTAGACCGTTTTTTAAAAGAAGAAATACAATTTTTAGATATAGAAACCCTAATTAAAAGGTGTCTAGATGGTTTTGAAAATGATATTCCAATGACGCTTGACAACATTAAAATACACGATGAAGCTGTTAGAAAATATGCTTACAGCTTAGAAATTTGAAGGTGAAAATATGTTTATTATTAATATCTTAGCATTTATATTTGTACTAGGCCTTGTCATTTTATTACATGAACTGGGTCATTTTATCATGGCGAAACGCGCTGGTATTTTATGCCATGAATTTTCAATTGGCATGGGCCCGATTATATATAGTAAGAAAAAAGGGGAAACGGTGTATTCTATCCGCGCGATTCCAATTGGTGGATTTGTTGCGATGGCAGGTGAAGAAGTCAACGAAGAAATGCTTAAAGTTGGCAGTGAGATTAAAATTGTTAAAGATGAAACCAGCGGTTTAATTACCCATATGGTGATGGATGTCGATGATGAACGCTATCCTGATGCAGAACGGATTAGAGTGGATTACGTTGATTTAAGTGGAAAAGACGGCGAGCCATTAATGATTAACCAGCATGTTGTGAAAAACGATGCATATTATGTATATAAAAATAAAGCATTACAGGTTGCGCCTTTTGAGAGAAGTTTCGAATCGAAATCTTTATGGCAACGATTCTTAGCTATTTTTGCAGGTCCATTTATGAATTTTATCTTAGCGTTTTTCTTATTTATAATTATCGCTATGGTTGTAGGATTTCCTGCAGAAGATAATCAAGGCAATATCACAACCGAAATTGGGTCTGTTTCTGAGAATTTGCCGGCTTATGAGATTATAGAACCTGGTGATAAGATTGTCAGTGTAGAAGGCATTTCTGTAGATACGTGGCAAGAATTTTCTGACGTTATGCAAGATAACCGTGGGATTAGAGAATTAAATCTAAGCGTAGATCGTAACGGTGAAATCCATGATCTTACGTTAAACCCTCGTGTTGCGATTATAACGATTGGGATTTCGTCAGATCCAAATGCAGATGATCCTAACGATGTTCAATTAGGGCCTGTCCAAAGTAATACGCCAGCAAGAGAAGCTGGTTTTGAGACTGGCGATGTGATTGTGAATGTCGATGGCGTTGCGGTTGATAGTTGGGGTGAACTTGTTGAAATAATGCACGAAAATGAAGCAGGCGACCTAATGGTCTTTGAAGTCAGTCGTGATGGAACGGTTCATACAATAGAGGTAGAACCTTATAGTCGTGAACTTGTGGAAAGTCAAGGCGTACAAGTGTCGCAAACCGTGATTGGGGTAGATCCTTTACGTGAGACGAATATTTTAAGAAGTTTTCCAGCAGGATTAGAAAGTTTAGGCAACGCTTCAACGATGATTTTTGATACGTTACGCATGTTATTTGGTGGCACCGTTTCTGTAGGAGACTTAGCAGGGCCCGTTGGAATTTATACCTTAACAACCAGTGCGTTCCAACAAGGTTTGATTACTTTCTTTAATTGGGTAGCGTTGTTAAGTGTTAACTTAGGAATTCTAAACTTATTGCCAATCCCAGCACTCGATGGTGGACGTTTAGTCTTTTTAGGATACGAAGCTGTAACGAGAAGAAAAGTTAATAAAAAAATAGAAAACACCCTGCATATAGTAATGTTTTTCCTTTTAATAGGATTAATGTTAATTGTTACTTATAATGATATATTACGTTTATTTAACTAAAACGAGGTGGTTTAAATGAAACAAAGTTTATTATTTGTCCCAACCCTTAAAGATGCCCCAAAAGATGCAGAAGTAAAATCGCATAAATTGATGGCGCGTGCTGGATTAATTAAGCAAACTGCGGCTGGTATTTATACGTACTTACCTTTAGGGTATCGCGTGATGAAAAAAATTGAGGCAATCACAAGAGAAGAATTAGACAAACGTGAATGTTCTGAGCTCTTAATGCCTGCCGTTCAACCAAAAGATCTTTGGGAAGAAAGCGGGAGATGGAGCGAATATGGTCCGGAGCTGATGAGACTCAAAGACCGTAAAGATCGTGAGTTTTGTTTAGGCCCAACGCATGAAGAAGTTATTACCCACGTCGTTCGCGATTATATTAATTCCTACAAAAAGTTACCATTAGCACTCTACCAAATTCAAACAAAATACCGTGACGAATTAAGACCAAGATTTGGGTTAATGCGCGGGAGAGAATTTATTATGAAAGATTTATATACCTTTCATGAAAACGACGCTGATTTAGAAAAGTGGTATCAGATAATTTCAGAAGCGTATACAGAAATTTTTAATCGCTGTGGATTAGAGACGAAAATTGTTTCTTCAGACACAGGGCAAATAGGAGGAAAACAAGCCGATGAATTTATGGTGATGAGCGAAGTAGGAGAAGATATTATTTCTTACTGTGATCATTGCAATTATGGAGCAAATAAAGATTTTAGCGGCTTAAAAGCTGATGATGCGTGTCCTAAATGCGAAAAAGGGGTTATTCAAGAAGCCAAAGGAATCGAAGTAGGAAACATTTTCAAACTAGGAACGAAATACTCAGAAAGTATGAATGCATATTTTACTACCGCAGATGGGAAGAGTGCTCCAGTTATTATGGGGTGTTATGGTTTAGGAGTATCGAGAACCTTGATGGCAGCCGTCGAACAACATAGTGATGATAACTCAATTGTTTGGCCAAAAGAAATTACGCCGTTTGATCTTCACATATTGCCACTTAAATCAGATGATGACATTACAATAAAAGCTACAAACGAAATAAACGACATGTTTAAAGAAACCAATGATGTTTTGATCGATGACCGCAAAGAACGTCCAGGGGTAAAGTTTAAAGATGCAGATTTAATTGGGATTCCATATCGCATAATAATAGGAAAAGACATTCAAGATGGAAAAGTAGAGTTTGTTGATCGCTATAAAGGGGATAAAAAACTCGTTGAAATATCCGAATTAAGGGCTTTAATATAGGCAATAATAAAAAAAACGAAAAAGTGAGCTTTTATGATTGACAAAAGGGCTCACTTTTTATATAATTCTATACAGTTGCGAAAAACAAAAGATTGTTGACACCTTGATTGGATGCACATAGTGACGCGCAGCAAGCAAGAATTATTGAGTGAAAATACTTCTAAATACCATTGACATTTACTCTATAATATAATACAATATTATAGCACTCAGGAAACATTTTGGTCTTTGAAAACTGAATAGAACAAAGAATTACTTTTGAGTTAAAGAAAAGCAATACCAAATCAAACAAAAGCTGACGGAAGTCAGACACATAAATTTTTTATGGAGAGTTTGATCTTGGCTCAGGATGAACGCTGGCGGCATGCCTAATACATGCAAGTCGAACGAAGTTCACTTTTGTGAACTTAGTGGCGAACGGGTGAGTAACACGTAAGGAACCTGCCCTGAAGACGAGGATAACCATGGGAAACTTTGGCTAATACTCGATAGGATCATCAAGCGCCTGCTTAATGATTTAAAGACGCTCATGGCGTCGCTGCAGGAGGGCCTTGCGTCGCATTAGCTAGTTGGTAAGGTAACGGCTTACCAAGGCAATGATGCGTAGCTGGATTGAGAGGTTGAACAGCCACACTGGGACTGAGACACGGCCCAGACTCCTACGGGAGGCAGCAGTAGGGAATTATCACCAATGGGGGAAACCCTGAGTGTGCAATGCCGCGTGAGTGAAGAAGGTCTTCGGATCGTAAAGCTCTGTTGTTAAGGAAGAACTGTAGCATCAGGAAATGGGTGCTACTTGACGGTACTTAACCAGAAAGCTCCGGCTAACTACGTGCCAGCAGCCGCGGTAATACGTAGGGAGCGAGCGTTATCCGGAATTATTGGGCGTAAAGGGTGCGCAGGCGGCTTTGTAAGTCAAATGTGAAAGTCCACGGCTTAACCGTGGAGGGTCATTTGAAACTGCAAGGCTAGAGTACGGTAGAGGTAAGTGGAATGCGATGTGTAGCGGTAAAATGCGTAGATATATCGCGGAACACCAGTGGCGAAGGCGGCTTACTGGACCGGAACTGACGCTGAGGCACGAA
>CAYLQZ010000040.1:0-13333 GCA_964386055.1 uncultured Candidatus Izemoplasmatales bacterium | reverse complement strand
TCACGTCTTTCAGAGTGTCCAATAACTACATAATCAACATTGATGTTTTCTAACAACGCTGCAGAAATTTCTCCGGTAAAAGCTCCATCTGTTTCTGCGTGCATCGTTTGAGCACCAATTCTTAAATTCTCTCCTTGTCTTTTAACAAGGTCTCTTAATACTGGTGCCTGGGCGCATACAACCGTTTCAACATAGGTCTTATTTGGAACTTCCAAATTGACATTGTAAAGAAATTGTAACGCTTCGTCTCTCGTTTTGTGCATTTTCCAGTTCCCAGCAATGATAGGTTTTCGCATGATTTTTAAATCCCCTTATTCTAATAATTTTTCGATTTCAAAGATTGCTTCTTCAGCGTCTTCGCCTTCGGCAACTACATTGATATTTTCGCCGCTTGGTACTGCTAAACTCATCAAACCAAGAACGCTTTTAGCATCCACAATTTGATCAGCATATTCAATGCGGACTTCTGCGTGGAAACTACTTGTAATATCTACCAGTTTTGCAGCAAGTTGTGCATGAAGTCCAACGGTACTATTTATAACAATTTGTTTTTTCATCGTATTACTCCTTATTTATCATCGACAGCAGCAATGCCTGGAAGGACTTTTCCTTCTAAATATTCAAGCGAAGCGCCACCACCGGTAGATATATGCGTTATTTTTTCTTCATATCCTAAGGAAATTGCGGCAGCTGCACTGTCGCCTCCACCAAGGATGGTCGTGGTTTCTTTTAATGACGATAATGTTTCCAAAATACCGAGTGTTCCTTTAGCAAACTGTTCAAATTCGAAAACGCCAACCGGCCCATTCCATACAACAGTTTTTGCTTCTTGTAGTAACGATTGAAAGTAATTTAGTGTTTCACTTCCAATATCTAAGCCCATTTCATCTTTTTCAAAGTCGTCGTAACGGCCTTCACGATAAGGAGCATCTTTAGAAAATTCTTTTGTCATTTTGAAGTCAGTTGGTAAAATTAATTTACCTTTAGCTTTTTCTAATAATTGTTTAGCAAGATCAATTTTATCGTCTTCTACTAGTGACGATCCAATTTCATACCCTTGAGCTTTTAAGAATGTATAGCTCATACCGCCACCAATTAAAACTTTATCGGCTTTATCTAGTAAGTTCTCAATCACGCCAATTTTATCCGAAACTTTGGCGCCGCCTAAAATTGCGTAAAAAGGTCTTTGGGGTGTAGTGACTGCTCCTCCGATAAATTTAATTTCTTTTTCGAGTAACATTCCAGCTGCGACTTCGTCGATGTTACTGGCAATGCCGACATTCGATGCGTGCGCACGGTGCGCCGTTCCAAATGCATCATTGACAAACACATCGCCTAATGAGGCCCAATATTTACCAAGTTCTTTATCGTTTTTGCTTTCTTTGTTGCCATCAATGTCTTCAAAACGTGTGTTTTCAAACATTAATACATCCCCTGCTTGCATTGAAGCAATCGCTGTTTCTAATTCTAATCCTCTTGTATATGGAACGAATTTTACAGGACGTCCTAATTGTTCGCTTAGTGTTTCTGCTGTAGGTTTTAAAGATTTTCCTTCTTTGTCAGCTTCTTCTTTAATTCGACCTAAATGTGAAAATAGAACAACCTTCCCTTGATTCTCTATTAATGAGTTGATGGTTGGGAGTGCTTGTCGAATTCTATTGTCATCAGTAATCTTTCCATCTTTCATTGGTACGTTGAAATCGACGCGAACCAATACGGTTTTTCCGGTTACATTCAAATCGTGAATCGTTTTCTTTGCCATTTAACATTCTCCTTTAATATCTAGTCGATTTAATCCACCCATATTATACTAGATAAGTATCAACTTTGCACATAATCTCGGGTCTTTAAAGCGCTTTCTTTTATAAAAAACGTTTTCATTGACCAAAGGTGTTCACCTTTTGACATAAATGATTGGCTTTTTTGAAGCGGCTTTTTATGATTTGAATATTCTGTTCGATTATGGTATGAGACATTCTCTGAAAGATGATTTGAGTTTTACTGTGCGTTAATGCGTTGATTTGGTACACTGCGTTGACATTGATTAATATTGATTGAACCGCCCTTAAATTATGCGTGCTTATAAAGCAACATTGCTCATCAATATATATCGGAATATTCCGCTTAAAGCCTGCGATGGCCTCTAATGCTTTGATACGTCCTTCTAAAGTGGTTAATCTGGGGGTCAGTAAGTGAGTTAAATATTGTTTCATCGATCCTTTAAAGAGAATAGATTCTTGTGTTTTATGGACCATTATGCCCTCGGGTTTATTTTCAATATAATGAATCATAGACACTCCTTTAGAAAATTATAGTATATTTCACCCAAAGAAAAAGCGCAGCTAATAAGCTACGCTTTTGGTTATAATTTTAAAAATCTTGAAACCACGTTTTCTAGGTTAAATCCAAATGATGCAACGACTTCATCGCCTTTACCACTTTTACCAAAAGTTTCCATTCCTAATACATCTACTGCGTATTTGTACCAGATATGTGGGCTTCCTAATTCAATCGCTAAGGTTTTATCTCTTAATGCTTTCGGCAGTAATTTTTCTTTATATTTATCGGGTTGTTTTTCAAAAAGTTCCATCGAAGGCATACTGATTACACGAACGGTTTTACCTTCATTTTTCGCTAAATGCTCCATCGCATCTAACGCTAAATTAACTTCACTCCCGGTTGCTATGATGATGCCATCAGGATTTTTAACGTCATTGATTGCGTACGCGCCTTTCATGAACGTTTCGTACGAAACTTCGTGTTTAACTTCAACGTTTTGACGGGTAAGGACTAAGGCTGAAGGTTTGCGTGTTTGACTTAAAGCAAAGCGCATCGCATGGTTAACTTCTCCACCATGAGCAGGGCGCATGGTAATTAAATTTGGCGTACTTCTAAAGACTGCTAGTTGTTCAATTGGTTCGTGTGTTGGGCCATCTTCCCCAACGGCGACACTATCATGTGTGAAGATAAAGATAGAAGGAATATGACTAAGTGCAGCAAGTCTGATTGAAGGTTTCATATAATCAGAGAAAATAAAGAATCCACCCGCAAAGGCTTTTAAGTTATGGAGCGCCAAGCCATTGGTAATAGCGGCCATGGCGTGTTCACGAACGCCGAAGTTAATGTTTCTCCCTACTGGATTTTCTTTTGTAAAGTTGCCATCGTTTCCTTTTACTTTTGTGCTTCCTGAAAGGTCAGCTGAGCCCCCAATCATTTGAGGTAACGCTTCTGAAAGCTGGTTTATGATGGTGCCTACTGTGCCTCGAGTTGCTTCTATTTTCCCAATCTCAGGGTGTTTAAGTACTTTATCAAAATCAATATGCAACGTTTGTTCAATCATGTCTGATAAGGTTTCAAATGCTTCGGGATAAAGTTCACTATATTCATCCATCGTCGCGCGCCAGTCATTTTCACTATCTTCACCGCGGGGCTGGATTTTTGTTGTAAAATCTTCATAAACAGAGGCGGGCAAATCAAACGGTGCATAGTTGAAATTCCATTTTTCTCGGAGTTTTTCAGTTTCTTCTTTGCCAATTGGTGCCCCGTGCGCTTTTGAACTCCCAGCTACATTTGATCCGAATCCAATCACACTTTTTACTTCGATAAAACTTGGTTTATCAGATGTTTTGGCGTGTTCAATCGCTTGATCAAGTGCGGCTAAATCATTGGCGTCATCCACCAATAGATATTCCCAGTTCATAGCCTCTACTTTTTTCTTGATGTCGTCACTATAAGCGTCACTAGTTGGGCCATCAAGTTGAATATCGTTTGAATCAAATAACACAATCAGTCTTTCTAATCCGTAATGGCCCGCAATGGACATGCTTTCAAGTGCTACGCCTTCTTGTAAATCGCCATCGCCTACGAGTGTGTAAGTATAATGGTTTACTACCTTTAGATTCTTTTTATTGTATTTATGACGTAAATGCTTTTCAGCTAACGCCATCCCTACTGCGTTAGAAATCCCTTGTCCGAGCGGACCGGTAGTCGCTTCTACCCCATCAGTATCACCAAATTCAGGATGACCAGGTGTGTTTGAATCGATTTGTCTAAATGCTTTTAAATCGTCCATTGAAATATCATAGCCTGAAAAGTGCAAGGTTGCATAAAGTAACGCACTTCCATGACCCGCTGATAAAATGAAACGGTCACGATCAAACCATTTTGATGATTGGGGATTGTGTTTCAAATGTTTGGTAAAGAGTTGATACATAATTGGGGCGGCCCCTAATACAATACCTGGATGACCAGAGTTTGCTTCGTCGACCATATCTAACCCTAAAAACCTTATCGCGTTAATACTTTTTTCCATGATTAATCTCCTCTTTCTACTTGGTTATATCACAACAATTATACATGACTTTTTAAAATTTTTAAACCCTTAAAGATTAAATGAGCAAATGTAAAAACCTCTTTGAATACATTGTATATGAAGACTCACTATACAATCATTCAAAGAGGCGTGTGATCTTATCCGATAGACCCTTCCATCTCTAGTTTAATGAGTTGGTTAAGCTCTACGGCATATTCCATTGGTAGTTCTTTTGCGAATGGTTCAATGAAGCCCATAATAATCATTTCTGTCGCTTCTTCTTCGCTGAGGCCACGACTCATGAGATAAAACAGTTGTTCTTCACTCACTTTAGAAACGCTTGCTTCGTGTTGCACAGTTGCTAAGTTATTTTTCACAATGTTATAAGGTAAGGTATCTGAATAGGATGCATCGTCTAAGATGATGGTATCACATTCGACGTTACTCTTAGCTCCAGTGGCGTTTTTCGTATGGTGAATCATTCCACGGTAGTTAACTTTACCACCTTTTGCACTCATTGATTTTGACACAATTGAACTTGTGGTGTCTTTCCCAATATGAATCATCTTAGCGCCGGTATCTTGATTCATATTTTTGCCAGAAAACGCAATCGAAATGGTCGTTCCTTTTGCTCGGTCACCTTTTAAGATACACGAAGGATATTTCATATTAATGCCTGAACCGATGTTGCCATCTACCCATTCCATGTGCGCATCTTCTTCTACAATCGCGCGCTTGGTAACTAAGTTTACAATATTAGCAGCCCAGTTTTGAATGGTCGTATAGCGCGCATGTCCGCCTTTGCGGACGAAGACTTCTACTGTCGCCGCATGTAAGGAATCAGTGGTATAAACAGGGGCAGTGCAGCCTTCTACATAATGTAAAGAGGCGCCTTCATCGACAATGATTAAGGTTCTTTCAAACTGACCCATTTGTTCAGAATTAATTCTAAAGTATGACTGCAACGGTTTTTCCACTTTTACGCCTTTAGGGACATAAATAAACGATCCTCCACTCCAAACTGAAGCGTTTAATGCTGCGTATTTATTATCGTTAGACGGTATACTTTGAGCGAAGTATTCTTTGAAAAGTTCTGGATACTCTTTAAGGGCGGTATCGGTATCGGTGAAAATAACGCCTTGGTCTTCGAGTTCTTTCATGCTTGAATGGTAGACAACTTCACTTTCAAACTGAGCGCCTACGCCAGCTAAAAACTCTTGTTCCGCTTTAGGGATTCCGAGTTTATCAAAGGTATCTTTAATTTCACTTGGCACATCATCCCAAGATTTCTCCATACGGTCTGAAGGTTTTACATAATACGTTATATCATCAAAGTTAATATTTGATAAATTGGGCCCCCAGGTTGGATTGGGAACTGATTTAAATGTTTTATATGCATTTAAACGGTAATCAAGCATCCACTTTGGTTCTTGTTTGATGGTAGATATTTCTTTTATAATACTTTCATTAAGACCTTTACCTGTATCTAAAACACTAGTGGTTTCTGTTTTAAAGCCATATTTATAATCCCCAATAATGCGCTCTATTTCTTTTTTAGTTTGTTCACTACTCATATTTACACCTACTTTTTCGTTTTGAGAGTCTGTTCCAATGCTTTAAATGCGATTGTGGCACATTTTTGTCGTGCTGGAAAGTCTTTTATTCCACTATATGCCCATGCATCTTCAAAGTCTATAGAATCATCAAATGGTTCATCTTTAACCATTTTGACGTAGTTTTCACTTATCGTTAAAGCTGTTTCAACGGGTTTCCCTTTTAACAGTTCAGAAAGGACACTGGCACTTGAACAACAAATTGAACAACCGGTCCCATCGTGTTTAATTGACGTAATTTTACCGTTTTCAACTTTGGTTTGAATGGTGATATCGTCCCCACATGAAGGGTTTTTGATATGTTCACTAACGTATGTATCGTCGTGTGTTAGCCCTTTATTGCGTGGGTTTTTATAATGTTCCATAATAATCTGGCGATATAAGTTTTTTAAATCCCTCATATAAACACTCCTAAAATCCAACGTCCGTAAAAAACTTACGCGCGTTTTTAACACTTTCTACAAAGCGATTCACATCTTCTAAATCATTATACACATAAAATGAGGCGCGTAACGTAGCATTAACGTTTAAATATTTCATGACAAGTTGTGCACAGTGGTGCCCAGCTCTTAAGGCGATGTTATCTTCATCGAAAAAGCTAACGACATCGTGAGGATGCACATTATCTAAATTAAAGTTTATAATCGCGGTTTCTGCGGTTTTATTATAAATGGTTATGCCTTCAATTTTATTTAATTCTTCTAAAGCATGGTTAAGTAACGTGCTTTCATGGGCTAAAATTTCATCAAACCCAATGGATTCGATAAAGTCAACCGCCGCACTCATCGCAATTGCACTGGCAATTGGAGGGGTTCCAGTTTCAAACTTATACGGCGCATCTTTATACGTAGAGGTTTCTTTAGTTACTTCATCAATCATGTCGCCACCATACTCTAGGGGCGCCATCTTTTCTAGATAACTGGTTTTTCCATATAAGATGCCAATGCCGGTTGGGCCTAGCATTTTGTGGCCACTAAACGCTAAAAAATCAACATCTAAATCTTGCACGTCAAGCCGGATGTGCGCTGCACTTTGGGCAGCGTCCAAAATAACGATTGCGCCGTTTTGGTGGGCTAGTTTACTAATCGATTTAATCGGCGTGATATAGCCCATGACATTACTAATGTGGGTTAACGCAACGACTTTTGTCTTATCACTTAATACTGACTTGAAATTGTCAACCGTAATACGCCCTTCGTTATCCAAGGGCACATATTTTAACGTCGCGCCTTTATCATTGGCAACTTTTTGCCAAGGTAAGACGCTTGAATGGTGTTCAAGTTCACTGACAATAATTTCGTCACCTGCTTGGATAATCTGATTACCATAGCTTAAAGCGACTAGGTTTAAGGCACTGGATGCCCCTTTTGTAAAGACAATATTTTCAAACTCAGCGTTAATAAAGGTAGCGAGTTTTTCTCTTGCCTCCTCATAACGTTTTGTCGCCTCATAAGATAATTGATAAACCCCACGGTGTACATTGACGCTGTGGGTTTCATAATACCAATTTAAAAGATCTGTCACCTTAGTAGGTGTCAACGACGAAGCGGCGCTATCTAAATAGACTAAATCATTATCTTTAAATAGCGTAAATGCATTTTTAAGGTTTAAAAGTGACACATAATCACCTACTAACGGGTTTTGTTTTCAAGTAAATTTTGAATATAGTCTCTTAGTTTTTCGTTTTCCATTAAATCTTTTAAAGGCGCTAAAAAGCCGTTAATAATTAACCGCTGCGCGTCTTTTTCACTCAAGCCACGGCTCATTAGATAGTATAGTTGTTCTTCATCGATGCGGCCAATTGCGGCGCCATGTGAAGCTTCAACATCGTATTCATCAATAAGCAAGAGTGGGTTTGCGTCTAAACGGGCGTACTGTCCCAGTACGACTCCACTATTGTGCTGATGGGCAATACTTTGTTTCATGCCTTTGTGAATTTTTCCGGTTCCTTCAAACACTAAGAAACTTTCATCTGCGGCAACGCCGTAGTGTTCAATAAGTCCTTCTGAGTTTTTTGCAATATGTTCTACATCACTATGAATAACCACTTCTTGTGTATCGGATGAAACTGCGACGGTTTTTATTTCCCCGTAAGCGAATGGACCGATTAAATCGACATCTGCTTTTTGGGACGTTTTCCCGTCTCCTAGTTGCGCGGTTTTCATATAAAGTTTCGCATTTGCTTCAACTAAAGCTTGGCGGTTGACAGCGGATACACTAGCTTTATCCATATTGGCAATACCAATATAGTTCAATGTACTTGAATTTGCTAAATACGTTTGCGACAAATAGTTGATGGTCTCTCCCTTTTCGGTAAAGATATACTCTCTTATTTGAGCGTGCGCGTTGGCTTCTAAATGAATCGATGTATTGGTAACCAATGCTTCATCGTTTGCGATGATAAAAACATTGATTGGATCGTTAAGGGTTTGATTTTTTAAAATTGTGATATGGAGTGCGGTTTTAAAAGACTTTAGATTTTCTTTCACCACTAAGTCTTCTACTTTAAATTTTTGAGCGTCAGGATTTTCATAGCCGGATACGTCTATATTTACCGCATCATTATCGAGGGTATTTTCAATCATTTCACCGTCTTTCATGACGATAACATTACTAAGTTCATTAATTAATGGACGGATTGTAGTAGGGAATTTTGTTGTTTCAACTGGCATTATTTCTCAAGTGCCTCGCGTGTGGCACAAGTCCCTAACATGCCTTGTTCTTCAGATTCATCATTCTCAGGCACGACGCGTTCATCTTCAATGCCGACTTCTTCTTTAATCCAATCGTACCCGTCCTGATCGATTTTTTTAACAAGCTCGATATCGCCGCTTTTGACAATACGGCCTTTCATCATGACATGAACTGTGTCCGCTTTGATATATTCCAATAATCTTTGGTAATGCGTGATGAGTAAAAATCCTCTATCTTCTGTTTGCATTTCTGTTACGTTTTCACCAACCGTTTTTAACGCATCGATGTCTAATCCGCTATCGATTTCATCTAAAATCGCAATACTGGGTTTTAACATCCGCATTTGTAAGATTTCATTTCGCTTTTTCTCGCCACCTGAAAACCCATCATTTAAATAACGGTGTGGTAAGTCTTCACGCATTTTTAGTTTCGCAACGGCTTGGTCAAATTCACGAATAAATTTGAATAACGAGACGTTTTCCCCTTCATCTAAACGGGCGTTCATGGCCGTTTTAATGAAATCACTGTTGGTCACGCCTGGAACTTCTTGCGGCGCTTGCATGCCTAAAAATAATCCAGCTCTTGCTCTTTCATCGGTAGACATATCCAATAAGTTCTCCCCATCTAGTGTAATGGTTCCTTGGGTAATAGTGTAACGTGGATGGCCCATAATTACTGAGGCAAGGGTTGATTTCCCTGTCCCATTTGGTCCCATAATGGCATGCGTTTCGCCACCTTTTATTTCTAAATTCACGCCCTTTAAAATTTCTTGTTCTTCAACTTGAGCGTGTAAATTTTCTATTTTTAATATTGGCATAATTGTACCTCCTTAAACTACCCATCATTTTATATTATTTACAAGATTATTGCGAGTAATATGACCATCTTTTTAAATAACAAATAGCGATGTGTATGACAACCTTTTTATTTGTATTTTTTCTTGATAATGACAGAATTATAATCCATAAAAAAAGCCTGTTTTAAAGGCTTTTTGTTTAATGTAATTCTTCAACATTAAGACGGATTACATTTTTTATAATTGTTAAGACAAAGAGTGTCATTAAACTTAATGCAATTCCTAGTACATACATTCCATACCCAAAAATGATGCCTATAATCGCACTTATCCATAAAGTTGATGCTGTGGTTAATCCGCTAATATAGCCGTTGGTTTTTAAGATCGCGCCTGTTCCTAAAAATCCAATTCCGGAAACAATTTGAGCAACCACACGTTGACGCTCAATGGTGATTGTCATGTGCTCTAACATATCCGGGTTCGACTGCACGTATGCAATGGCATCTTGGACCATCATTTGTTGGGCGATTGTAAGACCTGCTGCACCGATTGCAACTAGTAAATGCGTCGTTAAACCAGCAATCTTGTTGCGTCGCTGTCTTTCAAAACCAATTAAACCAACAAATAAAATTGTTAGCCCGAGACTTTGAAGTATATAGTTTATGTCGACTGTTGGATTCATACTCAACAACATTACAATCACTCTTTTCTATTGACGTTGATATATCATATTATTATATATGCTAAAGCCTAAAAATTCAAGCGCTTTTATAGGCTTTGTTGCTTTAGTTACAAGAGAAATATTAATAGTACACTATTTTTTGTTTAGGTAGCCATAAAAAAGCACCTAAGCTTTTTAAACCTTAGGTGCTTAATTTATTATTCAATCGGCTCTGAGAAATCCATCGCTGAATACCGTTTGTACATTTGGTAACGGCGTTTCGCATCGCGTTTGTTTGCGTCTAAAAGCTCTTTCGCTTTATCTGGGTTGATGTCTTTTAATTGTGAGTAACGTTGCTCATTATTTAAGAATTCATCATATTTTTCCCATTTTGGCGCTTTTGAATCAATTTGGAATGGGTTTTTCCCTTCAGGTTCTAAGGTTGGGTCATAACGGAAGGTTGGCCAGTATCCACTTTCAGTTGCAAGTCTTGCTTGCATTGCTGAATTTCCAAGACCGCCTTCAATTTTATGGGCAATACATGGTGAATACGCCACTACGATACTTGGACCATCATAAGCTTCTGCTTCTTTCATTGCTTTAAGCACTTGTTGTTGGTTTGCACCGTGTGAGACTTGTGCTACATAAACATGACCATAACTCATTGCCATTGCTGCAAGGTCTTTTTTCTTTCCACTTTTACCAGCTGCTGTAAATTGGGCAATTGATCCTGCCGCTGCAGCTTTGGAAGATTGACCACCTGTGTTTGAATATACTTCGGTATCGAGGACTAAGATATTGACGTTATCACGGTTAGCAATTACATGGTCTAACCCACCGAATCCGATGTCATAAGCCCATCCATCTCCACCAATAATCCAGTTAGATTGTTTAACGATATAAGGCGCTAAGCCAATAAATTCTTCTTTTAAGTCGCCTTTAATATCTTGAAGTAATGGACGAATCTTTTTAGACAGTTCGATCGTTTTATCGCCATCTTGTTTGTTCTCTACCCATTCTTCAAAGAGGGCTACTAATTCTTTTGAGAGTTTATCTTTGTTATCAAAGAAAAGATTTTGTAATTTAGTGCGGTGAACTTGTTCAGCATGATGCATTCCATATCCAAATTCAGCGTTATCTTCGAACAATGAGTTAGCCCATGCTGGACCGCGACCATCTGCGTTCGTAGTATAAGGCGTTGCCGGGAATGATCCACCATAAATTGATGAACACCCTGTTGCATTCGCAATCGTCATGCGTTCACCAAATAATTGCGTAACAAGTTTAACGTATGGGGTTTCACCACACCCTGCGCATGCGCCACTAAACTCAAATAATGGTTTCGCAAATTGGCTGTTTTTCGCATTGGTTTTATTGACAAGATTATCTTTAGGGGTAACGTCATTAAAGACATATTTTGCCTTTTCAACTTCGCCTTTTTCGATTTCTACACCGATTGGGCTCATTTGAAGTGCTTTTTCAGGTTTGGCAGGACATACGCTAACACAAACGCCACACCCTGTACAATCTAAAGTTGAAATTTGAATACGATATTTAAGGCCTTCTAAGCCTTTACCGCGTGCATCTAGTGTTGTTAAGTCGTCTGGTGCTTCTTCCATTTCTTCATCCGTTAGTAGTGCTGGGCGAATGACTGCGTGTGGACACGCAAAGGCACATTGATTACATTGAATACAGTTTTCTTCAATCCATTCAGGTACATAATTGGAAATGCCGCGTTTTTCATACGCTGTAGACCCGTTTTCCATCGTTCCATCAGCGTAATCTTCAAATGCGCTGGTTGGAAGATCATAGCCTTTGATACTATTGACAGGTTCTGCAATTTCCGTTACGTATTTAGGCTTTGCCGCCTCTTCAGGGATTGGATCATCTTCAAGGTCTTTCCATTCTGGTTTTACCGGAATTTCAATAAGTCCTTCTTTTCCAGAGTCGATGGCTTGATAGTTCTTCTCAACAATGTCATCGCCTTTACGACCGTATGCTTTTTTCGCATATTCTTTCATGAGTTCTACAGCACGCTCATTAGGAATGATTTGTTCATTGAGTGCAAAGAATGCAGACTGCATAATGGTATTAATACGTTCCCCTAATCCAATTTTTTCCGCTTGTTCAACGGCATTAATAATGTAGAATTTAGAGTTGGTTTCTGCAAGTTTGCGCTTATAGCTATTTGGCATGAATGATTCAATTTCATCAGGCGATTTAATGGTGTTAAGTAAGAATCTACCATTTTGTCTGATGCCATCAATCATTTCATATTTGAAAAGATATGAATCTTTAGAACATGATACAAAGTGCGGATGGTTTACTAAGTATGTACTTCTAATTGGCGCTTCGCTAAAGCGTAAATGCATGCGGGTAACGCCACCTGATTTTTTCGAGTCATAACTTGAGTATGCTTGTGAGAATAAGTCCGTATTTTCCCCGATAATTTTAATGGTGTTTTTAGACGCCCCAACCGTTCCATCACTTCCAAATCCAAAGAATAATAATTCCGTTGTTGATTTGTCAATGGCACTAATTTCTTCTCCGAGTGGCAATGACGTATTTAATACATCATCAACAATTCCGATAGTGAAGTTGGTTTTCTTTTCACCTGATAAGTTATCATAAACCGCTTTAATTTGAGTTGGTGTGGTGTCTTTTGAAGAAAGTCCATAACGTCCGCCCACAATTTCAGGCGCATCTTTTTGACCATAAAACACGCTTTTTACATCTAAAAATAAAGGTTCACCAAGTGATCCATTTTCTTTAGTACGGTCTAAAACCGCAATCTTTTTAACGCTTTTTGGCATAGCGTCTAAGAAATATTTAGTTGAGAATGGACGGTATAAGTGAACGTTTAATAATCCAACTTTACGCCCTTTTGCTTGTTGTAAATAATCGATGGTTTCTTTGATGGCTTCTGTAACAGACCCCATCGCAACGATGACTTCTTCAGCGTCTTTATCTCCATAGAACGTAAACGGTGCATAATCACGTCCCGTTTCTTTAGAGATTTCTTTCATGTAATCCGCTACTATATCGGGAATACCTGTATAGTATTTATCCTGAAGTTCACGCGTTTGCATGTAAACATCATCATTTTGAGCAGACCCGCGTGTCACTGGATTCGATGAGTTAAGTGCGCGCTTTTTAAAGGCACGTACGGCATCACGATCAAGTAAACGATCAAAGACTTCATAAGGCATAACCTCGATCTTGTTTACTTCATTGGATGTTCTAAACCCATCAAAGAA
>CAYLQZ010000039.1:0-13717 GCA_964386055.1 uncultured Candidatus Izemoplasmatales bacterium | reverse complement strand
GTCAACATCACTATAATGCTTAATAATTTTTTCATATAAATTAGCTCCTCTTTTCCAAAATGTTTTACTATACGTTAATAATTATAAGCGTTTTCATTTGTATAGTCAAGTTATGAAAACCAAAAATTAAATTTTATATTTCGGCTTTAAGTGCCGGTAATACCAGTTCTTTCAATCCCTTCAACGAATAAACGTTGTACAAACAAGTACATAATCAGTAATGGCGCCATGACCAAGATTCCAGCAGTATTTAAAATTAATGAAACAAACAATGGGTTCTCTGTTACATTTTGTCCAATCAGTGACCAAATCCCTAAAGAAGTAAGTGTCCCCTGAAGTCCATTGACAAGCGTTGTAAGACGGTGGGATAAAATGGGGAAATCTACATTAGTTCCACTGATAAATAATCCCGCAAAGTATGAATCATTCCACTGCCACACAAACGCAAAAAGCGCAACTGTCACAATTGCTCCACGAGCATTTGGCATAATAACTTGATAAAATATTCTTAAAGCCCCTGCGCCATCTACTTGGGCACTCTCTTCTAATTCAATTGGAATGCCTTTAAAGAATTGTCTGAATAAGAAAATAAAAATTCCTGATTGAATCCCCATGCCCAATCCACTCATTAAAAAAATAGAATTGGGATTGCCTAAAAGCCCTATTTGTCTAAAATATAAAAACTGTGGAAAAGCTAAAGTTGCGGGTGGGACTATAATGGTTAAAAGTACAAGGCCAAACGCAAGCTTTTTAAACGGAAAATCAAACCGCGCAAAGGCATAGCCTATAATGGAAGTCGAGATGACTTGTAAAATCATTGCGATGGTTGAGATATAGATCGTATTACGCAGCGCTTCAAAGTAATCTAAGGCCGCAAAGGCAATTCTAAAGTTTTCTAAAGAAAAGGTCTCAGGAATCCACACCACCGCGACATTATTAATATCACTCGGTGATCTAAATGCGACGGAGATTTGTTGTAAGATAGGATAAATAATCACAAATGATAATCCAAATAAAATCACAAACCGTAACACAACTAAAAATTTATTTTGTCCTTCTTGAGATAATACTCTGCGGTTTTGAGGCTCTTTAAGCCATTCAATTATTTCAGCAAATTTACGTTTTATTTTTTCTTTAAACGTTGCTTTTTTCTTTTCATCAATCATCATAACTAAACACCGCTTTTCGTATTAATAAATAAATAATGAGTAAAATCAAGAAGTTCAACAAGAAGAAAATCATCGATAAAGCCGAACTCATGCCATATTGATAACGGTCAGATATAGAGTTGATAAACTGCGCTACTGGTGAGCCTACAAACGTATCGACCACCGTATAGACAATGACCATTAAAAACATGGGTGATAACATTGGAAACGTAATCTTCCAAAACGCTTCATATTTTGTGATTCCTTCTATTTCAGCGGCTTCATATAAATGTTTAGGAATGGACTGCAAGGCGGCTAAAAAGATTAAAATTTGAACCCCAGAGATGTTCACAATGGTAAAGATTCTTTCAACCGAAATAATCAAGAAATTAATGAGTTCTCTTCCAAGCCCCATCTCTAATAAAAAGTCTTGGAATTGTAACGCTTGTAAAAATCCTGCCCCCTCAGCCTGGGCATCCATATATCCAGAAAACTGTCCTGTCATTGCGATGTCGATTGCGGCTGCGTTAAAGATTACAGGAATAAAGAATACCGCACGGACCCACGCTCTACCCTTAAACGCTGTATTTAGCATTACCGCAATAAAGAGTGAAAATATTAAGACCACCGGTAAGTTAATGATTAAATCTTGCATCGAAGTAAATAAAACTTGTGCAAATGTTGAACCGTCCAACACTAAAGAAGTAAACGCGTTGATATAATTATCAATTCCGACGTATTCCGTTAATATTTCACCTCTTAATTCAACGCGATGAAAACTATAATAAATCGTTAATACAAAGGGGTAAGCAAAAAAGATGAAAAACCCAATTACCCAAGGAAGAATGAAAATAGATCCCCAAACTTTCTTTTGGGTTTTATAAGGCATATTTTTAAACCAAGCTTTTAGACGTTCAATCGTACGTAAGAAAGGTTTTAATGTTTTTTCCATTATTCTTCCCCTCCCTTAACGTAACGATAATCCATTGAATCAATCACAACACCCTCATGATCATAAGGTGTATTACGGTAGTTAATAATGATTGATACATCATTATCATAACCGACTTCAACAATGTCTCTATCATGTTCAGTATGATAGATTAATCGTGCATTATGAATGGCTAAGTCATAGATTTCTTGATACATATCCGTTGAAATATCTAACCAGTTTTCATACTGAGTTGAATAAAGATAATTATATTCTGTATGCATTAAGTCATACGTATCAAGGTAGGTCCAAGTAAAGTTTAAGTGCGAGCCTGTCTCTAAGGCTTTTAATTTATGCCATTCAATGGAACGCTCATCAAATAAGTTAAATGAAGGCCCTGAATAATCCATCATACCGCTTAACGCGAGCTGATAAAAAGGAATGGAACGGTCAATAATATTAAATTCTGTTCCTCTTACGGGTAAATCTAAAATCAAATCCCCAAAAGGAATTGCGTAACCTAGAGGATTTCTAAGTAATACCTCTTGATTGTCTTCCACTAAACTAGCTAAAGCTTCTTCTTGTAAGGCTAAGGTTTCATAACGAAAAAAATGTTCTTGGTTATTGTATGACCCACTCAATCGGTTCGCTAAGTCATTCACAGCAATATTTTCAAAGGGTAAATCACGGTAAGCTTCGTTAAAATCTTCCATCAATGATTCAATCATCGTTGGATTTAAAATATATTGCGCTCTGCTTTGTGTATCTGGAAGTTGAGTTGCTAAATTATATTTATAATGAATCGCTAATTCCCCAGCAATCGTTCTTGCGGTATCCGATGATTCATTTAAATTTTTATTGGTATAAGGTCTTACAAAGTTAACTTCAGGATAAAGATTAATATTTCTATCATTGGTATATTGAAGCAATCCTTCAAAATCGCTTAAAGCTCCAATTGAACGATGGAAATTGATATCATTAGGCAGATAATGTTCGATGCCATCATTCATCCATCCTTGATAAATAAGGTTAATATTATGAACGTCATTGTCAATTAATGCATCGAGAATAATTTCTGCTTGATCAGTAGTGGTTAAAGGTTCAATGGTTTGATATGGAATCCCTACAAAATGATTTTGTTTTTGGTACCCACCAAGTAAGGTTAAGTTTAAGCTTAATTCACCGGCTCTCGATTGTGGCGATAAGCCTAAATCAATTAAATATTCACGGTATAATGATGCCATCCCCAAATAATCAGCGTTCTGTTCATCAGTGAATCGATACGATACGCTGTAATCTTGTTCAGAATAAAATCTCGTCCATACTCTTCTAAAGAGTTGCGATTGCTCAGTGCTCGTAACGCCTGGAATACGGATGCGGTCAGACTCCATATAATGAAATCTCGGATAGACTCGATTATATGAATCTCTTTGTTCACTCACGCGTGCGTGCAGTGAGCTCATCGCATCGCCTTGTGTAATAATTCCTAAGAATGCCCCATCATCTTTTTTCATTCCAAACAGTGGGAGCGCCGTTGATTCTGTCGTGTTTGGTTCACGCATTGGTACTTTCGCATCATCTAATCCGTATAAGCGTTGATTATATTCGCGAGTACTTTTTCCGTTGTTTAAATTAATTAAAGCGCCTGACCCCTCAGGCACAAACATATAGCCTTCATTAGAGGTTGATGCTTCCGCAAAGTTTGGCAATAGATCAATATTCGCAAGCGGATAATCTCTTGAATATTCTATTGATTCATTGATAATGGTTGCGTCAAATCCTTCATTGGTTAATGTGTAGCGAATGCCTACTTTTATCATTGGTTTGGTATCAGGAAGTTCAACGCCTTGTTCAATGTGATCGTCTTCAAAATCTTCAACCGTATAAGGTGTCATATTAAATATGATGTTATATAATCGTTCAATTGCATTTTGTGAAAAGCTTGCGGCGTTGTTTAAAGCATAGACTTCTTGTTCGCTTACGTAATTATAAGCATTGGTCAAAAAGCGATATTCTAAAGGTTCTTCATCTTCATCAATATAATCTAAAATCATCGTTTCAAATCGTTCTCTTGATAAGCGCTGGGGTAAATCTGTATAATCGATATCGGTATCGCCTATCTCATAAAAGACTTCAACAGTTTTATCATCTGGATAATGGATATAAAACTGATCTCTTTGAATCGATTCGGTGTAGTTTTGAATGCTTCTTTCTACGCCTGAAGCGTCCACATAACGCACAACCAATGTGTTTTGTTGTGCGTTTAAAGAGTTAGAAGTAACCCCCGGGAAAGGATCATCTTCTGTGACATTTGAATTCCATGTTTGGTTGGTTTGAGTATCAAAAAGCGAAAACTGTGTCGTCGTTTCATCAAAGAAAAATTCAAACCGATCATTTTCAATCGTATGGATTTCACCTTGTGTATCAGTTGCGTGCGTAAAGTTGGTTAAATCGAATCCCCCTCTAGGTTCAACAACAATCATATTTAGACGAATAAACCCAATTAACCCTAAAAGTAAAACAATAATCACGCTTAGCGCAATGACATGATAGGTTGGAAAACGCATGTTTGTAATCTTGTCTTTTATGCCTGCATAAAGATTGAATCCAATTTTTTTAAAAGGATTCCATACATAATAGTTGTTTGGTTTTGGCGTGGTATAAATGATTCTTTCGGTTTTTTTCTTTTTATGATTGCCCATCATTCATCCTCCTAAAAGTACCTAAGCGCAAGTTCACGGTAAATCCCATAAACAAATGAGCCAAATTGTTGAATCAAACTAAAAAATAATAAAAATAGAAAAATCATCACGCCAATTGCGATTATCGTTACTAAAGTCGTTAGCAAGGTTTTTGATACTGAGTACTCATGAATGTTGATCATTCCAAAAAAAAGCATATAGCCACTTAAGAAAAGTCCAACATTTTGAATCATGTAATAAAACTGTGCTTCTTCTAAGGTTATAAAATTTGAAAATACCAGATTAGGAAACGATAACACTACAAAAGGAAATAACGCATACCCAAGCATCATAAATATTTCTTTAAGGGAGCCTTTGCCATCAAAAAGCGTGGTGACCGACCAGTTTCCAATCATGAAAAGGAAAACTGGAATGATGATAAATAAGATTTGTTTAATGCTGTTAAAGTCTTGAGGATTGTTCGGATTCACAATCATTCCTAAGGCGTTAAAACTTACAACGGAATACAAAGATAACAATCCAACAAATAAGACCGCCACATAAAGTTTACCTTCGCCATCTCGTTTCATCCCTTCATAGCCTGCAATAGGGTGAAGCAATATATATAAAGGATGTTTGAAAACATCATATACCCATTTCATCCGATCAATCCTCCCTTCCTGTATCTTTATTGAGTTTTAAACTGTTTTTAATAGAAGTATAAAATAAGTAAACAATCACTGCACCAATCGTTCCCATGATGAATGGGAAGTAAGTTTCAAGACGCATGTTTCTATATTCTTGAAACGCTAAGGAATAATTATACGTATCGTTTGAGAGTTCAAAATATTCTAATGCCTCTTCAAATTCACCTTTTCTAAGATGGGCTCTTCCAATACCACGATAAGCGATAAAATAATTTGAATTCATACTCAAGACATCTTCCCATGTACGCGCAGCGCCATCATAATCTGAGTTAAAATATTGTTCCGTTGCTTTATTAACCTGCGACCCAAAGTCTGTTAATTCATAGACAATGAGCGATTGATTTCCTGAATCCACAACGATTAAATCTTCGCCATGATAATCAATCCCGCGAGGGTTTGAAAAATCTCCTCGTTGTGAGCCCATCCTACCTGTAATATAAAGCAAGTTTCCTTCTTGGTCATAAGTGAATATGCGCCCTCTTTTTGAATCTAAGGCACTATACATCCCATACTCATTCACCGTTATATCTGCCAAGGTTGAAGGGCCGTTTTCAACGACTTCACTTTCTAAGACAAAGTCAACATCGCCTTTAGGCGGGAAGAATCCTTGAGACTTTAAAACATCTAATCCACGTGGATTAATACGTTTTATCATTTCATCCCCAACTTCATCGTCTGCTGGATTACTCACTGTATATAAGAAATTATTTTGATCCATATGCACATTGATAAATGAAGGGGGCAAACGTAACATCATTTGTTCTCTTTGCGCTTCAGTCATAAAATTCATCCAAAATATATCAAAAGGACTCACCGCAACTCGCGTTACGCCTGTGTAGCGTGTAAATTCGCCTTCTTTAGTCAGTTCAATAATCCCTTCATAGATCCCTTGGGCAACAATATATAACCGTCCCGTTGAATCTCGGGTTATTTTTTGAGGGCGATAATCAATATCGGTTGTCTCAAAAGTCACATCATCAGGACGCCCATGGGTTCTAATGATATTAAAATCATGGTCTAATATCACAACACGTCCATGATTGGTATCCGCAATCGCAATCCCTTCATTATTCACATGAATCCCTCGTGGCGTATTAAATAAGGCGTCTTCATCTAAATTAGAAGGATGATGGGGATGCCCTTCAATGCTAGAAGGGTACTCATGAATCACTTGATAATTTGAATCAAGGACAATGAGTTTATTTTGTTCGTTATCAATGATATAAATATGATCATTATAAACAAATGTATCGACTGGGTTCGTCATTGTAATATCATGATTAAAACCACCAAATTCAACACTTAACTCATCAGAAGTGATCACATCTTTAATAATCATTGCTGGAGCGGAATGAATCGGTTCTTCATAATATGAATAATTGTAGCCTTGCACTGAAATGCCACTTTGGAATAATATTCCCATCAAAAGTAAAATTAGGAGTTTTTTCATTTTACTTCATCCCCGAATGTGACATCGTTTGAATCATACGGCTTTGATTAATCACAAATATTGTCACAGGTACCGCGAGCATAATCGCTGATACCGCCGCTGCAGACCCTGTTCTTGCGATTCCTGCCGCAACCACTTGTCCCAGTGCATAAGACAAAGGTTTTAAGTGTTCTGAATAAATGAATGTTCCACCATCGGTGGTCCATAGTTGTTGAAAAAGTAAAATAATTAACGTTAACCATGCTGGTTTAACAAGCGGCATCACAATTTGCCAAAAGATTCTGCCTTCTCCTGCGCCATCAATCTTGGCCGCTTCCAATAAACTCGTAGGGATTGTCTGCATAAAGTTTTTCATTAAATAAAGCCCTAAGGGAAAAGCAAATGCCGGCAATATAATCGCAGAAAAATTATCAATCAACTGAATCCCTGGAATCCTACCTAGCCAGCTCATAATCATATAGTTAGGAATGAGCGTTACTTGGGGCGCAAACATTAAAGAATATACCACCAATGTAAAGATTAAAGTTTTGCCAGGAAAATTATGTTTTGCTAAAGGGTAAGCTGCCATTGAGGCTAAAATGACATGACCAGCAGTCCCTACAACGGTAATAAAAACCGTATTAAATAAATATCTTGTAAATGGTACCCATGAATCGCCTAATAAATTAAAGAGATCTCCAAAGTTATCAAAGGTAGGATTTCTTGGAAATAAAGGCGGTGGAAAAATAAAGATTTCATCCATCGGCTTAAACGCATTCGCAACGGTAAATACTAAAGGATACGCACTAAACGCCCCAAAAAATGCTAACAATAAAAACGGGCCAATATCGCCTAAAAAAGAACGATTCATACGTTTTTTATGCTTCATTCGCATTCGAGTTTTAATGCGTTTGAGAATGGATGGTTTTTTTGGCTTCACATCAATATTTTGCATGTTAAGTTCCCACCCTTCTTAAGATTTTTTGAACGACCATATTGGTTCCAACCATTAACACAAATAAAATTGTTGCGATGGCTGAGGCGTAACCCATTTCAAAACGAATAGTTCCATAGTCCATCAAATGCGTCACAATGGTATGACCAGCGTATTCAACCGATGGTAATCCCGCAATCGCAATTGGGACGACTGCGACCCCTAAGGCTTGCGTAATTTGCATAACGGCTCCAAACATTAACATTGGTTTCATCTGTGGTAAGGTTATAAACCAAAGCTCTTGCCAGCGGTTACGTACCCCATCAACTGCGCCTGCTTCATAAAGTTCAGGGTTCACCGTTTGAAGCCCTGCGATAAATGCTAAGAACGCAACCCCTAAACTTAACCAAAGTTGGACCAATATTAAGATTGGCAAAATGTAGGTTGGATTTTCTAGCCATAAAATTGGTTCGTCAATAAACCCAAACCGCAACATAATTGAATTCGCATAACCATACATATCCGACGCAAAAATTATCCGCCAAATAAAGTATGCATTTCCTGAGATTGATGGTGCGTAAAAGACAAGCACCATCACCCAGCGCACTTTAGGTCTAAGTTCATTAATTAACCAAGCGAATAAAAACGCGAGCAAATAACTGAGTGGTCCGGTAATAAGGGCCAAGATTAATGTGTTTCTTATCGCAACGATGAATATCTCATCGTGCAAAAATAAATTCACATAGTTTTGTAGGCCTATAAAGCGCGGCGCTTGGAGTAAATCAAAAAAGGTAAAACTTAAAAATAAGGACATAATAACGGGTAATATCGTAAATAAGAAAAACAAAAACATATAAGGACTCATTAACAAATATAAAGCACGATGCTCTTTAAAGGAAAGACGGAACCGTGCAAACCTACCTAAAGGTTTATCACGCTTTATAGGGTTCGCTTCATTGTTGGTTTTTTGCATCGTCTCACCTCTAATCTAATCCAAATTCGACACGTTTGCGTGCGATTTCGGCATTGATCCTTCTTGAATAATCAAATAAAGATTCTCTTGGGTTAACCCCATCATTAATCACTGCACGGTAGGCATTATCAATGTAACGCCCTGTAATATAACTACCAGGTACAACAGGAACCCCTTTGGCTCTTGAGGCTTGATCGTGTAATAAACGATAATCTCTTGTTGGCCAAGGCAGTTGTTCTAACGCTTCAATGTTGGCGGTAGGATAACGCGCCGCTGCGCCTAAAATCCCTTCCATCTCACGGCCAAATCTTACTTGTGTATCGGTTGATGACCACCATTTCATAAACTCCCATGACGCTTCTTTATTATCTGAATCATTGAGTAACACGGTCGCATTTGAGTTTGCGGCTGATGTGTTATCTATTGAGCCATCTGGTTGTTTGGTTCCTGGAAGTTCCATAAAATCCCATTGACCGCGAATTTCAGGCGCAAAAACACTTAAGGTATTGTATTCAGAATAATAGGTGACACCAATTGGCATTTCACCAGAACGGAAACGGTTCGCAAAGTTCGCAGTCACCGTAAAGCTGTAATCGGCATAAAAGTTCGCAAACATTTCAAAACTTGACGTTCCTGCTTCATCTAACAAGGCTATTTCTCTTGCGTCGTCAGTATATAAACTCCCACCTTTTTGTGAAAGCATCGCATAATATAGTGGATTTAAGTTCGCTGGGGTTTGGGGTAAGAAAAAATCAAGGTTATACCGTTGTAGTTCAGGTATAATTTCGATGACTTCTTCCCATGTTCTTGGCGGTTCTAACTCTAATTCTTCTAAAATATCGGTTCTATAAAACATGAGTAAGAAAATATATTGTTCAGGCAGCGCATAATAACCTTCATTGTAGGTATAAGGCATCATCGCCCCTTCAAAGAAACGCCCCTTCACTTCATCAAAATCATCAAAATTGGTTAAATCATATAAAGCATTACGCATCGCAAAGTTGACCGGTTGTTCTTGGTTGACACTCATCGCAACATCAGGGCCATTCCCAGCTAAGGTAGCGGGAAGTAAGACATCGTGGTTAACGACTTTTAATTCGACTGAAATGCCTGATTCAGGGGTAAAGGTTTCATCGATTAATTGTCTTAATACATTGGCTTGATCCCTTCCTGCACTCATCGCACCAGCTTGTTGTTGGGCACTCGCTAATAAATCAGCGCTTAACCACACTTCAATGGATTCTCCGTCTTCAATTTCACTTTCTCTTAAGACAGAATAATCCATAAAGAAACTTGCGAAGAATATTCTAACTTCATGCCAAATACGCTCAAAGAAATTTGAATGGGCTCTAGGGGGTGTGTAGTCTGCATCGTGAATCAGTAGATAATCAATTGTTAAAGGTTGTTCAATGGTTGTTAAGACCCATGTTCCTAATGAAGAAATGTTTTCTCTAAACTCATTGATACGGTTTTGGATTACACGCGGGTTCTCTTCAAAATCTTCTAACTGCATCGCAACACGTTCTATAATCGCGATTTGTGAAGAGCGTCCGCCCGTAATCTCCATCACTGTCTCAGCCGTCTCCATTAAAATCTCACGGTTTTCACTCAACCGTTCATTGAGATCAGGGATACGTTGACGCAATTGATAATCTCTATATGGATCAGGTTGAACAGAGGTAAACATAATAATCTCTCGGTATAAAGTGTTGAGTTCTTGAATGACGTCTTGGACCTCTTCTATGAGTTCTCCATAACGCCCCATCGCCGCTGCCAAACGGATTTCATTCACCCCTTCTTCTAAGTGAATATAAAAACTACCCTCGTCATTGCCAAAGGTTTTGTTTTGCCACTGCGAATCGTAATTAAATTCTAAGTTTTTCGCTTCTGTAAATGGAATGTCTCCATTTACATATAAAGTTCTTGTAGAAAATGTCCCTCTTGAAAAGTTTTGCAGGGCTTTAATGGTCAGCTGATATAATCCTTCTTCTTCTACTTCAACTTCCCAAGCGATATAATCTCCAGGGTCTCTCCAATTATACCCACCGATCGCATTTAATCGTATTAAAGAACTATGATAAGGATCCGTGCGCATCGATGTTCGATCGTTAATTGGGTAAAGCGTGGGAGACGATTTAAAGGATGCATCCTCTCCTTGAATTCTCAGGGAACTATCTAAATCAATGGTCTTTAAATCAAGCGATTCATAAAGCGATAAGGTTTCATGATATGACATGATTTCATCGGCTTGTGTTAAAGTAATACTTCCTATAGCCATTGGTTCTCTTAAAGATTGAAGGCTTAAGGTGTTTTCGCCTTCATCCAACCATACATAAAAAGGAGAAAGATGCTTTCCTCGCATATCTCTTATAAATTCACTTTGCCACTGTGGCGCTTCGACTTGTGAAGGTTTAATATCATTTAAATCTTCATCTCGTTTTTCACTGACATTAAACGTATCTTCCCAGTGACGGTAAAACGTAACCGCACGCAACTCATCAAAAACAATATCTCCATTCACATAAATGGCTCTTTCAATCGGAGAACTATTGCCAATCACTGAGTAATATAGGAATTCGATATTATAAAGCCCAGCTTCATCTACATCAAAACTCCATTCAACCAGTCCTTCTTCCGGCGTTAAAAGCGCATCTTTTCCATCAAGCGTATCCTTCGATACGTCGTAATCTTCGCCTAATTGCGTATCGTAATCAAAAATATCGACATCGATTGTAACATCAGGAAATACTTGATCTTTTGACGCCAAATAATGATCATAATCACTTAACTCTAAATGATAAGGATCTTCCTCAGGAAGCTCACTGGTCATATTTTGTGATTGTGCTAAAACATTCATTCCAGGATGCATTACCACAAGCGCTAACATCACAAGAAAAGGAAAAATAATAAATAGCGCTTTCTTTTTAATATTCATAGTTCCACCTCATTTAAGTCTTTACCACATTTTGCATATTTCATGATATTACTATTATAGTTTTTTCTATTTGTATAGTCAAGTTAAAACAAAGAAAAAACCGTTTTTATAAAAGAATTTATAATGACAAAATTCTAATTAAAAACGATTAATCTTCTAAATAGTCTTTTAGACGCAAAGTCTCACTATCTTTTCTTAAAATATCATACTTGTTTTTTATTATAAATAGCGTAATTAAGGCGATAATTGATATTAAGAAAAACGGTAAAAGTGTTTGTATAATCGTTGTGATTAAAATGACTAATACTGAAGAAACTAATGCTAAAAAGGTTCTAAAAGGATAAGCAAACCCTAAAAAAAATGCATTTTTAACCGTTTTAACCACACCTAGTTCCGGAAAGTAAATATAGACAGGTATAACATGGATACACGCAGAAGTATAAGCAATCAATATTAAGGCCATCGTAAATAACCCTATACCATGAATGAGTGTAAGCGTTTCAAGGTTCGTATAATAAAAGACGGTGTTTGTTATCACAACAAATCCTATCAAAGCCATCAATAAAAAGACTTTTTGACTTTTGATATATTCTTTTTTAAAAATTCTAAAAAACGCTTTAAATGGTTTCATTTCGCCCTCTTGGTTGATATTTAACATAATTAAATAAACCGCTACGGTTGCAGGCATAAACGTAAAAATAATGAGCCCACTCATACTAACAGCTAGCCAAAGCATATTGACTAAAATAATTGTATATAGTATATCAAAAAATACATATAGTTTAGAATTGGTATAGCGTTCAAATAAAGACATACAAACACCCCTACAATCTTTTCTTAACTAGTATAATCACTGATGCCATAATTAGCAATACACTCGCGCTAAAAAACAAAATAACACCGTATGGTTCATTTTCTTCTTCTGTATGGTTTAAATCTTCATCGACGGGTGGTTGATTTGAACCATTTTTTTGATCAACTTGTTCATCATCCGTAGGCGCATTAGAATTTTCCACAAATAACACAGCATTGGTCACGCGGCGTTCAACGCCATCTGATGGATTATTGACAACTCTCAATTGATCGTTTTGTCTTAAAACAAAAGTTGAAGAGCCTCCACCGTCTAATTCTAATGCTGAATAGCCCCCTAAATCATTTAAAAACTGTCCAAACACAGGAATCGTTAACCCTCTTGAAGTACCAGGGTTTCTACCATCGACTACCGTCATAAAAAATTCGCCATCTTCATTGATCCCTATCGCTGTTCTAGGTTGCCATGAATCGGCGGCTGAAGAAGTTTTTAAAGGTTCAGGCATTAAAAGCCCCTCATCAAGCATAATGTTATTGCCACCAATAACATAATTTAATCCTTTAAAATCGCCAATAGGTCCTCTTAAAAAACGAACCTCATCAAAATGATCAACTGATTCAGCAAACGTTTTTACATTATCTAAGTTTCCTGCCATTCCATTAACACTTATGCCAAAATATCCTTCTGGTACACCCAAAGATTCATCGCTCATATAAGATGTATCATCAATAAGAATATTTCCTTCTAAAGGAAGAGAAAATTCATTATCTATAGTTCTTTGATTCGCTTTGACTAGGTATTTAGAGGTTTCTATCGTATACATTGTTTGCCCTGGTAAATAAATCGCTATTTCACCTGGATAAGGGGGCGTTCCACCAAACCGTTCAACATCAAAATTAGAATCACCAGCGATTAATATATTATTTAATACTGGTGTCCCCAAAGCAAAATCCCCTTGATTATTAAACCCAAAGGCTTCTTTTTCATCATGATACCCTTCTTGCAAAACTGCATAATCTTTAATGTAATAATCTATCGGCGCATGATTCCAAAAGAAATCCCCATTCACTGCAGCATATACTTTATTTCCGGTTTTCGCCTCATAATCTAGGGCAATATTGGTAACAGTTCCACTGCTAAATGTATCACTATCAGGATAAACATCGTG
>CAYLQZ010000038.1:0-14424 GCA_964386055.1 uncultured Candidatus Izemoplasmatales bacterium | reverse complement strand
CCATAATTTAGCCGTATCACGCGTTATAAGCTAAATAGTTATATTTAGTTATAAACGCGTTTTTTATTTATCAAAAAGTTTAAAAAATAATTACAAACATGCAACTATTAAACCGCTAAACATATTAAAGAAGTTGAACACCATCACATAAGGGTGTTGAATTAATAGTACTTCATTGTTATGTTGGATATTGGGAATACAGTGTCTTAAAAAAACTAGAAAATAACGTATTTCTAAGGATTGAATAAGAATAAGTTATGGTCAAACAGCTAATCGGTTAGTCTTGAATAGATAAATCAAGAGGCACAAAATATTAAAACAGTAAAGACGCGGTTACTAGTTTGTGAAACACGGCTAACAAGTGTCGATAAAAGGAATACCATGGGCCCAACAACTCAAATTTTTTGAGCATATAGACTAAACACTTTTGTTTGGCAAACACCTTATTTATATGGTGGGGTGAAACAAATTAAAGGCCTACTCATAAACAGAGTTTTAACTAGTGTGATGATTTAATACCTTACATCGTGATATAATTGAACCAAAGAGTGGATGGTGAAGGCATGATTAAAAAACTTTATAAACGGATTGTAAATCGTTTAACTTTTATTTTAATCTTTTTAATGTTGCAGATTGCCTTATTTTTCGCAGTAATATATTATTTCAGTGAAATGCTTTGGCAACTCAACACATTTTTTATAATCGTTTCGGCTATTATCATATTTTTCTTGCTTGTAAAAGAAGAAAATCCCTATTATAAAGTGAAATGGATTATTCCAATTTTATTGTTTCCTGTTTTTGGTGGGGTCTTTTATTTATTATACCGTTTTAGAAATCTCAATCCAAAAACCTTAAATCAACACCATGAAATTGAAAGGAATCGACATTATTTTGTGGACAATTTAAACGCTGCAAGTCAATCACGTGAAGCCCGTTATTTGAAACGTTTTGGATGGCCTTCATATACAGAAACGACCCCCCATTTTTTAGATTCTGGAGAAGCCTTTTTCGATGCTTTGCTTAATGATATCAAACAAGCTGAACGGTTTATTTTTATAGAGTTTTTTATTATAAGACCTGGGAAAATGTGGGATGCCTTGTTGAAATTATTAAAAGAAAAGGCTAGTGAAGGCGTAGAAGTAGTGGTCATTTATGATGATTTTGGATCAGCGGCGTTTTCTAGAAAATATCCAAAAACATTAAAAAAATATAATATCGAAGTTCATATCTTTAATCCTATCAAATTGCGGTTAAATTTTGGTGGAAATTACCGTGATCATCGTAAAATTACCGTTATAGACGGGAAGATAGGATACGCTGTTGGGAATAATATCGCAGATGAATATATTAATGTAGTAAGACCGCATGGGGAGTGGGCTGATAGTGGTATAAGGCTTGAAGGTCGGGCCGTATGGTCTTTAACCCTTGCTTTTTTAGATGTTTTAAGCTTTATTACTCCTTCGTCTAGAGATTATAACAGTTATTATAACTGTTATAAAACTATGAGTGATGGGACCGTTATTCCTTTTGCAGAAACGCCTTTAGATAACGAAGAAGTTACGAAATCTTTGTTTTTACATCTAATTAATAATGCTCAACATTCTATAAGTATCACCACGCCTTATTTGATTATTGATCCTGAGATGAAAAACGCGTTAAGGCATGCGGCTAAAAGTGGCGTTGACGTCTCTATTATAATTCCTAAAATACCCGATAAGAAAATAGTTTATATGGTGACGGAGTCTCATCTTTCTTTATTGCTTAAAGATGGGGTAAAAATATATAAATATACACCAGGGTTTATGCATGCAAAAATGGTCATTATTGATAGCCAAAAAGCTGTCATTGGATCAACAAATTTTGATTATAGAAGTTTATATTTGCATTTTGAAAACGGGGTTTATTTAGAAAATTCTACAGCAATTGAAGCGATGGATAATTATTTTATTAAAAGTATGGAACGCTCTAAAATAATTGAAGAAGATGATAAATATTCTTTATTTTACAGGTTTTTCCAAATGTTTTTCCGGATGTTCGCAGGTCTAATGTAAAGAATTTAGAGATTTTTAGATTTTTATGGTATTATAAATAAGAGTAAATCTATAAAACAAAAAACCGATGGATAAATGGATAATATTGTTTTAACGTATTAGATACGTTAATGTAAAAAGATATTCAGGATAAAAACTGTGACGTATGAAAAATAACGGTTTAAGCATTATATTATCAAGTTTTTATAATGATGGAGTGAAAAAATGAAACGAATTATACCCTTTGCGCATGAAATCTTAAAAGACCATATTAATCAAGAAAGTATTGTGGTTGATGCGACGATGGGAAATGGACATGATACGGTTTTTTTAGCAAACATTGCTAAAAAAGTATATGCTTTTGATATTCAAAAACAAGCGATTGAATCGACAAAAGTATTATTGAAGTCTCATGCACTAACGAATGTTCAGCTTATTCATGATAGTCATCAAAATCTATTTGTTTATGTTGCTCCATACGTTGATGCGATTATATTTAATTTAGGCTATTTGCCAGGGGCTTCAAAAACCGTTACAACCAATAAGGCATCAACCTTGGACGCGGTAAAACAAAGTTTAGCGCTTTTGAAAAATGGCGGAATATTATCAATCACGTTTTATTCTAACCACAGTGAAGGAAAAGAAGAAATTGATGCTCTTATTCCATATTTAAAGGCATTATCTAGTTATCATTTTGAAGTGTTACAGTACCATTTTATTAATAAAGTAGAGAGTCCATTTAACGTATTCGTTAAAAAATTGAGGGAGTGATTGTATATGCGTGAAAGATTGGTTGCGGCGACACCGCTTATTAGTTTGTTATTGTTTTTATTCAGTGGATTTGTTTTAGATTCATGGGGCATGGGCCTTTCATTTTTCTTGTTGATTCCGCTTTCTTTAATTTTACTGACTCAACACTATCTGCAACGATTGAATCAAATGATGCCTTTAATTGCTTTGTTAGTTTTCTTATGGTTACATTTTGGCGCAGATTTGGCGCATCCAGGGTGGGTGGTATTTTTTGCGATTCCGATTTCTGATACTGTAATTGGCGGAAAAATTAATGCTAAGAAATTTGTTACATTATCCATTACATTAGGGTATATCGTTTTAGGATTCCTTATTGAAGGGTTTTGGCATCCAGGGTGGTTAATATTTTTATTAATTCCTATTATTAATATTTTATTCTTCCCTTCTCAAACCATGCGGTTTTATTCAAGTCGTTCTAAAACGTTTAAATCTACCTTTTATCGCTTTGTAAATGAAGAAGATGATGTGGTCTTCGAAGAAGAGGATTAAAGCGAAATTTCCTTTTGTTCTAGATTAAATGTTACAATTTAATTAACACATTTATTGGAGGCTATTATGGATAAAAAATATAAAAAACCACCCGTTGAAACATTGAAAAAGACCTTATCACCAGTAGAATTTTATGTAACTCAAGAAAATGGCACAGAAATGCCATATGAAAATCCTTTTTATAACAATGATCAAGAAGGGTTATATGTAGATGTTGTGAGTGGCGAACCGCTTTTTTCAACCAATGAACAATATGATGCAGGATGTGGTTGGCCTTCATTCACAAAACCTTTAAGCGAAGTCATTGAGAATTTTGACACATCCCACGGGATGCGTAGAACCGAAATAAGAAGCAAACACGCTGATTCTCACTTAGGTCATGTATTCGATGATGGCCCTAAAGCATCTGGTGGGTTGAGATACTGTATAAACTCCGCTGCGTTACGCTTTATTCCAAAAGATGAACTAAAAAAAGAAGGCTACGCTGAATATTTAAAGTATTTTGATTAAATCTAATACTTAACAGGGAATGATTACAGATGAAAGTTGTTTTATCACCTTCAAAATCTATGAATGAAAATAATGAAACGCCATTAAAAGAACCACTCTTTAACAAGCGGTTTGAATTATTAAAGCGCCTTAAAGAAATGAGTGTAGAAACCCTTCAAAAGATGTATCAGTCCAATGAAAAGATTGCGATTGAAAACCATCATCGCTTTCAGAATTTTTCAGAAAGCAATCAAGCAATATTTACCTATACGGGTCAACAATTTAAACATTTAGATGCTAAGTCTTTAGATCAAAACGCCTTAAATCATCTTCATGAGACGCTTTTTATCATGAGTGGTCTTTATGGGCTTGTGAGGCCTTTTGACAAAATAGGCTTATATCGTTTGCCAATGGGGGTAAAGTGGTTTGGATCTCCTTTGAAAAATGAGTGGATTGATTTAATCAGTAACAGCTTAGCGAATGAAGTAGTATTAAACTTAGCGTCAAAAGAGTATTATGACGCTATAGATTCGACCCGCGTTAATGTAATAAGAGTTGATTTCTTAATTATTAAAGACGGCAAATACCGTAAAGCCGGGGCGATGGAAGCGAAAAAATTACGAGGGAAAATGGTACGTTCTATTGCGTTAAATCAGACAAACTCTATCGATGAAATCAAACAGTTCTCTTTAGATGGCTACACCTTTAATGAAACAAAAAGTAGCGATTCCGTGATTGTATTTGTCAATCAGTAAATGGAGGCTGATAGAAAATGGTCGATTTACAACTCATCATTCTTTATGTATTTGCGTTTATATCGTTAGTCCCTGTGATTGAAATAAACGCTGATAGACATCGAAGTCATTTTAAAGAATTAAAATCCTTTATGATGCTTGTTTTTGCGTGGTCGCTTTTGATGGTGCTTAAATACAGTTTGACAAATTTGGTGTTAATCTATTTTCTCCATATAATGAGTTATACCTTGGTGTTCGCCATCGCTATTTACCTTATTCGCACCGTTTATGAGTTTTATGGAAAAACTATCCCTTTCAATGTTCGTGTTATCAGTTATAGTATTTTACTTATTCACTTGATATTTATGTTATCGAATACGTGGACACAATGGTTTATTAATGTCACCCCAGTGTCCATTGAGTCTTTAGAAAGTATTACTAGCGCTGAAATAGGGCCGTTCATGTTTGTTCATATAATCTTAGCATATGGATTGTTGTTTTATGGGATAGGGTATATGATTTATGGATTTATGTTGCGCCCTTATAAGAAAAATTATCGTACTCCAGTCATCATCACAATTGTTTTAATATTTGTTATTTTCCCGGTTAATTTATGGCATGTTATTAGCGGCAGTATGTATGTTGATCCCACGTATCTAAGTGCAGTTATATTTTCATTGGTTTTGTATTATATTGTATACAAAGGAAACTTCATCGTTTCTCTCAGTGCAGAAGGTAGAAAAACCATTCTTTCTAAGATGCGTGAATATTATATATTATGTACAGAAGATGGAAAAATTATAGAAATTTCCCCTGCTTTATTAAAAAATTTCAACCTTAAACTGACTAAAAATATTACGCCCTTTATGGATTCATTAAAAGCGCATGCAGTTTTATATAAAGATATTGATAAGGTTGAAAACAAATCAATCGCTAAACCTTATCTGTTTACGATACAAAAAACCTTTAGCATTAATCGTTTTAATGTAAAAGGCGTATTGCATTTGTTTTATGACGAAACGAAGTTTGTAAAATTAATTAATGAGCTTGAAACTATGCAGAATCGAGATTATATGACAGGGTTATTAAACCGGAATTATTTAGAAGTAATCATTGATGATTTAGAAGAACATTATCACAATTTCGGTGTTATTCTAACAGATTTGAACGGACTAAAATTATTAAATGATTCGTTTGGTCATAAAAGAGGCGATCAACAAATTTTAGCGTATCGAGATGTACTACTAAACTTTCAAAAATTTTATCCTACAGTCGATGTTATAAGAAGTGGAGGGGATGAATTCACGCTTATTGTCAAAGACGCTTCTCATGATAGCTTACAAGCAATGGATGATAATATTCATGATTTATGTGATAAATCTGATTCAATCTCCTCAATGGCTATATCTTCGGGCTTTGCCCTTAGAAAAGGGTCTGAATCTTTTGATACAGTGAATCAAAAGGCTGATAGAGAACTGTATAAAATGAAAGATAAAAAATCTGAAAAGTACAAACAGTATTTAATTGAGACTTACAATATAAAAGCGCACAAATCGTAATGATTTGTGCGCTAATTTTTTATTCGTCGAAACAACTTCCACCAATAAACTCTCGTAATAATGAGTTGTTAGGAACATATTTATCGTCGATATCCTTAAAGTATTTTAAGAATTTAATTAATCGATTAGCAGTAATAAAATGTTCACTGTCTCGTGGTATTTCTAATAACGTATCAAGGGCATATTTTTTCATCACGCCTAATTCATAGCCTAAAGAGGAGTTATAAATGTAGTCAGCGCCTTCTTGATGTGGATAGATCCAACGGAATTCTCCTCTACGAACTGAAGGCCACATGTCGATGGTTTTAGAAGCGGGGGCATTTCTAAATTTACGGTCCCTTACAATACGGCGCAACAACCGTAAGTTCGTGATACTGATTGGGTTATGGTGGTCAATATTCACTTGAAGTTGTGGTGAAATAAAGACTTTATATTTTTGATGTTGCGGGATTAATTCAGTTAAGGTTTCATTTAACGCATGAATCCCTTCGATAATAATCGGTTCATCTTGTTTAATTTGTAATTTTTTATAGCCTGCTCGTTTTTTCTCCATAAAATCAAATTTCGGAATTTTTACTTCTTTTCCTTGAATTAAGTCGAGCATGTTACGGTTAAATAAGTCAATATCTAAGGTGTTTATGTGTTCTAAGTCAATTTTACCGTTTTCATCTGGTACAATATCATCGCGATCTAAATAATAATCATCAAGTGAAATCATAACCGGATTCAATCCTTGAGTAATGAGTTCAATTCTTAAGCGGTTTGAAAATGTTGTTTTCCCACTAGAAGAAGGACCAGCAATTGCGATTAAACGAACATCATCTTTATTCTTTTCAATAGTTTGTCCGATTTCTGCAAGCATTTGGTTGTGCTTGCTTTCGTTTATTTGAACAAACTCATTAGGGGTTTTTTCAGCATGACGGTTAATTCTTGCGATGGTGTTGGCATCGATGCGATTGGCCCAACGATTGGCCTCTCTAAGCGTTCTACCATAAATCGGGGCATCTTCAAATTTAGGAATATTTCCTCCAGCCTCAGCACGAGGGTATTGAATTAAAAACCCTGGTGGATACACGCGCGAGGTAAAGTTATCTAAATACCCTGTAGAAGGAACCATTAAAGCATACATATAGTTTATGTAGTTTCCACATTGATAAAAGTGGACGGTATCTTCTGGACGGTACTTTATAACATCAATTTTATCGGTATAATCATGTTTTTCATAAAACTTGATTGCTTCATCTTTAGACATTTCAAGTCTTGTAATCGGTAAATCTTTTTTGATCAATCTGCGCATTTCATTTTCTAAATTTTTTAAAACTTCATTCATATCTGCATCTTGTTCTAAATTTGTAATATGACAAAAAACACTTCTAGAGATAGAATAGTTGAATTTAAAAGAATATTTTGGGTAGAGCTTTAAAAATGCCATTGATAATAAATATCTAAGACTTGCCTCATAGACAAAAACGGCCTCTTGATGGGTCGCGTCTAAAAACTCTACCGTCGCATCATAGTCGATTGGATAATGCAACTCTCTAAGTCTATTGTTGACAAGCGCTACGAAATATTGAGCGTCTGTATCGTCAATTAAATCTAATAGTTTTACTTTCTTTTCGAATGTTTTCTTTTCTCCATTAATAGTTAGTGTGAACATAAAAATCTCCTCTCTAGTTTAAGGTATCCCTATATTATATCAGTACGCACGTTTTTTTCAAGATAATATTTACGATAATCCCTCTTCATTTTGTTGCCATCAAATGCTATAATGTAATAGATTTATAAAACAATGCATCTTTAAAAAAATAAAATATAAGGCTTTTAATATTTTATCTTTCATGGTAAAATATTTTAGGTTTTAAAAGCCGCTTTAGCTCCAACCGGTAGAGCAATTCCATGGTAAGGAAAAGGTTGCTGGTTCAAATCCGGCAAGCGGCACCATTTTGTTTTTTCAAAGCTTGCATTGCAAGCTTTTTTTAAAGGGAGATGAATTATGCAAAAAAATTATGCATTAGCAAAAAAGATTAGCTTTATAGCTATTATTGCTGTGATTGTTCTATTATTTATGTTGGTGACACTATGAGTAAGGTCATTGTTGTTACTGGGGCTACGAGTGGGGTAGGAAAAGCATTAACATTAGAGCTATTAAAAGAAGGACATCAAGTAATCGCGATAGGAAGAAACCCTCAAAAATTAAATGACTTAGAAAATCATGTCGACGATTATAAGGACACATTACATCTTTTGCGTGCGGATTTTAGTAGTCTTTCTAGCGTTAAACACTGTTCAAACTCGATTAAAGAATTATTTAGTGATGGGATTGATGTGTTAATTAACAACGCTGCCACGGTTCCTAAAAAAAGAACGCTAAGTGAAGATCATATAGAAATGCAATTTCAAGTGAATCATTTAGTGCCCTTCATGATGAGTCATTTATTATTGCCTTTATTAGAGAAAAAAGAAGGCATTATAATAACAACCAGTTCAAACGCGCATAAAAAAGCTAAGTTTAAGGAAAACGATCTAGAAACTACTAAAAAATACCATGTTTTAAGAGCGTATGCTCGAACAAAACTTTATAATATTATGTTTACAATAAGTTTTAATGAACGATATCAATCGTCAAACGTGAAAGCCTACGCCGTTCACCCTGGCGTTGTTAATACGGCGATTGGAACAAAAAACACTTCTAAGTTATATGCGATGATTTGGAAATGGTATACTAAACGCGGGATATCTCCAAAAGAAGCAACCAAAACGTTTATTGATATTATTGATGCCAAAATCACAACCAGTGATGCGGTATATTTTTATCGTTCAAAAAAACATGATTACGCAGAGGATAAGTTTAATTACGAAGACCAAACCACATTGTGGGAATATTCTTTAAATAAATTAAAAGAAAACAGTGCTGATATAGTATAATCAGCACTGTTTATTTTAGCGATCGCGGCCGCGTGGTGGATTGATAGGGGGAGCACCATTATCATCGTCGCCATCATCATTATCAAATGGGTGACGATTTGGGCCACGGTCGGGGTCATGACGTGGAGGGCTTTCAATATCTAGTAGTTCTTTTATGGATTTTTCCGCAAGGGTTTCAAAATCGTATTCATCACTTTCGGAGAGAATATTACCAATTAAACGAACGTGCATAATGCTTAAATCATAATCATCCGCGATGTCACGTTCGATGTCAGTAGGACTACCGCCCATGCCTCTAGCCATTTCGATTTCGGGCATTTTCTCTTGTTGGACGCGCGTAAGGTTGTCTTCAACTAAAGTTAAATGCTTCGCTAACAAATCGCTGTTTTCACTTAAAACATCATATAATATTATACTATTTTGTGAATCAATCATATCGGCTTCGATTAATGCATCGATTAGTTCATCAAATCCCGCTTCATAAGGCATTCCAACGATATGGTCATTTGCTTCAACTACTGTTTTCCCGTCTTCATTTTGTCCAATAAGCGCTATGATTTCATCGTCTTCATCTACTGTGAGTTCAAACGAAGGATTTATTTCAAAATAGATGGTTGATGGGCTGCCCAATGGTTCAGGATCATCAACATTGCCAAATGGTAAAACGATAAACGTAAGAAGCACCAGCATTGCGAATGATGTCGCAAACGCTAACCGTTTATAAGGGAACGAAAATGGTTTTTTCGTTTTTGCATTTGACATAAAGGTTTGATACGTGTCGGTTGCTTTTATGGTTTGTTTTACATCAGGTACATCATTTTCTGCTAGGTTACGTAATGTTTTTTTATTGATCTTCTTTTTCATAGGGCACCCCCTTTCTTTTTAAGTTTCTTAAGTGCTTGTTGATATTTCCAAAGCACTGTCCCAAGTGGCATATCCATGCTTGATGCAATGGCTTTGTGTGTTTCTTGATAAACCGCGTGTCGCATTACGATTTGCCGCTCATCATCACTCAGGGTTTTTAACAGTTTATTTAAAAAGTAACGGTTTTCTAAGTCATCATTATCAGTGGTAAATAAATAAGGCGAATCGTCGACCGTAACGTTAACTTCCTTTTTTCTTTTATTATAAGCATTAATGGATAAATTTTTGGCAATGGTTTTAATCCAGCCTCTAAATCCTTGATTAAACGTGTAACGATCTAATTCTTTTAATACTTTTAAATAGGTATCTTGCATTATATCTTCAGCCAATGCACGATCTTTTAAAACGTCGAGCGCAGTATAAAAGACAATGGACTTGGTTTCTTCATACATGATATCAAAAGCATTATCGTCCCCACGCTTTAATGCCTTAATGACGGTATCAAGTTTCTTATTATTCATGGTGCCTCCTTGTCCCTATTCGTATACTATACAAACGAAAAGTAATTTTTATTGGAAAAACATTAAAAAAATTAACATTATAAGAAAACAGTGTTATTATGATTTTGAAAGGAATGATTTAAATGGCATTATTAGTAGCTGTAACGCCTTTTGGTATTGAAAGTGTTGCCAAACGTGAAATTATGAACTTAGGGTTCGATGTTGAACGTGTTAATGACGGTCGTGTCTATTTTACCACAGACCACAAAGGAATTGCTAAAGCAAATGTGCATCTTAGAACCGTAGAACGTATCTATTATGTGATAGGTCAAAAGACGCTAAAAAGCTTCGATGATTTGTTTGATTTCGTCTACGCGCAAAGCTACCGCTCGCTTGTGAGTCCTGATGGACGATTTGTTGTCAATGCACAGTCTAAAGGATCTGAACTATTTAGTTTACGTGACATTCAAAAAATCACAAAAAAAGCATTGATTGAAACCTTTAAAGGACAATTTAATCGGGCAGTATTTGATGAAACAGGCCCTGATTTTGATTTTTTAGTGTATATCAACAATGATGCAGCGGAATTATTATTGGATACATCGGGAGAGGCGCTTCATAAAAGAGGCTACCGTCTTGCAGCTGGGGACGCCCCGATTAAAGAAACCCTGGCAGCGGCGTTAATCCAATTAAGTTTTTTTGATAAGGATAGAACCTTAATCGATCCTTTTTGCGGAGCGGGTACAATTCCCATAGAAGCCGCGATGCTGGCAAAAAATATTGCGCCAGGTTTAAACCGTTCGTTTGCGTGTGAACATTTACCTTTTGTCGGCAAAACGGTCTTAAAACAAGTCAGAAAAGAAGCGTTAAAAGCGATTGATCAAGAAGCGGTTTTAACTATATATGCCTCTGATATCGATAAAGATATTATTGAAATAGCGAAAGATAATGCGTTTGAAGCAGGCGTTGACGATGTGATTACCTTTCAAATGTCGCACGTAAATCATAGAATATGGGAAGATAATAATCATATTATCATTACCAACCCCCCTTATGGAAAACGGATTGGTGAAAATAAAGATTTAGACGCGCTTTACAAATCCTTAGGTGAAATTATAAGAAACCATCCTACAAATTCATATTATGTGATGACGCCCTATATGGGATTTGAGAAACAAATCGGTAAAAAAGCGAATAAAACACGAATCTTATTTAATGGAACAATCAAGACAAGATTCTACCAATACTTTGGTCCAAAACCAAACTAAAAAAATAATGTAACACATTGTCATTTTATTATGACAATGTGTTATAATGCTTTTGAAATAAATTTTATAAATCGGTGAGAATAATGACAAAAGATGAAAAGAAGCGCTATTTAATACTTAAAGACCCGAATATATATAAGGGTCTTATTTTACTGGCAATTCCTCTAATGATTAATAATCTAATTAAAACATTGCACGATATTGTGGATATGTTTTTTGTAACTTTTATTGATGGCCCTAGTGCCTCACAAGCAGTTGCGTCTATACAGTTGACGTTTCCAGTCATGTTTACTTTTATCTCCCTAGGGATTGGACTTTCAGTTGCGGGGACGGCATTAATTTCTCAGCACATTGGTGCCAATAATATGGATATGGCTAAAAAGTATGCTGGTCAACTATTTTTAGTGGCGGTTTTTACAGGAATCGTGTTAAATGTTGTTGCGTATTTGCTTGCACCTTCTATCATGGGCTGGATGGGGGCTGATGGATTTGTATTAGAAAACGCGAGTACTTATATGCAAATCCGTTCATTTGAACTTCCGTTTTTATTTACCTTTTTTGCCTATTTAGGAATCCGTCAAGCGAGTGGCGATACCTTGAGCCCTGTATTGGTAAGCGGGAGCGCCATCATTTTAAATATAATTTTATCTCCTATTTTTATTATAGTTTTAGATTTAGGGGTTCCTGGGGCTGCATTCGCTACTTTGGTTGCCAATGCGACGATTATGCCGATTGGGATTGTTAGATTATTTAAAGCAAAGGATGGCATCACTTTAACAATGTCAGATATTATTGGGACAAAAGCGATCGCGATAAGTGAACGTATAATAATTGTTAAAAAAATTGTGAACACAGCAATACCAGCATCTTTAGGTCAAGCAATTACTGCGATTGGCTTTGGCGTTATGAATGGTGTGATTTATTCGTTTGGAGAAGAAACGGTTGCGGCTTTTGGCGTAGGGAATCGATTGCTTTCTATGATTTTACATCCTGTGATGGCGATGGGGGCTATCTTATCAGCCTATATCGGTCAAAATATAGGCGCGTTAAATCCTTCTAGAGCGAAAGAAACGTTTAAGAAAAGCATTCGTTTATCGGTTGCGATTATGATTGTTGGCTCGCTTTTAATTATGTTCATTAGAGAACCACTAGCAAGCATTTTTATGGGCGATGATCCTGTTGCTTTACGGCTCACCGTAGACTATATGTTCTTTATTTTACTCGGATTACCCCTAATGGCGATATTCCAAACTTTTATTGGAACATATAATGGAACAGGGAATACCAAATACACCTTTATTTTATCAGTGACCAGACTTTGGGGTATTCGCATTCCCTTAGTTTATATTATGGCTCAAATGCTTCCTCATCGTGGATCTCAAGTTATATGGGAAGCCATGTTGATTAGTAATTTAATGGTAGCTGTGATTGGCTATATTTTGTATCTCAAAATTGATTTCAAACCTAAGGTCGACGTCGAAAAGAAAAGTAAACGGTATAAAGAAGCTCCGGTTACTATTAAAACTTAACTAAAAAACGCGCTTAATTTTAAAAATTAAGCGCGTTTTTTTTTATATTATAAGTTGGTGAATAGCCCTTTTTGTAAAATTTCCATTACAACATCCACAATCTTATCGATGTCTTCATCTTTTTTACCTAAGTTAAATAAGACTTTAAGGCTAACAAAGTTTGTGATTCCCATTAAGGCGTAAGCCACGGTTTCGCTATCTAAATCACGAATTTGATTTTCCGATTTGGCTTTATCCAATCCGCGCACATACCGTTTTGCGAATGAACGATAGTAAGATTCAAACAGTTCACGATCAATATAAAGACTTTCCCAAATAATATTATACATTTCAGGGTTTGCTTTAGCGTACTCAATAAACGCTTTGATGCCTTCTCTTTCTTTATCGTAACGCGTTGTCATTTTACTCGCACGTTCTGCAATATATTTCCGGATATTATGCGAGAAGAGCGCAAGAATATGTTTATACAACACAATTTTAGACGGGAAGTAAAGGTAAAAGGTTCCTGCCGCCACTCCAGCTTCTTTTGTGATGTTATTTACCGTCGTTCCGTGATAGCCACTTTCATAAAATAATTTGATGGCAGCTTTTTCAATTTGATCAAACGTGTTTTTAGCATTTCTAGTTTCAGGTTGTTTGATATCTAGATTTAAATCCATTATTTTCCTCCATTATAAATACCACTCTGCGCAATTTGGGTGTTTTTTATTGACAGTGTAAGCGTTTTATGCTATATTATGAATATCAATTCAGTTTATGAATAAGTATTCACTTAATGAAACCTTGTTCATGTACTGATTTCATGGTTAGTATAATAGATTGCCCTACAAAAGGCAACCTTAAGAAATTAATTTAGGAGGCAGTTATGGAAAAAGTATATGTAGTATCGGCGAAACGAACCGCAATTGGTGCGTTCATGGGATCTATTTCGGATATGCATCCTGCGGACTATGGTGCAAGTGTTGTGAAAACGATTTTAGATGAAACCCAAGTTCCTAAAGACAAGATTAATGAAGTGATTGTTGGAAATATTTTACCTGCAGGTCTTGGACAAGGGGTGGCACGTCAAGTATCTTTAAAAGCAGGCATTCCTCAAAGTGTTCCTGCGTACGCGGTAAATATGGTGTGCGGCTCAGGGATGAAATCTGTTATTAATGCCTATTTATCGATTCAAGCAGGCATGAATGAATTGGTAATCGCTGGTGGCATTGAATCAATGTCTAAAGC
>CAYLQZ010000037.1:2477-15288 GCA_964386055.1 uncultured Candidatus Izemoplasmatales bacterium | reverse complement strand
CGCTAATAATGCCCCATATTCTAAATAAGCCATTTCAAAAATTCTTTCTTGTCGTTGCCCTTCGTATACATGCTGTGTTCTAGAAGTTCCTGTCCAAACTTGACCTATAAACCCATCTATAAAAGGTGAAGAAGCTAATGTGATTTCTGGACTAACAATACTCCATTTAGCATAATTTAACAAAGAGTGTGTAGCAATATGTAAATTGATTTTCATATTATATTCTGTTTGTCCATACATTTTAACGTGTTCTGCAATTGTATTTATATGTCGAATTAACATATCATGTTTAAGTTTCTGAGTTTTGAGCATCGCATCATCGTTTGTAAAAGGATCTTTCCAAGGCTCTCTATAGTAAACAGAATAAGCATCTTTAAACCCTTTAGAATAGCCTGTGTGTGCAAAAAATTCAGGTTCTTCAAGAAAAATATGTTCGATTCCTAAATCAACAACTTTTTTTAATTTTTCAATTAAATATTTACTAAAATTAATAGATGGAATTATATAAGGTGTATCAGGACTATGTTCGAAAATAGTATCATCACTAGTACGTTGCATATCTTCATCGTGATTTCTTCCATCAAACATCCCATTGAAATAATCTTCATATTTTCCCCAAGACAATCCTATCATAACCGCTGTGTTATATCCCATTCTAGTATAACTATCAACACGTGCTTTTAAAGAATCATCGACACCATAAATCATTACAAAATCCACACCCAAATCATAATTCTTATGAAAGGGTTTAATATCTTGAACTCCAGTTTTACCAAGTTTGTGCATAATTTACCTCCGAAGTATATATAATACTATAATACATTATTTGAACCCTATTTTAAAGATATTCATAAAGGTTTTGAAAATATTTTCTTTTAAGAATTTCTTTATAACTTATTGCAAAAATATTATAAAACAAGTACAATGTAAGTGTTTGCTAACTTATCTATACAAGTAGAGAATGTAACTTCTTTTTACTATATTTATTGATGATAGGAGATTATTAATGAAACGTTTACACATAGTACCTCATACACATTGGGATAGAGAATGGTATATGCCCTTTGAACATCATCGTTATCGATTAGTAGAACTTTTTGATGATTTACTCGATATGTTCCAAAAAAATCCGGATTATAAGACTTTCCATATGGATGGTCAAGTTATACCGGTGCTTGACTATTTAGAAATAAAACCTCATAAGCGAGAGGACATATTAAAACTAATTAGGCAAGATAAAATTCAAATTGGTCCATTTTACATTTTGCAAGATGAATTCTTAATAAGTGCCGAGAGTAATGTACGAAATATAATCTATGGATTAAAAGAAAGTAAAAAATTAGGGGCTGATCCTGTCATGATTGGGTATTTTCCTGATTCCTTTGGCAATATAGCACAAGCCCCACAATTATTAAATGGATTTGATATAAAGACTGCAGCATTTGGGAGAGGCATGAATGAAGTAGGATTTAATAACGAAATTGTTGAGCAAAGAGGAATAAATAAATCTGAAGTTAACTGGGAATCTCCAGAGGGATCAACTGTTTCGTGTGTTATGTTCGCAAATTGGTACTGTAATGCTTGGGAACTACCAAAAGATAAAAACAATGCTGCGCAGCGATTTAAAGAAATATTTAATAACGCAGAACCGTTAAGTCATTTGGATGACATTTTAGGTATGAATGGGTGTGACCATACACCTTTAGATAAAAATCTTACTAGTTTAATTAAGCAAGCAAATGACGATCAAAATGAATTTAAAATTATTCATTCAAACTTTAAAGATTATTTAAAAATCATTGAAAACAATAAGGCTCTTTATGACACTGTAAAAGGTGAAATTACAGGCCAGTTAACAACAGGAGAGCATTTATTAATTAATACAGCAAGCTCACGAATAGATATAAAAAAGATGAATTATCAAGCGCAGCGATTATTAGAAAAAGTAGTTGAACCTGTATATACGTTAGCACGCGTATTTAGTAACTTTGAAACAAAAGACTATATTGATTACAGTTGGAAACTATTATTAGAAAATCATCCACATGATTCTATTTGTACTTGTAGTGTGGATGAAGTTCATGAAGAGATGATATCACGTTTTAATAAGGTTTTACAATCTGGAGAAGTTATTGCCAAAGAATCATTAAACGCATTAAATAAATCGCTTGATGCATCTTCACTTAAAGGGAATGGATTATTGGTTTTTAATGGTACGCAACATAAACACAGTGGAGTTGTTGAAGGATATGTAGACTTTGATGAAAGTTTAAAGGTAAATGATGTTGAAGTTTTTACTTTAGATGGAGAACCAGTTCCCGTAAATATGAACATTGAACGGCATGTCTTTACTTATACCTTACCAAAAGATGAGTTTCGTCAAGTAAAGTACGTTGATAGGGTTCACGTTGAAATATTAGCTAAAAATGTTTCATCGTTTGGGTATACAACTTTTGATGTAGTTCCACTTTCAGAAGCAACGAATAAATCTGAATATAAATCATCACGTTTTGATAACAACGTGATTGATATTGAGATTCGAGAAAATGGCAGTTTTTTAATTACTGATAAATTAACTAAAGAAACGACAGGTCCACTTAATGTTTATGAATATTCTGCTGATATAGGAAATGAATATAATTTTGTCCAAAGTAAGAATAATAAGGTTATCACAACTGAAAATCAACAAGCTAAAATTAGTGCAATTTCTTCTGATAACCTTAAAAAAACAGTTTATATCAAAAATGTTTTAAAGGTTCCAAAAGGTGTTGAAAACGGGCATGTTTTAGAGGAAATGACTTCGATACCAATTGAAACAGAGCTTGTACTATATCATGACGCTAAGGGCGTTAGAGTAAATACGACAATCGATAATAACGCTGAAAATTTAAGGATTAGAAGTTTAAATGCTCATAATATTAAAGCTAAAACCGTACAAGCAGAAGGACAATTTAATGTAATAAGCCGTCCAATTCATCCTTGGGAAGGCTGGAAAAACCCTGAAAACCATCATCGTCATCACGGTTATTTTTATATAAATGATGACACAAATGGGCTTATTATCTCTGGAAGAGGCCTTCACGAACACGAGGTAATGCGCAATAATAGTAACCAAATGGCGTTAACATTACTTAGAGCCGTTGGTGAGCTAGGAGATTGGGGAATTTTTCCAACTCCAAAATCTCAAATGAAAAAGCAACATTCGGTTGAATACTATATCGAGGCTTTTAAAACAGAAAATCTCCACAAAGCACAAATGCGTTCTCAATTGTTCCACGATCAACCTTTAGTCGGGTTTAATATCACAAAATCAAATGGCCAAACACCTTTAAATTATTCATTAATTGAAACTAATGATAAACGAATTGAGACTACGGCTTATAAACCATCTGAAAATCAAAAACGTATAATAATTCGTTTTTATAACAAAACAGTAGAATCGATTAAAGTACAATTTAAAACAGATGAAAATGTAAAAGATGTTGGAATTACAAATCTTGCAGAAACTAAATACGATAAGGCAATCCTTCAAGATCAAACATTCACAGTTAACTTTAAACCAAAAGAAATAGTAACAATTTCGATTAAAATTTAATGATTTAAAAGAGGTAAAATATGAAAATAATTGGACAATCACTACCAAACATTCCGTGGGAGTCCCCCAAAGATAATAATCAAATTATCTGGAGATATTCTAAAAATCCAATCATTAAAAGAAATGCGACACCAACGTCAAATAGTGTGTTTAATAGTGCAGTGATTCCATTCAACAATGAATTTGCAGGTGTCTTTAGAGTAGATAATACGGCTAGACAAATGAGAATTCACGTTGGGTTTTCTCAAGATGGATTGGATTGGAATATAAGTCCTGACCCTATCGAATTTAAACCTAAAGACAAAGAAACTTTATTTTATACGGATTATCAATATGATCCTCGTTTAACTAAAATTGACAATAAATACTATATTCAATGGTGTAATGGCTATCATGGCCCAACTATTGGATTAGGTGAAACAAAAGATTTTAAAACGTTTCATCAGTTAGAAAATGCTTTTTTACCGTTTAACCGAAACGGTGTGTTGTTTCCAAGAAAAATCAATGGAAAATACGTAATGCTATCGCGTCCAAGTGATACTGGGCATACTGCATTTGGAGATATCTTTCTCTCTCAAAGTCCAGATTTAAAATATTGGGGTGAACATAGACACGTTATGGGAACTGCTCCATTTGAAGAAAGTGCATGGCAGTCTTTAAAAATAGGGGCTGGCCCAGTTCCGATTGAAACCGACCAAGGATGGTTAGTTTTTTATCATGGGGTTTTGCAAAGTTGTAATGGGTACGTTTATTCCATGGGGGTTGCACTTTTAGATTTAGATAAACCTTGGAAAGTATTAGCACGTTCTAAACCGTATTTGATTTCTCCACAAGAATCATACGAACTAACAGGAGATGTCCCAAATGTCGTATTTCCATGTTCAGCACTAAGTGATAGCGACACTGGAAAGATTGCGATTTATTACGGATGTGCAGATACAGTGGTGGGCTTAGCATTTACAACTGTTGAAAAAACATTGAAATGGTTAAAAAACAATACTTTATAAAAATAATAGGAGGAATGAAAATGAAGAAATTTTTATTGGCTTTGGTGATTATTACTTTAACTTTTTCTTTAGCTGCGTGTGGTGAGACAAACGGTGAAAACGGAGAAAATGATAATGGTTTAGATAATGGAAACGATAATGGTAATGACACAGATAATGGCGAAAATGGGGATAATGGTGCAGAAGATACTATGCCACCGTTGCCAGATTATGATGTAGATTTGAGCTCACTTGATTTAGAAGGTCAAGAGATTAATTTCTATACTCATGTTGTTAATGAGGATAACCCATTTGATGATGGCTATGTTCATCCAGATGGAGACGAATATCGCGAACATTTAACAATGCTTCAAGATACTTATAATTTCGAACTTGTCTTTAGAAGCTGGTCCGATTATGAAAATCGTGTAAATGATGTTGCGAATCATGTATTAGGTAGCAATGATTCTGCGATTATTAGAGCACCAGAATTAGATTTTATGCTTGATTTAATCTCAGCTGGTTACTTATCAAACTTTACCCATGTTGCAGATGCTTTACAAGATGAATACGCGGTTAATCAATGGCAAGTAGATGCCGGAAGTGTAAATGATAACGTCTTTGCGATACAAAATAAAGATGGCGAAGTTTATGTAGATCTTATGGTTTACAACTTAGATTTATTAGAAGAGGCCGGTGTTGAGAAAACCCCTTCAGAAATGTGGGTTGATGGAGAGTGGACCACTTCAGCGATGGAAAGTTATTTAAGAACCCTTTCGTTAGAACTTGATAATAGTATCTATCCCTTAGCTATAACCCCTTATCATATTGGGTTGTATGGGCCAGCGGCTAACGGGACTAAGTTTGTTGATGATGAAGGTCAATTACAACTACTAAATATTGAAACATTAGATGTCTTATATGAATACAAGAACTGGTATGACTATGGTTATATTATGCCTTTAAATTTTGATAATGACGTTCTTAGACATCATGTAGCTGATAATTGGCAGCGACAGGAAGCCGTATTTGGTATGGCTATGATGTGGCAACTGTCAGGATATGCAGAAAGTGTAAGCTTTGATTTTGGTGCGGTGCCTTTCCCACAAAACGATGATGCTAGTAAAGAAGATTATTATTCTCCACTAGGTTCAGGCGATTTACAAATGGTTACAATTGGTTCTAATGCTGATGAAGTTGCAACCATCTTATTTTTGATTAATGAATTTCATAAAGATGCTGTGAATAGTGAGTTAGAAAGTTTTTGTGATGGTAGAGACGATGTTTCTTTAAATGAATGTGCTTCTATTATGAATGTTCAAGAGTACCTTCGTTTAACAGATGATGGAGAAATCGAACGTGCTGAAAAAATATTCACATTTTTACAAGGAAATTCAGAAGAAAATGCAATAGCGACTAATGATTTAGCTTATTTAAATGGTGAAACTCAATATATTAGTGCTGTTCAGGAATATATGCAAGCCGGAGGGTCTCCAAGAAACTATATTGATGCGACTATCCCAATTATTCAAAATAATATTGATCGTATGTTAGAAGCCATCCGTTCATCACGTGAATAAATACTGTTTACTCGAAGTTTCCAGGAGGATTAATTATGAAAAAGAAAATTTTTATCATACTCTTATCAGTTTTACTAGTTAGTGGAATCATTTATTCACTTTTAACAGCAGGGCAAGCAATGTATTCGGGTGATATAAAAGACTATCATCCGACTGATTTTGAACCTGAAGTGGTAGAAGGGTCCTACATGGCATATAAAGAACACTATTCGCAAGAACCTTTTATTACGGATGAACCTGTCTTAATTGATGTGAAAAATGATATAGATGAAGCTTTAACTGAAGGGAATATTGTTATATTAGATGATGGTGTATTAACAGACGAAATAGGAAAAATAGGATGGCGTTTTAATGTTGATACTCCTGGGAAATATAATATTCGGATAGGTTATGAACAAGTTGTAGATGAGAGTGAACATGGAATTATTGGCAAATCTGCAACAGCGGAAAGAATTTTAAGAATCAATGGTGAAGTGCCATTTGATGAAGCGCAATTTATGAAATTTGATAGAGTTTGGGAAGATGAAACTGAAATATTGACTAATGCAATTGGCGATCAAATACGCCCTAAGCAGATAGAAAAACCACAATTAATCGAACGATATGTTGAAGACGTGGATCGTTTTATCACTGAACCATATGTTTTTTACTTCGAAGAAGGAACCCATACATTATCTTTTGAATCGATACGAGAACCACTTAAAATAAAATCTTTGGAACTATCAGTTCAAGAAACTATTCCTACTTATGAAGAAGCACTTAATAATTGGCAAGAAAAAGGGTTGGATATAGTTGAGGGTGCTAAGATAAATGTTGAAGCTGAACATATGTATGAAAAAAATTCTCCTACCATGATTCCGTTACCTGACACTACAAGTTTCTTAACAAATCCAAGGTATACCGGAAGAGAAACAGTACTCAATGTTATGGGGGTTTATTCTTGGCGATTACCAGGATATTGGGTTTCTTATGAAGTAGAAGCGCCAGAAAGTGGACTTTACGCTTTGAATTTTCGAATGAAACAAGATATTAAACAAGGAGCATTTGTCTCAAGATACATGAAAATAAACGGTGAAATTCCATTTGAAGAAGCTAAAGGTATTCCTTTTAATTATACATCAACATTTAATAACTACATTATTGGAACAGAAGACGATCCCTATTTATTTTATTTAGAAGAGGGTAAAAACGAAATTCAGTTTGATGTAAGTTTGCATAATGTAGGCGAAATGATAAATCAAGTAACAGCATCAATGAATATTCTTAATCAATTGTATTTAGATACAATTATGTATACCGGTGTTACCCCACAACGATTTAGAGATTATCAAATTGAACAAAATGTACCTGATTTAGTTAAAACATTAGAAGCAGAGCACGAACGCATAAGTGATGTAGTGAGTACATATGCAGAAATATCTGAAGGTAGCCGAAATCAAACAGCGATACTGATGAATCTAACTATGCAAATTGAAAGGTTTCTAGAAGATCCGGAATTAATTGTGCGTGAACTAGCAAGTTTTGAGAGTAATATTTCTGCTTTAGGAACATGGATTACTGAACAACAAGAACAACCATTAACAATTGACCATTTCTCTTTTTTCGATCCTAATATTGATCTTGAGAGAGGAAAAGATAATGTGTTAGAAACAATTTTCCATGAATCTAGAAACTTTTTGTTTTCTTTCTTTGACAGTGGGGATGCATTTGCTGGTAGTGGTGATGGTGATACAACTATAAGAGTATGGGTCGCTGGGGGTCGTGATCAAGCACAAATATTGCGCCGTGTTATTGATGACAGTTTTGACGAATCAATTAATGTCAATTTAGAGTTGGTTCAACCAGATGTCTTGTTAAGAGCCGTTGTTGCTGGAGAAGGGCCTGATGTTGCGTTAATGGTGCAAGAAGGTCAACCTATTGATTTTGCTTATCGAAACGCATCTTTGGATTTATCTGAATTTGATGACTTTGATGAAGTTTCTGATAGATTTTATGCAAGTGCCTTAACGCCTTTTGAATTTGAAGGGGGCTATTATGCATTGCCAGAACAACATATTTTTCCTGTATTATTTTATAGGACAGATATCATGGAGCAGTTAGAATTAGAGGTTCCAACTACATGGGATGAAGCATTAGATGTTATGTCAATATTAAATATGAATAACTTAGATTTCTTTATGGAATCAGGTTCATTAATGCTTACTCAAAGAGTAGAACAAAGACAACAAACTCAAAATATAAATCAAAATTTAGTAAACACTGGTTTTTACGGTTCGCTTTTGTATCAATATGGGGGAGAATATTATAATGATGAACGAACAAAAACAGCTTTGAATTCGGTGGAGGCAAATGAAGCCTTTAGTATGTTTACATCATTTTATACAAACTATGGGTTGCCTACGCAAGCGAACTTTGTTAATCGATTTAGAAGTGGTGAAATAGCAATGGGGGTTGCTGAATACGCTCTTTATAATACCTTGGTTGTTTTTGCGCCTGAAATTACTGGAAAATGGGGGATTCAGCCCGTACCCGGATTGGATGATCCAGATAATAACATAGTACAATCAAACGTGCCATATGCTTCAGTTATTTTAGAGGATTCTGATCATCCCGATGAAGCTTGGGAATTTTTAAAATGGTGGACTTCTACGGATGTCCAGGTAGAATATGCGAGAGAATTAGAAACAGTAATGGGGTCTGCTGCTAGGCTTCCGACCGCTAATAAAGAAGCACTTTCCATGTTATCTTGGCCAAGTAGAGATTTGGATACTATTTTGAAACAACAAGAAAACACTAAAGGTATTCCACAAGTTCCTGGAGGATATATGACTGAACGTCAATATACCTACGCGTTCTTATCGGTAGTGAATGAAGGTCGTAATCCTAGAGAAGTACTAAATGAATATGTAAGAGAAATTGATCGAGAGATTGAACATAAGCGTCGAGAATTCGGCTTAGATTAAAGGACTGATAAAATGAATAAAACCGAAAATAATAAAGCAACCCCTTTAAAAGAAAAAATTAAAAATTCACTACACAAAAGAAAAGACAAAATTAAACAGACATGGTTTTTAATTAAATTAAACCGGATTTATTATTATATGATGGCGCCATTTTTCTTATTATTCTTTTTATTCACCATTTTACCTGTATTAATGTCTATGGTATTAAGCTTTACTTATTTTAATATGTTAGAGGCACCTAATTTTGTTTTTGTAGATAATTATATTAGGTTGTTTTTAGACGATGATGTTTTTATGGTTGCACTGCAAAATACTTTAGTTTTAGCAGTTATTACGGGTCCAGTCAGTTATTTACTTGCTTTCATCTTTGCATGGTTAATTAATGAACTTCCTCGTCGTTTGAGATCTTTAATGACATTAATATTTTATGCCCCTTCGCTGTCCGCGGCAGCCTTCACAATATGGCTATTAATATTCTCAGGAGATGTGTATGGTTATGCTAATGCACACTTGATGAATTTAGGAATTATCGATGAACCTATTTTATGGCTTCAAAACCCTGATTATGCTTTACCAATATTAATATTAGTTCAATTATGGCTCAGTTTAGGCGTGGGGTTCTTAGCCTTTATTGCTGGGCTGCAAAACGTTGACAAATCTTTATATGAAGCAGGCGCTATTGATGGGATTAAAAATCGTTGGCAAGAACTCTGGTTTATTACTTTGCCACAAATGAAACCACAACTGATGTTTGGAGCAGTAATGCAAATAACAGGCTCATTTGCAATAGGGATGTTATCAAAAACTTTATTTGGATTCCCAAGTGTAGATTATGCAGCACACACTGTAATAAATCATCTTGATGATTTTGGATCAATACGTTATGAATTAGGATATGCTTCTGCTATAGCAACCGTTCTATTTACATTTATGATTTTTACAAATAAATTTATACAGCGATTATTAGTAAAGGTGGGAACGTAATGAAAAAGATAATAGATGTATTTAAACGTATCCGCATATATTTTACTAGTAAAAAGAAAAAACGCTTAAACCGGGGTTTAATGATGGATTTTGTCTTATTTTTATCATTAACTTTATTCGGATTGTTCAGTGCTTTTCCATTAGTATATATAGCCTCAAATGCATTCAAACCTTTAGATGAACTATTTTTATTTCCTCCAAGATTAATCGTACAAAATCCGACGTTTCAAAATTTCTCTGATTTACTACGAGTAATGGGAGATTCATGGGTTCCGTTTACGCGCTATATATTCAATACCGTGTTTTACACATTAGTTGGAACTGCAGGTCATGTTATTTTTGCAGCAATGGCGGCATATCCATTAGCAAAATATAATTTTCCAGGGAAGACATTTATTTTTTCTGTAGTCGTATTATCACTTATGTTTGCAAAAGAAGTAACTGTGGTTCCTAACTATGTAACGATGTCTGCGTTAGGACTGGTTAATACACCGTTTGCCATTATTTTTCCTGCGTTTGGATTTGCACTCGGGTTATATTTATTAAAGCAATTTATGGAACAAGTTCCGATGGAACTAATAGAATCGGCAAGAGTGGATGGAGCGGGTGAAATGCGCATATTATTTACTATTATTATTCCCATGGTAAAACCCGCAATTTTAACGCTTATCATATTTTCGTTTCAAGAACTTTGGGAAGTTGTAGGGGGTTCGTTTATTTATACGGAACACTGGAAAACACTTAGTGATGCGATTAATTCGATCGTTTTAGGTGGGGTTGCACGTGCGGGGGTCGCAGGTGCAGCTACGTTAATTATGATTAGTGTTCCAATTACGTTGTTTATCTTTACTCAAAATCGTATTGTGGAAACTATGTCAAGCTCAGGGATAAAAGGGTAATATGAAAAAGTTGATTATTATATTCTCCTTGAGTTTAGTTATATTTACGACCCCATTAGTTACTTTAAACGCAGAAAACGACGATGGTAATTATAATTATGATTACTTTGAAAAAGTGATAGACTCTCCACCAGCATATCAGCACGAGACAACGATAACCGCTGATAAGATTGGTGTTAATAATTTTGTTCGTTTAGTAGATGTTGAAATGACAGAAAACCTCATCTATATATTGGATGAAGCTTTAGGATTGTTTGTGGTGACACATGATTATGAGTTGTTGCATCATATAACGACCTTTGAAACATCAGAAAATGCTAATGATACTTTTCGTAATCCTAGTTCTATTACAGTTCGTGGTGATTATATATATATTGCCGATACACGAAATGAAAGGGTAGTAATGTTCACACATATTACAGAGGGTGCTTATGATGAGAATCATCTAGCTTTTGCTAATATGTTTTATCTACCAGATAATGTTCCAGGTATGGGAGACATTCCCTTTCGTCCTTTAGAAATCGAAGTCGATCGTTCAGGAAGGATATATGTTATAGCACGTGATATATATGAAGGGTTAATGGAATTTGATTTTGAAGGTGATTTCAAACAATATGTCGGAACCAATGAAGTTGAAATTAATATGATTGAGTATTTTTGGCGCCAATTTGTCTCGCAAGAAGCAAGGGAAAGTATGCAACTTTATTTACCTGTTGTATTTACATCTTTAGCGGTTGATCATTCTGGATTCATCTATACAACAACTGAATCTGTAGAAAGTAATCCTATTCAAAAGCTGAATTTCCGTGGTGAAGATATCTTGGTTCAAAATGGTCATATTCCTGTCATTGGAGACGTTAACTTAGACGATGACGAACCAACTAGTAGTTTTTCCTCAATTGACATTAATGATTATGGTATATACATCGCACTTGATGACCAAAGAAATAGGATTTTCGGGTATAACGATTCTGGTGAGTTATTATATATTATTGGAAATGAAGGCCGTAATAATCTTACATTTGATTACCCTGTCGATATTGGGTGGTATGAAGACAAGATTTTTGTTGTTGATCAATCATTCAATAGTATTGAAATACTTACTCCAACAAAATACGGTCAAAATGTAAATGAAGCAGTGAAATATTATTATCAAGGGGATTTTGTTACTTCTCGAACTTACTGGGAAGAAGTATTAAAAATGAATACTAACTTTGATCTTGCTTATGTTGGAATTGGGAAAGTGTTTTATCAAAATGATGATTACGAAGAGGCAGTAGAATATTTTAGACTGGGTAGTAATAAATTTGAATATTCTCGTGCGTATGAATATTACAGGAATGATCGGTTAAGAGAAAATTTTGGTTATATATTTACAGGTACAGTAGTGGTCATGATTGCAATATCATGGCGTATGAGGAGACGGTAATATGAAAGTAGTTAAAATTCTAAAGTATGAATTATGGAACGTCCCTTCAATGGTAATTACTCGTCCATTTAAAAACTTTGATGCAATTAAACTTTTCGAAATAGGTAAACTGAAAGTTGGATTATTATTTTTGTTTCTATTTGGACTTGTTAGTATTGCGGAATATCAATACCTTGGCTTTGTAATGAATGAAAATGATCCACGTGATTTAAATGCCATAATTATCTTAGTTACATCAATATTTCCTTTGTTATTGTTAGTGATTGGAAATTGGTCAATTACAGCATTAAGTGATGGAAAGGGTAAAATGCGAGATATTTTTCTTACGATTACGTATTCTCTTTTTCCATTTATTATAGCTCGAATTATTGGATT
>CAYLQZ010000037.1:0-2467 GCA_964386055.1 uncultured Candidatus Izemoplasmatales bacterium | reverse complement strand
GGTGAAATTGTCTTTTACTATATAATTTATGGTATTGGATTGTTATGGACGATATTTATTGTGATAATTGGATTCATTGTGATTCATGAATTCACTTTAAGCAAAACATTCGTAACAATATTATTCACTATTTTATCAATGATGATAATTAGTTTCATTTTGCTTTTGTTTTTTGGGCTTATTCAAGAATTTTTAGGATTTTTGTTCTCAGTAGGACAAGAAATAATATATAGGTTGCGTTGGTGATTATATGCATAATAAGTTAGAGAACATTATAAACAAAGTATTCCCTATTATTGAGTGGATTCAAGTCCATATAAAATTAACTTTTGCTATAACCTTACTTTTTGGTTTAGCGATATTTTTGATGGTTAATACTTTAAGATTTTCCCTTTCTAGTGAAACGACTGAAAGTGATCCCTCAATGATAGAAGGTCAAGAAATAGTGATTGATGAAAATGCTATAGAGCGCGGGGAAAGTCCAAGAATCATTGAAATTTTAGAAGCTGAAGATAAAACTTTATCAATTGATTTATTGTCTACTAACATTATTTTAGAAAACGATTCTGGTTTTACGTTTGAAACATTAGCTGTAGATGAAACCCTGAACACATCAGCACAACGTGCGCAACGCTCACCGTTCAGTATTATCTACATGTATGAAGGATGGGAAGTTGGAAAGCGTTTAGATGCTTATAATCATTCTATAAACGACAGTAACTACACAATTGAAAAAATACCTAATGGTGTAAGAGTAAATTATAATTTAACGATATCTACTCCGTCTTTAACATGGATGCCACAAAGAATTTCTGAAGACCTTTATGAAGAACTCAGTGATTTGACTGATACAAGCGGTCAAATTGCTTTATCTCAAATTTATACCCGTTCTTCAGGCGCGACGAATTATAGTATAGTATCATCTGCATCCCAAGCAATCGTAGATAGAATTTATGATTTATGGTATGTAGAATATGGGTTAGATTATGATGAATTGTTTGAATTAAATGAACAGTTTAATATTAGAAACCGATTCATAGAAAGACCAGATTTTACCATACCTGTAGAATATACTATTGATGATGGAGATTTACAAGTTCGTGTGGTTTCCCATGCGATAAAAGAAGAAAGTTTAGAGTTTGAAAAAGGTAGATCACTTTTCATTACTGAGTTAGATTTACATAGTGGACTTCACGCTCAACCAATCGCAGAAGATAGCTTTATATTTGTACCCGATGGTAGTGGTGCAATTATAAATTTAGATCAACCACAAACTTATTATACGCGCTATCAAAAAAGCATTTATGATAATCGTTCTCATCTTTCAAGTGAAATTAAAACTATGGATTTTCAAGAGAATATTACCATGCCTATTTTTGGAATAGCTTCTCAAGAGGCAAGTGTATTAGGAATAATTGAAAATGGGGCAGAACAAACGAGACTACAAGTTCGAAGAGCATCTAGTGCAGCAGGTTATAACGCTATATATCCAACTATTCAATACAGGTATAGAGATGTCCATAGCATCATAAGTGGTGTTGAAATCGACATATATTCTGACTTTTTAAATCAACAGGATTATGTTTTGAGATATAAAATTATAGATAATGATAATAAAGAGCCCAATTATATGGATTTTGTGAATAGTTATCAGGATTATCTTTTTGATGATGATGAACTAACAATCGAGCCCAATATTTTATTAGAGTTTTATGGAGCGTTTAACAAGAAAGAACATTTTTTAGGTATTCCACATAATACAGCAGTTGCACTGACAACCTATACGCAAGCTCACGAGTTGATAAATCATTTTGATACAAGTTTATCAAGTGGCTTACACTATTCATATCAAGGTGCTTTTGAAGGTGGTATACATCATGCTTTTCCAACGAATCTAAAACATGAACCGGCCTTAGGGACAGTAGATGAATTTAATTTATTAGAAAATCAAACTGATAATTCCATCTATTTTGGGCTTGATTTCTTCAATGTTTACCAAAATCGTAGTAATGGGTTTGTAAATCGAACACACGGGATGAGAATGATTGGGGATTATACACGTACCTTTTACCCTTATGCTTATAACACTTTACAATTGGATGAAACTTCAAACGGGTCGTTTTATCGTTTAAGTCCGAGATATTTAAATAGTACACTAACAAGATTTAATGATAAAAATGATTTGAATACTTCCTCTCTATCTGTTGGTGATATGGGAAATACTTTTACTGCTGATTTTGGAAGGACTCCAATGAGCCCTGCTGATTCTTTTGATGTGGTAGAAACAGGATTAAATTATCTTAATGATGATTATGGTATTATGATGAATAATCCTTTTATACGATATGTTTCTTATGGTGATTTTTTAGAAAATTTACCAGTGCGTAGTAGTCAAGAAAAAATCTTTGATTATGATATTCCGTTTTTACAACTTGTTTATCAAGGGAAAACTAATTACACTTTAAAG
>CAYLQZ010000036.1:0-15506 GCA_964386055.1 uncultured Candidatus Izemoplasmatales bacterium | reverse complement strand
AATTTACACACCAAGAATTTAACAACATAGTTAACTATGTTGTTAAATTCTTGGGTTTTTATTTTATTTAATAGGAATCAAAAAGATTGAATCATTCATAAGGTGGTAGTTTTTTTTCAAAAAAAACTATGCTATAATTAGACCGAAAACGTTTTAGAGACGAATTGGAGGAATTTAATTGAAGAAAATAGCATTACAAGAAAAAATAAAATTAACAAGCGGACAAGGCAATTGGCATTTATTTGAAAGTGATAGTGTTAAAGGACGGAGAATCAATGTTGCCGATGGACCACACGGCGTAAGAGTATATGGAAAACCTGTTGATGATGGTGATTTTTTAAGTAAACGATATTTGAAGCCAACAACGCTGTTTCCAAGCGCTTCGGCTATGGCATCAACTTGGAATAAGTCTTTAATCGAAGAAGTGGGGCAAACCATTGGTCGCGAATGTCGTTATCATGAAGTTGATGTCTTGTTAGGTCCTGGAATGAATTTAAAACGCAGTCCACTCGGTGGACGTAATTTTGAATATTACAGCGAAGATCCGTATTTAACAAGTGAAATAGGACAAAGTTTTGTAAAAGGTGTACAAGCGCAAAATGTTGGGGCCTGTATTAAGCATTACGGATTAAATGAACAAGAGACTATGCGGCGTTTTGTTGATGTAAGGATTGACGAGCGGACAATGCATGAAATGTATTTATATCCTTTTTATAAGGTAATAAAGAATACAAATCCTTGGATGATTATGAGCAGTTATAACAAATTAAACGGTCATTATGCATCAGAATCATCGTACTTACTTCAAGATGTCTTACGCAAACAATGGAATTATGATGGTGTAGTTGTATCGGACTGGGGTGCAATCCAAGATAAAGTTAAATCGATTAAAAACGGAATGAACATTGATATGCCAGGACCGTCTTCCTTTGAAAAAACGGTAAAAGAAGCCATAGACAATGGAACTTTAACGGAACAAGAACTCGATAATAGTTTAAAGCCTTTATATGATTTGCATGAGAAAGTTAAGCCAATTAATAGATTAGAAAATATTGATTTAGATGCCCATCATGAAGTGGCGCAAAAAGTCGCAAGTGAAGCCATTATCTTACTAGAAAATGACGGAATTTTACCAGTGAAAGAACCCAAACAAAACGTTGGGATCATTGGTCAATTCGCAAAAGAACCAAGAATCAATGGGGGTGGCAGTGCGACAGTAAAACCGCATCATCAAGAGATTCCTTTTGATGCTTTTTCTAAAGTGTTTACGAATACTGCCTATGCGGATGGTTACCAAGAAAATGATACATCACAAGAAGACTTGGATGAAGCGATAAAGGTTGCACGTGAAAGCGAAATTGTCTTTTTCTTTACAGGGACTACCGATACAATTGAAACAGAAGGAAAAGATCGCGAACACATGAATCTACCAAAAGGCCATCTTCAAGTATTTGATGCAATTCGTAAGGAAAACAAAAATATTGTGGTTATTTTAAGCAACGGAAGTGCTCTTGATTTACGCGAAGTAAAATCTCACAGTCGTGCGATTTTAGAAACATGGTTTTTAGGCGGTGCCGCCGCAACCGCGATTGTTGATATTGTAAGGGGCCGCATTTCACCTAGTGGGAGACTACAAGAAACTTTCCCTCTAAAACTCGACCATACACCGCATTATGGCATTTTCCCTTCATTGGTAAAGGTTAATTATCACCACGATTTAATTATGAATGGATATCGATATTACGATACCCATGATTATGAGGTGTTATATCCATTCGGGTATGGGTTAAGTTATGCCGATATTCTTTATAAAGAGATTTCATGGTCGGAAAATGTCTCCAATGAAAAAGCCTATGTTAATGTTGATATTGTTTTAGAAAATCAAAGCGATATTGGGGCATATGAGACCGTTCAAGTTTACATCGGTTCAGACATTAAAAACGTGGTAAAACCCCATCAAGAGTTAAAAGCATTTGAAAAAGTTTGGCTACCTGCTCAAGAAACAAAAAAAGTGCATATTTCCTTAGCGCTTGAAGCATTTGAATCTTATGATGAAACAACCCATACATTCGTTGTATATAATGGAGAATACACCATTAGAGTAGGGCGTCATAGTAGAGATATTTATGATACCAAAACAATTGAGATTAATAATCAAATATCTCACAGACCGCCTATTACATTTGATTATCCAGTTAGGTTCTTAGAACTTTATTTTCCGAAATGGTTCGATTATATAGAAAACCACTATAGAGAACTTTGGTGGCATGAAAAAGAAGAGCCTATTTGGCGTGTGCTTGACCGCTATAAACGTCATAAAAAAATTGATGATGAAGCCATGGATGCACTAATTAAGCAACTTAAAACTGACATTAAAGCATAAGGCCTATTCTATATATTAAGGGAGCTAGCAATTGCTAGCTCCATTTTTTTAGGCTAAGTTTTAAATAGGGATAAAGCTAGGCTATTTCTATAAATAAATTATGGATTCAGGGGTAGATCTTTAATATAAGTATTCGGAATGATAAGTATAAGGGTGAATATTTATCTTATTTATAAAATGCAAAAAGGTTTTTAAATACAAAGTGTCTGTGGTATAATTCAAAAGGTTTGAAAGAGGGTGGCATCATGAAAACACAAAAAAACACATTATTTTCTTTAAGTTGGCCAATTTATATTGAACTGCTTTTCATTATGTTTTTAGGCGTAGCCGATACAATTATGCTTAGTCAATATAGTGACCTTTCTGTCGCTGCAGTAGGAAACGGGAAAGAAGTTTCTAGACTATTTATCGTTATTTTAAGTGTCGCTTCAGTTGGCGTTGGGGTTGTTGTTAGTCAGTACCTTGGTGCGAATGATCTCTCGCAAGCGAAAAAAGCTATGAAAACGGGTATATTTGGTAATATTCTAATTGCTTTTTTACTAGTCATTATTATTCAAATTTTTGGGGCAACGATTTTTAGAATTATTAACACAGGGCCTGAGATTTTTAATGACTCGCTTTTATATTTACGTATCGTTTCCCTTGGCTTTTTATTTTTAGCTGCAACGCAGGCTGCTGGATTTGGATTTAAAGCATTTGGTCATCCCAAAGTTGTGATGTATATCGTAGGGGCAATGAATATTTTAAATGTATTGTTAAATTATTTATTGATTTTTGGCGTTGGTCCTTTTCCAGAACTAGGGGTTGCTGGAGCCGCATATGCAACGTTTGCGAGTAAGGTTTTTGCGTTTTTCGTCACCTTATATTTCTTATGGAGTTATTTAAAGATTGTCCCGTTTTTTCTTAGGTTTAAACCGCTTAAGAAATATTATCTTAAAATCATGAAAATCGGATTGCCTTCCGCCGGGGAACATTTTGTTCATCGGTTTTCCTTGGTGGTTATCATAGGATTTTTAAATACTATTGGAACTTCGGCTCTAACCGCACATATTTATGTTCAAAACATGATGATGCCAGTAGTGATTTTTTCCTTAGCGGTGGCGCAAGGGAATCAAGTAATCATAGGATGGCGTGTAGGTGCCCATGATTACGAGGCTGCTCACGCTCAAACGCTTCGAACACTAAGAATTGCGATCGTGTTTGTTTTAATAGTGTCAACGACAATGTTTTTGAATTCACAGAGAATTCTTGGTATTTTCACCGATAATCCTGAAATTATTGCGATGGGAAGACGCGCATTGTTTATTGGGATTTTCCTTGAAATAGGTCGGATGTCAAATATTGTTGTTATTCATGCTTTGAGGGCGGCTGGAGATGTAATATTCCCTGTAGTTATTGCGATGTTTAGTATGATTTCGATTATGATTGGTGTGTCTTATTTACTAGGAGTAAGATGGGAATTAGGTTTAGTAGGAATATTTATTGGCCTTGCATCAGATGAGCTACTTAGAGGTACCCTTGTTTTCATCCGTTGGCTCAAAGGCTCATGGCGTGGTAAGCAAGTTGTTGGAGATTAAGCGCTCTTATTTTATAAAAATGAGCATAGGTATTAAAAATTATTTTTAGTACTTATGCTTTTTTAATTGGCCAATCACGATTTGGTTAAAATAGAATATAATGCTACTATATAGCCATAAATCACAAATATCAAGATGAGTTTTTTTGGGGAATGTGTTATAATATTTTTGAATTTGGAGGGACAAAGATGGCAAAAACTATTTATGATATTTCTAAAGAACTTAATGTAGCGCCTTCTACTGTTTCAAAAGCATTGAATGGCAGAAGCGGCATTAGTGATAATACACGTAAAAAGATTCTTGATTACGCTAACAAAGTTCGTTATTACGCGAATTCTAACGCTTCTAAATTAAAGACAAAAAAGAGTTTCTCAATTGGAGTTGTCTATTCAGAAGATCTTGATATTGGATTAGAACATAATTTTTTCTCTAGTGTCTTGCAATCTTTTAAGACTTACGTGGAATCCCAAGGTTATGAAATTACATTTGTAATTAGCAACCTTGGAAACCGAAAAATTAGTTATCATGATTTTTGTAGACAAAAAAATATTGATGGTGTTTTCATTGTTACAAGTCTTTATGAAGACCCGCACTTACAAGAATTAGTTGAGTCAGGGATTGCATGTGTTTCAACGGATATTTATTATAACAATCTATTTACTGTCATCAGCGATAATATGGATGGGGCTAGACAAGCGGTAGAATATTTTTATCAAACTGGTCATACAAAGATTGGACATATAACTGAATCGCACTTTTCACCAGCTGCAGCAGAACGTTATCAAGGGTTTGTTGATACGATGAATGCGCTTAACTTACCAGTTGAAGAAAAGAATATTATTGCGACAGATTACTATTCATTTGATGAAGGCTATAAAGCAGGAAAAAAGTTTTTAGAATTAGAGGATTATCCTACCGCCGTCTTCGTAGCCGCTGACATTATTGCAATGGGGTTTATTAAAGCATTAAAAGATGGTGGACGTAAAGTACCAGAAGATGTATCCGTTATTGGGTTTGATGACTTAGAATTTGCAGCACTCTTTGAACCAAGCCTTTCAACGATAAGACAAGATACAAAACTACTGGGTAAAAAAGCGGCACTAAAATTGCTTGAACTCATGGATAAAAAAATAGAAAAGCGTCAAGTTGTCGAAAAAATTCCTGTGGAATTAGTTGTTCGAGACTCAGTAAAACGTCCCAAACAGTAGTGTTTAACTGCTGTTTTTTTTTATGAAAAAGCCTTAAAAAAAAGCCTTTACAGAAACCGGTTTTTATATTATAATGCCACTATGTTAAGGTTTGCATAAAAGATGTAAAATCAGATAATTTACGCGACGAAGAATGGAGTTTAGTTATGGATTCTAAATTAACATTAAAGGGGAATGGTGCCTTTAGCATCACCAATGTTACAGACTTAAGTTACACGTATTTTCCCCTGTGTAATAATAAAGCAATGAAATCTTCAATAGGGCCAACACTTAGTGGTGATACAAAAGTTGATCAAAATAGTTTTTTATTGTACCCAAACTCTGTAGAAGACTTAGAAACTTCACTGCTTAAAAGAAATATATATTTTAGGGTAAATGATTCATTTACTTGGAGCATTACAGGTCAAACAGCTAACCAGACGCTATCACCCGACAAAGTTGATCTTTTCGGGGATTTTTTGGTTCATACAATTGTAAGAACAAACGAACGGTTTACCTGTAGGATCGAAAGCTTTGTTCCGAGTGATGATACCTATCAAGAATTACATAAGATTACCATTAAAAACACAACTGATACACCGTTGCATTTAAAAAGCGTTGTGGGGGTTCCCATTTACGGTCGTAGTGCTGACAATATCCGAGATCATCGTCATGTGACTTCGCTATTAAATCGTATAAAAGTCGCTGACCATGGTATCATTAATCACCCTACTTTTTCCTTTGATGAACGAGGGCATGTCTTAAACCAAAAACATTATGGAATATTCTCTAAGAGTTCCCATCACCAAACAGTTAAGAACTATTACCCTACACTTGAAGAATTTAGTGGTGAAGGCAATACCTTATTCGATCCCTTAGTCGTAAAAAAAGATATATCAAGCTCCTATCAAGTTGGAGATATCGTAAAAGGGTATGAAGCCATGGCTGGTATGGAATATGAACCGGTCACATTAAAAGAAAATGAAGAACTATCTATCGTATTGTCCTTCGCTATTACGGATGATGAATCATCCATGCTAAAAACTGGTGGCGAGTTAAGTGTAGAAACTTTTGAACAAAAGAAAAAAGCTACCAAATCTTATTGGCAAAAAGCGTTGTCGCCGTTATTGTTTCATTTTCCGAATTCACGCATGAATGGGTGGTTAAAATGGGTAACATTACAACCCACTTTAAGACGTATTTATGGGAATTCATTTATGCCTCACCATGATTATGGTCGTGGAGGCAAAGGATGGCGCGACTTATGGCAAGATCTTTTAGCGTTAATTTTGATGCGTCCAGCTTCTGTGCGCGATATGTTAATTAATAATTTTAAAGGTGTCCGAATAGATGGTAGTAATGCTACAATTATAGGGGATAAACCTGGTGAATTTTTAGCCGATCGAAATAATATTGCCCGTATTTGGATGGATCATGGTAGTTGGCCACTTTTAACTACGAAACTGTATCTTGATCAAAGTGGCGATTTAGATTTGTTGTTTGAAAAGGTTAGCTATTTTCAAGATCAATTCATCCATTATACTAAACAAGTTAACGAATCCTTGAAAGGCCCTGACACGGTATTAAAAACCTCCAATAATGAACCCTATTACGGGAATGTGTTAGAGCATTTAATAATTCAAAATATTGTTCCATTTTATAATGTAGGCGAGCACAACAACATTCGTTTAGAAGACGCGGACTGGAACGATGGATTAGATATGGCAAGTCAAAGGGGAGAATCAGTAGCGTTCACATCGTTTTATGGACAAAATCTCATTACGCTTTCTGAAATTTTAAGTAAATTACGTGAAAAAGGGATTCATCAAATTGTCTTGTTTAAAGAAATTGATATCCTTTTACAATCAGTTGATCAAAACGATATTGCTCGTAAAAACGAAATGCTTCAATCGTACTTTCAATCGGTTGAAAACGGGGTAAATGGGATACAAACCAAGTATGATACACAATCTTTAGAAACCATTTTATATAAAAAAGGACAAGCCCTTTTAAGTCATGTCCGTGAAAATGAATGGTTAGAAACAAAAGAAGATGGGTGGTTTAATGGCTATTACGATGATGATGCGAATCCTTTAGATGATGTTCATCAAAAACATATGACATTGACTGGTCAAGTGTTTTCCATTATGAGTGATGCCGCAACGCCTAAACAAATCCAAAAGATTATTCGTAGTGCTGATAAATATCTTTATGAGCCAACGCTTGGTGGTTATCGGTTAAACACTGACTTTAATGAAGTAAAAACTAATATGGGTCGATTATTCGGCTTTGCCTATGGGCATAAAGAAAACGGGGCAATGTTTTCTCATATGGCACTTATGTACGCAAACGCTTTATATAAACGTGGCTTTGTTGAAGCGGGGTATAAAGTGATAAAAACTATTTATGATCATAGCATAGATTTACCACAATCCAAGATGTATCCGGGGATTCCAGAATATTTCAATTCACGTGGACGCGGGATGTATTCATATTTAACAGGTTCAGCAAGTTGGATGATTTTGACAATGGTAACAGAAATTTTCGGTATCAAAGGCGATATAGGAGTACCAGTATTTGAACCTAAATTACTGTTAGAACAATTTGAAAATAAAGAAGCATTAATGATAGAAACGGTCATTGGAGAACAATTGGTAGAAGTTGCTTATAAAAATCCAAAACACCTTAATTATGGGGAATATGAAATTGATAGTGTAAAAATGGATGGCGATTCAATTGATTTCATCAAAACACCCTATGGTGTAAAATTGAAACAAAGCATTACAGGGCGTCGCATTGAAATTATTTTAGAAGAAAAGAATTTAGTTAATGAAAGAGGGTTATCCTAATGGCAAAAGAAAAGACCATATTAGAAAAGCGTGCCAAGTTTGGATATATGTTTGTTACACCGATGTTTATCGTTTTTATCGTATTTAGTATTTATCCAATTCTTTATACGCTATATTTAAGTTTTACAGATTTTGGTGGATTTACTGATCCACAATGGATAGGGCTTGACAATTATAGCCGTGTTTTAAATGACACAAACTTTCGTCAATCCTTACTGAGCACTATACGAATTTGGTCAATTAATATTGTGGTGCAAGTGGGCCTTGCATTTATATTGATTATGATATTTTCTGATCTACAGTATAAATTTAGAGGGATTAAAATATTTCGTATTCTATTTTACCTGCCAAACTTAGTTGCGGCCGCATCGGTAGCGTTAGTCTTCCGAATGATGTTAAACACGGATTACGGAATGCTTAATACGATTTTATTAAGGCTGAATCTAATTACATCATCGGTGCGTTGGTTAGAAGATACGATGCTTGCGCAAATATCGGTTGCTAATATTCAAACGTGGATGTGGTTTGGTAACTCGTTCATATTATTCATGGCGGCGGTACAAGCAGTAAACAAAGAAGTCATAGAATCAGCGGTAATTGATGGTGCAGGAAGGCTACAACTTATGCGACATGTTAAGTTGCCTTTGATTAAACCAGTATTGGTCTATGTTGGGGTTACTTCACTTATTGGTGGGCTACAACTGTTTGATGTACCTTATTTAATTACTGATGGTAGAGGAGCACCTTCACGATCGTTGAATACCGTAATTGTTTATTTGTTTAATCACGCATTCCATTACCATAACTTTGGCTATGCAGCAGCGATTGCCTTTGTGTTATTTCTCATTGTAATGTTTGTTTCGGCAGTATTCGTTTTAATTATGAAGCGTGAAGATATTCGCGAGTATTTGAAAAAAAGAAAGGCGGAGAAAGCATGAGTTATGATCAAATTAATCAAGAGGTCTTAGCAACATCGACCGCTGAAAAAGTTAAACGTAAAACGGTATATATTTCGATTTATGCCTTTCTTGGTTTTCTTGTACTTATTTGTTTGGTGCCATTTATGCTTGTTATGATGAATGCGACAAGAACCGGTGCTGATATAGTCAGTAATCCATTATCGTTGACACCGGGCGGTGCGTTGATTGAAAACTGGAATTTATTGATGGCGCGTACAAATATTGTTAGAGGGTTCTTTAATTCCTTGTTTGTATCAATCACCTCAACATTCCTCAGTGCTTACTTTGGGGCACTGACAGCTTATGGTTTTTATGTTTATAAATTTAAAGCTAATCGACCATTGTTTATCTTTATTATTGTATTTTTAATGGTTCCCCCACAACTAGCATTTTTAGGGTTCTATCAATTCATGGCAAATTTAGGATTAGTCGATACGTTTATTCCATTGATTGTCCCGATGATTGCCAATATCGGAACCATATTCTTCTTGCGTCAATATGCAGAAGGGGTTATTCCCAAACCAATGCTTGAATCGGCTCAAGTCGATGGAGCGGGTGAACTCTATACTTTCCATAAAATTGGGGTTCCAATGTTAATGCCTGGGATTGCAACGATGTCTATTTTTACTTTTATTGGTTCTTGGAACAATTACTTGATGGCAAGAATAATGTTAAATTCACCAGAAAACTTTACCCTGCCTTTGCAAATTGCGAATTTACGTGCTGGGAATTTATGGGTATACAACCAAGGCGCTATTTATCTTGGGTTAGCAGTTACCATTTTCCCAATCGTTATCTTCTTTATTATATTCTCTAGATTCTTAGTCGATAGCATTGCGGCAGGTGCAGTTAAAGGATAGTGAATGATGAAAAGCTCATTAGGTAAATCTTTATTTGTTTTCGAAATTATCTTAAGTATTGTCATTGCAAACTTAATGTTGATTGCTGGATCAATTCTTAGTTTATTTCTGTTGTTTCCAGTGATGTTAATTAGCACATTATATATCATGAGACGCATGTATATGTACCGTGAATTTAATGGCATTATTTACAATTTTCTTCGCTTTATAAAAGGGAATATATGGCTGTCGATAAAGTTACTATATCCCCTTGTTATCTTTGTGGTATTACTTGTGCTCAGTATTACTTATTACAATCAAATCATTTTTGAATTGGTTGATCCTTTCTTCATTTGGTTTGTTTATGTGGTCCAAGCATTTATGCTTTATCAAGCTATTGGTGTTATGCTTGTCAGTGCCATTATATTTGGTAAAAACCCGAATGAACCAACCACCGCAATTTTAAATAAAGCGTTTATTATCTTTAATGCTCATCCCATCAAAGGGATCCTTTCGATGCTGTCATTGGTGATGGGGGCCTTGTTTGTGATATGGGTTGTTCCCTTTGCATACATGATTGTATTTCCCATCAGTTTATTCTTGTTTTATGTTGTATTTTCTGATGTAATTGAACCGAAAAAATTTGCAGAATAAATATTTTTTATACAAAAATGAAATCGCATTCAAAGCGCGGTAAATGGGCGTCATGGCAACCGGTTTCTATGTTATGAAAAAACAGAAAAACCGATTTCTCTTGTAAACGGATACATTTTACATTATAATGAAATTGATAAAAAAAATATAGGAGGATTTATAACAAAATGAAAAAAATATTTGCATTTTTAAGTGTTACTACATTTGCATTTGTACTTGTTGCATGTAGTGACTCTAGTAATGGGATCACAGACGATCCAGACATTGACTACAGTGAAGAAACATTAACCATTTGGTCTTTTACAGACGAATTAGACGCTGAAGGTGATCTTGACTATTTTAGAGATACTTTCACTGGTGAAGGCCAAAAATATGAAGGGATGGAAGTAGAATATGTTGAAGTTCCGACGGAAGACTTCCTAACTACTCTTTTACCGACATTGCGCACAGATTCTGGTGCACCTGATGTGTTTACAGGTGAATTAGCAATGCTATTAAATTATATGGAAGGTGGCTATCTTGCAGATTTAGAGGCAATGATGAAAGCTGATGAAGATCTCGATTTTGATGCAACTAAAGCAGATTTCGTAGATTATATTTGGGAAGCTGGAGTTGACCCTTCTGATGGCCAGTTAAAATCTCTTTCATGGCAAGTAACGCCTGGTGGAGTCTTCTTTAAAGTCGATATGGCTGAAGCTATTTGGGGCGATGAAGCAGGATTCCCTGTAGAAGCTGATGAAGATAACTATAACCAAGCTGTATCTGACTGGGTTTCAGAAAACAAATTTGATACAATTGACAATTTAGTTGAATCTTCAAAAGAAGTTAAAGCTTATAATGAAAACTGGAGATTATTCCCAGATGATTCAGCAATTGGTTGGTTCTATGAAGGCGACGAAGAACCAAGCTGGATTGCTGAAGATGGTTTAATCAACGTTGATGCTTTACATAACGCTGAAACTGATATGGAAGCTATCGGACAATTATATGGTGAATCAATCGATGAATCATTAACTGCGAATGCTGGTGCATGGTCTGGTGAATGGTTCCAAGGTATGGGTAAAGACTTTGAAGCTGCTGATGGTTCAGTTTACCAAACAATGGCTTATACATTACCAACATGGGGATTATTCCATGTATTAGAACCAAATGTAGAACTTGATGAGAATGATGAACCGCTTGGTAACTGGGGTATGGCTAGTGGTCCTAGTAGTTATGTATGGGGCGGAACGTACCTTAATATCTATGCCGGGTCTGACTTGTTAGAACCATCTTATGATTTTTTAAGCTCAATGTTATTTGATACAGATAGAATGACAGAAAGAGCAGCCAACGGCGATGTCTATGCAAGACATTCAGTCATGGATGCGGTTGCTAGTGATTATGAAGGAAATCCAGCTTTGGGTGGCATGAACCATTACGACTTCTTCATGGCAGAAGCGGAAGATATGTCACTTAATCATATCACACGATATGATGCGACACTAGATGAACTAATGGGTGATGCCATTAACGATTACAAAGAAGGAAACCTTGATACAAAAGAAGAAGCTTTCCAACAATTCTATACTGACTTACAAGGCGCACATCCTGAAATTTATAGACCTGATGGACTTCCGTACCAAGACTAATAATACGTAATGAATAACGTATAACGACTTAAATCTCCTAAGGGACTTAAAAATGAAATCCATAGTGATTTCAGGATTAAGTCCCTTTTTATTATATAAAAAACATATTCAAAAATGATTTTCAATGAAAAGAACGCGGTATAGTGTTATGATAAAAGTGATTAAAAAATATGGTTTTATAAGGAAGGAGAGTTAATAATGATTGATTCACTACTCCAAATAGTTATCGCAGCATCAATATTCATGATTTTATTCTTTGCTTTTATGACTAAATCAAAAATTGCTAAATTTGTTGTTTATACGATTTTAGCTGCCGTTGCCGCAAGTATGGCTTTAAACGGTTTAGCTGGTTTAATTAGTGATGTAGACTTTTTATCATTTTTAGAGAACTTCATTAGATTATTAAGTGATATTGTTGTATATGTTGAACTTGGTGTAATCATCTTTTTACTCCTTGTTTCTAAATTTAAAACAAAAATTTTGTTCTTAAAAGTCGCAATTATTGTGTATGTTGTTTTAACGTTGTTACTTGCATTAGGTATCTTTTAACAATTTCACGCTATTTTAAAGTAAGAATCATAAAAATCTATTATTAAAAAGGTCAGCTTGCTGACCTTTTTATGTACATATTCAATACTTGGTTTAGTTTAACAGTTAAGAGCTAAAGGTTTTATGTTTTTAGGTTTTTCATATCAATATAAAACTGATATAATTAGACTATAAAATAAAGAAAAGGATGATTAGATGCGTGCAATCCTTACTGGTATGAACGGAACCGTTGCGCCAGTCGTAGGCGATGCTTTAAAAAAAGAAGGCTACGAAGTGGTTCAATATGACAGAAGTAAAATTTCTACAGAAAATGAAAAGGAGGTTAGAGCGTTCATCGAACATATAAATCCTGAATTGTTAATGCATTTTGCGACAGGGAGCATTGCCTGGACAAAAATGCTTGCTAAAATTGCCAAAGAATTAAACATTCAATATGTCTACATCAGTTCAGTTTCGGTGTATAATCCTAACCAACACCCACACCCTTATGCTAAAACGCTTGAACCAGAGCCTAAAGATGATTATGGAACCTATAAACTTGAGGGCGAAGCTATTTCCAAAAAAGCCAACCCTAATACTTACATCGCAAGAATTTCTTGGCAGATTGGCCATGAAAAAGGATCGAACAACATGATTGATCACCTTTATAAACAAATGGAAGAAAAAGGCTATATAGAAGCCAGTTCAAACTTTTATCCCTCTAGCGCATTTTTAGAAGATACTGCAATAGGGCTGATAGAGATGCTTGGGAAATCCCCAGGTATTTATCATTTAAATTCAAATCATTCACTCAGCTTTTATGATATTGTTACTGCGCTTAAAGAGCGACATCCAAGCTTTATCGTTAAACAAACTCAAGAACCAGCTATTGATGTTAGAATGGTAGATGATAGTTTGAACATGCCCTTACTTGAAACAACTTTGAAGCGTTTCACTAATCGCTAAATGCTATAAGAGAAACTATTCAAAAAAATCCAGTCATTAATTGGCTGGATTTTTTTGAATAAAGATAAAATGAATATATTTCAAAAATTACAATGTATAGTTTTTCTCATTGGGCGTTAATATAACGCGACCGAACTATCAGTTCGTTTCTCAACGCCACAAACATACGCCCCGTTTGATAAACGCCAAATGATTTGACCGCGTCCGAACAGAGAAACTTTATTTTCTATTTCAACCGTATGACCACGCTGCTTTAAGGCTTCAACAAAATGTAAAGGCATCTCGCTTTCTACTTTGACACGATTGCCTTCAATCCATTGCCACCGCGGTTTGTCGAGTGCGGATTGGGGATTGAGATTATTATCAATCATACTTTGAACAACCTGTAAGTGGCCTTGAGGCTGCATGTATCCTCCCATTACGCCAAACGGTCCAATTGGAACGCCATCCTTTTTAATAAATCCTGGAATGATGGTATGGTATGACCGTTTGTTCCCATCTAAACCATTGGGAGATTTTTCATTTAGTGAAAAATCTCGTCCTCTATTTTGCATTGCGATGCCTGTTTCAGGAATAACGACCCCACTCCCAAATCCCATATAGTTACTTTGGATAAAGGACACCATATTCCCATCTTTATCAGCTGTGGATAAATATACGGTTCCTGAATAATTAGGGTCACTTGGTTTTGGAGTAGTGGCCGTATCTTTAATTAATTCAACCCGTGTTTTTAAGTAGGATTCATCCAATAATTCTTTTACTGAAATCCGCATATGAGAAGGATCTGCAATATGGTTAAATCCATCTTCAAACGCTAATTTAATCGCTTCAATTTGATAATGCATGTGTAAGGGGTCGTAAGTAGTAGTAAAATCGAAATGCTTGAGCATACCCAGCGCCTGTAGGGTTATGATTCCCTGTCCATTTGGAGGGAGTTCATAAATATCATACCCACGGTAATTCACAGAAATCGGGTCTACCCATAAGGAACGATGGTTTGCGAGATCCTCTTCTGATAAAAAGCCTCCGTGTTTTTGAATATAGGTAGCCATCTTTTTTGCAAGATGGCCTTTATAAAAACTTTCTCCTTTGGTTTGTGCAATTGAGTCTAGGGTCTTTGCATGATCCTTTAGAGTAAAGATTTCTCCAGGATTAATTTCTTTGCCTTTGTTTGTGAAGGTATCAAAAAAAGGAGTAAATACAGGATCATTAAGAATAGTTTTATACGCTTTAAATGCATTCTGCCAAGCTTGACCAATTACAGGGCTAATAGGGTAGCCCTCATTCGCTAATTGAATCGCCGGTTTTAAAACGGTTTTAAAATCGAGTACCCCAAATTGTTCGCTTAGATCAACCCAAGCACGCACTGCTCCTGGTGTGGTGATTGGAACAACGCCAAATTTTGGAATTTCACTCAATCCTTTTTTCTTTAAGGCATCTAACGTGAGCCCTTTAGGAGATTTTCCACTCCCGTTGATCCCATATAATGTATTTTCAAAATTTACAATCGCAAAAGCATCGCCCCCAATGCCGTTAGTAGTAGGTTCAACAACGGTTAAAGCGGCCGCAGTGGCAATCGCCGCATCAACAGCATTTCCACCTTGCTTTAAAATATCGAGTCCCACTTGCGCTGCTAGGGGATGCCCTGTGGCGACCATGCCGTTTTTTGCAATAGAAGCACTACGCTTCGAACCATAAGGATAATTATTTAATGTAGCGTTCATAAAATCATTCCTCTCTATAAATCATAATACCAAAAAGAAGGCAAAATAAACAAAAAATGTTTTAAAGATTAAAAAACTGTAATGGCATTCAATATTAATATTGATAGTTCAAAGTTATCATGTTAACTATTAATCCTTAAATTTATAGAGGAGTAAATTTTTTTAAGTTTTGTTCGATAGATTTCATACTTTCTTGATTTATATGATTT
>CAYLQZ010000035.1:0-15680 GCA_964386055.1 uncultured Candidatus Izemoplasmatales bacterium | reverse complement strand
AAGGCATAACCTCGATCTTGTTTACTTCATTGGATGTTCTAAACCCATCAAAGAAGTGTAAAAACGGAATGCTTGATTTGATTGCGGATAAGTGGGCAACCCCCGTTAAATCCATTGTTTGTTGAACTGATCCACTTGCCAGCATTGCAAAGCCTGTTTGGCGCGTCGCCATAACATCTTGGTGATCCCCGAAAATTGATAACGCTTGAACCGCAACACTTCGTGCCGCAACATGAATGACACCTGGTAGTAGCTCTCCCGCTATTTTATACATATTAGGCATTTTTAATAAAAGCCCTTGTGATGCTGTGTAAGTAGTTGTCAGTGCCCCCGCTTGCAGCGAGCCATGTACTGTTCCTGCTGCGCCTGCTTCCGATTGCATTTGAATTACTTTAACCGGCATTCCAAAGAGATTTTTCTTCCCTTGTGAAGCCCACAAATCGGTATGTTCAGCCATTGGTGAAGACGGTGTGATTGGATAAATCCCCGCTACTTCTGTGAACGCATAAGATGAATGAGCTGCAGCTTGGTTCCCATCCATGGCTTGATATAATTTTTTTGTCGCCATCGTATTACCTCCATTATAATATTGTATCTGAATAGACATCTTGTCATACAAATAAATTATAATATAAAGTCAAGTATTACACAACAGCAAATCCGGTTTTAAACAAAAGAAAACACTTACATTTGCAAGTGTTTTCTTTTGTTTATAAAATTAGTGTTTTATTTCAATTTAGCGAGTAAATCTCTCGCTTTGTCCAAATACATTGATGCAACTTTATCAAACGGAATGTTCAAATCTTCACTCAAGCCGATTAAATGCTTGTATGCAGCAACGTTATGCCATTGTAAACATAAATCTACGCGCCATAGATAAAGCCGTTTGAAATCTTCAAAGGTTGGAGTGCGCTCTAAGTAAATGGGCAGCAAGGCAATGGCATGATCAAAATCTTTATTGCCAAACTGGGCAATATCGAAAAACGGGTCGTTCATGCCTGCAAACTCCCAGTCCATTAAATAAAGTTCGCTGTCTGTGACTACGAAATTGCTTATTTGAGCATCCCCGTGGGTGAAGGTTTTTTGAAACTGTGCTAAGAAATCAGTATAGGAAAAGAGGGTTTTTTTATACTCAAAATAACGGGCTTCATGGGTGTAGTCAAATGCTTGTAAATAACTTTCATAAGTCTCAATGCGTTTAAATGGTGCGTAGTCGTGGGGACTTTTTAAGTCTGACTGGTGAAGGAAACGCAATGTCTGCGCAGCCGCTTCTAAATAATCGAGGGGGGTTGTTTGGTGCAAAGGCGTTCCTTCAATATATTTTGCAATCTTTATGCCTGAGTCGGTATCTAAATAGACGGTTTCGTTATTTAAGTTTGTTGATTCTATAAGCTTAATATGGGCCTTTTCAATCTCACGATCAACAAATTTAGAAGCGTTTTTCCCAGGAATTCTAAAGGTATAACGGGCATCGTTCACTTTAATAACATAGGTAAAATTAGACATTCCACCCATTAAGCGAAAGTCTATGCTTACACTGTTTTCACTCACTTGTAAAGCCTTTGCAGTGGTTTGTTTAATTAATGTTTCGTGATGCGTATTGTGCATATTAAAAACTCCTTTTAACAATTTATTAGTTAGATTTTTACTGTTAATGCAGTGTGTTGTTTGGCCACAAATATATTATAATCTTGAGCATTGATGTCATATGCAGAAAAGATATCGTTTACCGTCGCTAGTGCACATTTCTCAGTATTACATTCTTGGGAAGGGTGCGCAAGAATAATGCTTTTGGTATTGTCCCCAATGAGTTGAGATAGATAATACGCTGAGTCTGCGTTTGAAAGGTGACCTTTTACCGAATCTATACGCTTTTTTAAGTAATATGGGCGCGGAGAGTCAAATAACATCGCAACATCGTAGTTCGCTTCTATCAAGTAAGCATCTGCGTTTTTTATTTTGGTAAAACTTGATTCTTGTAAAAAACCGGTATCGGTAATATATACTAAACGCTTATGATCTTGTTGAATCATAAATCCTAAAGAATGCAAGGCATCATGTGACGTTTTAAGTGGGGTGATAATTAAATCGCCTAACATGAAAGGATTATCCTCTTCTATTGGAACAAATTCGTGCTCCACTTCAATTTTTTGTTTAAGTGTCTGATAGGTTTTTTTTGCGGTATAAAGTGGCGCTTGGGTTTGTTTTAGGGTTTGAAAAACGCCTTTTGTATGATCTGAATGTTCGTGACTGAGTATGATGGCATCAAGCTTGGTCAGTAAGGGCGCTTTTTCTTGCATTCTAAGTTTTATTTGACGAAACGATATTCCACAGTCTATCATGAGCTGTGTTTGATCGGTTTTTATAAATGCTGCGTTGCCTTTTGATCCACTTGCAAGTACAGTTATTTCCATTAAGCGTCCCTCCAATTCACAATAATTATACACCAATTTTTTATCTATGCAACAGGGTTGCATGTGGATAAGGGTAAATTGCAATATATCATATTGTTGCTTTGTAATGATTTTCAGTTGTGTTATAAATGAATAAGTGATAATATAATTATTGCGTATTTTAATAAGGAGTGACTAATATTATGGAAACAGTAATTATGAAACGAGCTATAGGAATTATCAGTATTATTCTTTTCGTTATTTTGGCATCGGTAGCGTGCCAATTTGTTGGAGGCGATGAGGACGATCCAGCCCTCTCTAATCCTGATGAAGTGTTTATGACATTTGGAAATGTCGAAGTAACCAATGAAATGCTTTATAACAGAATTAAAGCAAGAGATGGATTTGTGCATTTATTTAATCAAATCGATGCCTTATTAATCAGTGATTATATGGATGAGGTAACTGAAGAGGATATCGAAACCTATATTTTAGAACTGACTTACACCACCAGTGACCAAGAAGAGATTGACCGGTTAACTGAAGGCGAAAAAGAAGAAAGAGAACAAGACTTCAACGATCTTTTAATGCTTGAAGGGTTTGACCCTGCGGATGAAGATAGCGTTGATGCTTTTGCTAGACTTTATCTTGCACAACTTAATTATGTTCAAGACTTATATTTAACCGGCAGTGAAGATGATGAATTTCATATTTCAGAAAATGATTTAGAAAGCTTTTATAATGATTATAAACTTGGGGATTCTACCGTTATTCCTTTAAGATTTTATGATCGTCAAGAAATGCGAGATGTGTTTAATCATTTTAACTTAATCGAAGATTTTGATAATGGGTTTGCGCTTTACACTGGAGACCGCGATATCGAAGACGTGGGACGAAGTGAATATGATGAAGATAACACGGAAAAGCTAGATGCTGAAGAAGTGTTAACGTATTATATTAAGGTATATAATTATTTAAACCAACACAACGACCCTATTGATGAGACCCTCGATTCAGAAGGGGTAGTCGCGTTAGAATATGAGGACTTCATGTTCAACCAACAGGCGTTAGCTGAGCGCGCGGAAGAACGTCAATCTGAACCGCTCGCTGACCTTTCTAATCTAATATATACTCAATTAAATGGCGCTGAGCGTTCGTATAATGTCTCATCGCGTGAAATCGGCGGCGATCGTTTATTCTTGTATTTAGTCGATATCGAAGACACCCCAGATTTTGATGATGTAAACGACAATGAAAGAAACGTATTCAAACAAGATTATGTCGATATTTTAGTAGGCGATCAAGCGATTGAATCTGCGATGAGCGAATTACATGAAGAAAGTGATTTACAAATTCACGATTCGAAACTTGCAATGCGCTATGAAATGCAAACTGGTAGAGACTTATATGTTGCCAATCCTGATAAAAATATCATTGCCTCAGGCGATGGCTTCGAGATTACGGCAGACGATTATTTTGATAACGCCATTAATCGCGTTGGGGCAATGCATTTAGCCGATCTTGGTAAAATTGAATTTTTATTCGATAGCGATTACTTTGAATCTGCTTATGGCTCAAACCGAGATGTCTTTAATAACTCAAGTGATATGATGCGGATGCATCGTAACGATTTAAGAGAAGAGAAAAATTACTTTGGGAATAATGTGTATGCTCAATTTGGAATTTCCCCTGATGCCTTTGAGTGGAGCGAATATTTGTATTTATTCGGTCAAGCCCAACAAGGTAGACAACAAATCTTGCAAATGACAGGAATGCCTGATCCTCTAGTCCGTTATAGTTTCTCTTCAGAATCGGCTTTCTTAAGTGAAGAAGACATGCTTAGACAAATGGTAGAACGTACCATTCGTTATGAATATATGGTTGAAACCATTGATTTCGATGCCTTCTATAAACTTGTAGAAGACAATTATAATGACTATTTCTCTTTAACCGCGGAACACTTACTCGTCCATATTGATTTTGATCTTGATTTCGCCCCAGATAACTTTGATGATTATTATGACGATTTGGATGATAACGATCAAGAAGAACTCGATACTTTACGCGCACAACTATATACCAAAATTTATAACCGTATTGATGATGGCGACGATATGAATGATATTGTAGAAGAGTACATGCGTGCATTACGTGGCGAAGATGAAGACGATGATGATTATAGCGAGTGGGCCGTATTTAGAAACGCTGGTCTCAAAATCATGTATGAGTCATTAAATGAGGGCGATCCGTTAAACGCTCAAAACACACAGGATTACGCTGAAGCGTTTGTAGACGCATTAAGAACGCTTTATGAAACATACGATGAAGATGAAGCTTATATGACGACTGATGATTTGGTGCACACCCAATTCGGGCTCCATTTTATTAAAGCATCACAAGGACCTAATTTTGATAAACCTAGTGCTATGGTGACTGAAGATATGGATGAATACGATAGTCGTATTGCGAATGAAGACGATATGTTAAGCGTCGACCAAGTCCGTTACTATACTAAGTCAGTTATTGATCAATTTATGGGAAGTGAAGTTGATATTGAATTCCCAGAAGACGTTAAGGATGCGGTAGGATTATTTTATGATCCATTACTAAACGCTTTACTCAGCGATTTTGCATTCACTATAATGATCACTGATGAAATGTTTGATCAAGATATTGAGATTGCATCAAATGAGGCGCACCTCAAAACGCAATTAGAAGGCATTCGCGAATTTTATGAACGCCGTTTATTCCCTGGCTTGCATGAATAATTAAATAATTACACCTAAGTTTGAATCAAACTTAGGTGTTTTTTTTATGATAGAAAGATAAAAAAAACGCTCGCCTTTTGGCGAGCGTTAAATGGTTATTACTCAGTGTCTTCTTCGTCCTCGTCGTCACCTTTTTGTTTAATGGCTTCAACTTCTAATTCTTCATCTTCATCTGTTGTTTCTTCTGGTTCTTCTTCCTCTTGTGGATAAGAGATACTTACAATAATTTCTTCTTCATCATGTAGTGGTTTGAATCCTTCTGGTAGATCAAGGTCACTAATGCGTAAAACATCGTTACCTTCTAATGCTTCAACATTTAATGTGAAGTTTGAAATTCCGCTACCTGCAGGGAAGTCTGTCTCAATGGTATCGTAGATAACCTCGACAATAAGGCCTTTCCCTTCGATTTTTTCGCGTCCTTCAATTTCAACTGGAATTTCTGCAGTAATGGTGTCTTGGGCAGAGATTTTTTGCACGTCGAAGTGGACCACGCGATTTGGACGGATTGGGTCTACTTGTACTTCTTTGAAATACACTTGATGCTTAGTCCCGTCTAGTGTTAGTTCAAATGTCATACTCATCCCATATTGTTGATAAGTTTTGACAAAATCCTTGTAGTTGACTTTGATCGGAGAAGACTCTATGGCTTTTCCGTATACAACACCTGGTACTAATGAATTCGTACGCAAGTCTTTCAGTTTTTCTGTTCTTTTTTCTGCTTTCATATTTGAATTTCACTCCTTAAGATATAAACAAAAACCGCAAACGGTAATTTTTCTTTAATAGTTTAACACAGTGGTCTTTGTTTGTCTATTTATATTCTACTTTAACTTTGATTTGTAATAACGTTCGCGATCAAGGACGCCTAATGATGAGGTAAATTCACCCGGCTTAGTATGTTCTAGTGCTTGTCCTAAAACAGCAAATTTGGAATCGATATTATCGATGAAGTGCAGGGCAAGTGCTTCAGGGATGTTAGGTTTTTTGGGCGATCCGAAGTTTCCATAATAATGATGAGACAACACCATGTGTTGCATTAATAAACGTTCTTCGGTTTCATATAGCGATAATTTTTTAGCGGAAAACCCAATATATTCCACGCCCATCGCGATATGGCCGATTAGACGCCCTTCTTTTGTATATTCTGGGGCATAATGGTTAGAGAGTTCTATTATTTTAAAGAGATCATGTAGAATAATGCCACCATTGAGTAAATCTTGATTTAAGAATGGATACGTCTGTACAAATCCTTCTACCAGTTTAAGCATCGTTGCGGTATGATGCGCAACCCCACCGATGTAAGCATGATGAAATCGAGTCGCAGCTGGGTAGCGATAATATTGCGCTTTATACGTTTCATAAAGATCTTTGGTAATCGCTAAAATAGTTGGATTTTCGATTGAATTGAGCGCGTTTTCTATAATGGCTTTTGTTTGCTTGGTGGTTTCTGGTGAATAGTTATAAAAATAACGCATGGCTTCTTGTTCATCTTCTAAAGATAGGTTCAAATCGGTAATGTGTGTAAACGTCGAGACTAAATATTGTTCTTTTCCTTTGAATTCTGTTGGTTCACACTCAAAATAATATACTTCCCCTTCTATTACTTTTGCGTTTTCATCGATTCTTAGCGTTTTACGGGTATCATCTTTTAATAAAACACTCAATGTGTTGGTATCGTATGTTGTTTGATTATAAGAATCAACTTTTGCATAAAAGTTTTTCATAGTTTCACACCTTCAAATTATTGTTTTAAAACCGTGGTAGACATCGTATTTAGTGTTAACGATTTTATGGCCTTATTTTCATCTTGTGGCTCCGATTGATAGATTATATCAAAGCCATCTTCAAATGTAAAGCGCTCTTCTTTGTCGTTATTTTTAAAGATAATGATAAGATGCGCTTGATGATTTTTTAATTCGTAAATAATAGTGCCGTTTTCTTTGGTGCGAACATGGGTATGGTTCTTGATTTCATACGCTGTTTTTAAACGCAGTAAATCATGCGATTTCCTTACTTTAATCAACGTTTTCAAAGCCTGTACTAATGATTGGTATTGGCTGACATTTTCCCATTTCACCATGTTAATAGAATCAGGAGATTTATATGAATTCTCTACGCCATTTTTACTGCGGGCAAACTCTTGTCCCATATGAATAAACGGCACACCCTGCATCAACATAACCATCTCTAGGCTTAAGCGTTGTGCTCTTAATCGCTTGGCTTCTGGCGCGTCTTTCATGGCTACTAATGCTTTATCGTAAAATGTATGGTTATCATGGCATTCAACATAATTGATTGATTGAGAAGGATATTGGATGCCTCCTTTTTTATGCGTCGCAGCTTGAATAATTTTTTTAATTGTTGCACGGTTAATTAAGGTCCCCATCGCATAGCCTTTTGATCGTAATTTAAATGTTTCACCTTTAATTTGTTCCCGGGTTTCGTCGTTAAAAAACCCTATATTAAATAATGTTTTATGATTATACATGTGCGTTAAGGCATCTTTTGGAAGTCTAGTTGGCATTTGCCAGCCTTCTCCATAAAGTAAAATATGCTCATCAACCGCTTCGAGTTTTTGACGAATTATATGCATCGTCGTAAGGTCAATTAGTCCCATTAAATCAAAGCGAAAGCCGTCTATCTTATAGGTTTTCACCCAGTGTAAAACAGAATCAACAATAAGTTTACGAATCATTTTCCGCTCGGTAGCAAGATCGCTATCGCAACCTGAGCTATTGGTTAAAACGCCGTTTTCGTCAACACGATACGCATACCCTGGAATAATTTTATCAAAGGGGAATGTTTTAATGTTATAAACATGATTATAGACGACATCCATGATAACCGATAAGCCGTTTTTATGGAGGGTATCTACCATTTCACGCAGTTCGTTTATACGGCTGTATGGATCGTCGGGATTACGTGAAAAGGACCCTTCTACTACGTTGTATTGCGAAGGGTTATAGCCCCAATTATAATATTTGAAAGGATGGGTTTCATCCACGCCTTCAAAGTCGTAAATAGGCATGAGTTGTACGTGGGTAATGCCTAGGTCTTTTAAATAGTCAAATCCGGCTTTATCGCCTGAAGCATTCTTGAGTCCTTTTTCAGTGAACGCTTTAAAGGTTCCTGGATGCTTGGTATTTAAAGCGGGATCGGTCGTCGCATCTCTTATGGAAGCTTCATAAATAATCGCATCCGCTGCATAAATACTTTGGAAAGGATTGTCGTGCGCCATTGTCACAAACTTATTTGGATCAACGATATAATTGTATCGTCCGTTCGCAGCCGACGCAATGGCGTAAGGGTCATTGAATCGTTCTAATTTTCCGTTCACATACGCTTCGAACAAATATGGCATTGTCTCTAAGTCTTCTTCAACTTTGACTTCCCAAATCCCTTGTACAATGTAATGAAGTGAAATTTTGCGTTCTGTTTTTCCTTCAAATAATATTACATTAACTTCCTTCGCAACCGGTGACCAAAGTTTAAAAGTCGTTTCGCTTTGAGTATAACTTACTCCTAAATCATTCCCATCATAATAATAAAGTTCATCAAAAAGGTCACTTCTAACGATTTCACCGCTATAAAGTTCACATTTTTCACCACGATTGTCGATGATGTCATAGTGTTTATTCAAGAAGATGAACCCATTAAAATGTAATGTATATTTAATGTAGGTATCGTAGGCTTCTTTTTTTACAATTTCCAAATAAATGGTTTCGTTGTTTCCTTTTGCTAAAAAGCTTTCAACGTTGCCGTCTTGGTACGTGTAGGGAACCAATACGGTAATGTCATGAAAGCCTTCGAGATAAGCTTCAAAATTAGGCATAATGATCACGATCCTTTAAGTCTTTAAGTATTTTTTTAGCGTGAGTTTTTAGGGTGGTGAAATCATTTTCGACTTCTCCTGAAACTACGCTAGTAATAAGCGCATGAAGAATTGTAGAAATTTGAGCATTGGTATCCAAATCTAAATGTTTTTTTATATCATTGCCTTTAAAAGCTAATGATTTTGGAGTTTTAATAGGAAGGGTATCATTTAGTGCGTAAATTGACTTTTTGCGGTCAATATCCCCACGTAATATGTTAACACGATTTGCCCTTAAAACATCATCTAATTCATAAGAAAATACCTGCATGGGGGTAAAGCCTTTTTTATACGTTGCTTGATGGAGTTGAGTGATGGTTTGAATGTGCTTAATCAGTTTATTGGAAAAATGATATTTATCAAACGGAAAAGCTTCATCTTTTTGCATCATGACGAGTGCTTCAGTAGCGTTATAGTCATTGGTTTTCAGGGTGTTTAACGTAAGAAATCCTTTTTCTAAATATAACGCTTTATGCGTGTTGGTTTCAATTATTTTATCTATTACATAAGCCGTTGAATCTCCATTTAAAAGTTTAAATAACTCATCTTGAACTCTTTCAGTGGAAATTTTACGGATTAAATGCGTTGTATCTTTAATGGCGTTTAAGGTATTATCTTCAATCGTAAACGCCAAAGTAGCCGCAAACCGAAACGCTCTTAAAATTCTCAGCGCATCTTCTTCAAAACGCTTGTAAGGATTTCCAATCGTTTGAATGATTTTAGCGGTGAGATCTTGTTTGCCGTTAAAGTAATCGTAGACATTGCCGTCGACATCCATTGTTAATTGATTGATGGTAAAATCGCGTCGTGATAAATCGTCTTTTAAGGTTTTAGCAAATTTTATATTTGTTGGATGCCGGTGGTTATCATACTTCATATCATGACGATACGTTGTTACTTCATACGGTATTTTATCGATTAATACGGTGATGGTTCCAAACGCTTTCCCCGTTAGAATGGTTTTATCAAAGATGGCTTGGACTTGTGGGGGCGTTGCGTTTGTTGTAATATCTATATCACTAGTTGGACGGTTTAATAATTGATCTCTTACAACCCCCCCAACAAAATACGCTTCATAGCCTGAATCGTTGAGTTGTTTTAAGATAAGTTTCCCATTTTCAAATGTATTATTCATAAATATCACCAAGTGAATTATACTATATATAAAGTGGTTTTTCTATTGATTATGACAAAAGTCACGATATAATGCTATGATATAGATGGAGTGATTCTATGAAAAGTATAAAATCGACGGTTGAAGAAACCATAACGATTAAGAATTCTGAGTTTATTAGCTATTTGATCCCTGTTCAAACAGTTGAAGGGGCTAAAGAAGCATTAGATAAGATAAAGCGTGAGCATTCAAGTGCGAACCATCATTGCTTCGCGTATTTACTCGGCGATAATCAAGACATTCAAAAAGCGGATGATGATGGTGAACCTTCACAAACAGCGGGGGTTCCCATTTTAGAAGTTTTTAAAAAAAATGAGATTACCAATGTATTGTGCGTAGTTGTTCGGTATTTTGGGGGGATAAAATTAGGAGCTGGAGGCTTAATACGCGCTTACACTAAAAGTGCGTCTGAAGGACTTAAAAAAGCGACCCTTACAAAAAAGAAAAAGTTTATAACATTACAAATCACATTTCCTTTTGATCTCATTGGAACAATGGAACATATTGCATCCCACCACGGAACCTTAATAAATAGATTTTATAAAGACAAAGTTACCTTTGAGATGATCGTCGAAGACAAAGAATATAACACTTTGGAGTCCACTATTATTGAAGCTACACAAAACCAAGCTATTATCAATATTATTTCTAGTGAAAAAATATATCAATAACACCTATATCTTTACTGTATATAGGTGTTATTTTTATGAAATTGCTAAAAATATCATTTTTATTAAAACGCTCGTTCCTATAACAAAAGTATTTAGAAATTTATAGAGGTTTTTCTGTAATACAAAAATATACCAAAATATCCTTACATTGTATTACAAATAATCTATAATACAAATTGTGAGAAAGAGAGTATTTATGACTCTCGAATCATAGAAAATATTTTAACAAAACGGGAGGATTTTATGAAAAAATTATTTTTATTAGCACTTTCTGTATTCTTCGTATTGCCATTAGTTGCTTGCGTTACGGATTACGGAGATAACGAGACGGATTACGGAGATTACGAGCCGGGATTGCATCTTGGGTACACTGAAGAACACCAAAATACATATGCATATGTATATGTAGATGCTGATGGGTACATTGCAGATATCTTTATAGATACCGTGTATATGAAATCAGATGAAGATGATCCTGTAACTTGGGAAGATCGTAGTGGCGATAAAGTTACTGGATATGCAACTACTAAAATGAGTTTAGATTTTGGGTGTGGGTATAATATGTGGCCAGGCGAGCCTGTTGAAGACTGTGAAGTCGATGGCGAGGTTATGTGGCACGACCAAGTAAGAATGCTTGCTGAAGACATTATCGAAAACCAAGGTATTATCGATTATGATCTTGATGATGGAGATTTTGATGAAGACGGTGATGATGTTATTGCAGGGGTTACGATTACTGTTGATGGTTACATAGACGCTGTTAAATCTGCTTTAGATCGCATTAAATTATCAGAAGATGATTCACCAGCAGACTTTGATGTTCCTGAATTTGACGAAGAAGGCGAATATACTCCAGGCATTCACTTCGGATATACAGATGGAAACCAAAATACCGTTGGGCTCATTGCAGTGAACGATGATGGAAATATTGAATACGCTACTGCAGATTCAGTTTATCTTAAATCAGACGATAACGGCCCATTGAACTGGGAAGCACATGGCAACGAAAACACTGGTATTGCGACTACAAAAATGAGTCTTGATCTAGGATGCGGGTATAATATGTGGCCCGGAGAATCTGTTGTAGACTGTGAAGTTGATGGCGAGACCATGTGGCATGATCAAGTTGCTATGACTCTTGGTGAAGTGGTTGAAGCTCAAGGATTCCCATCGCTTGATCTAGATGGTGATGGATACTTTGATGAAGATAGTAATGATGTAGTAAGCGGCGTTACAATCTCTGTTGATAACTATCTAGACGCAATTAAAGTTGCAATTGATAACGCTAAATAAACATTAAACACTTTAAATAAAAAAAACATTTTCCTAAATTGGGAAAATGTTTTTTTATCCTATTAAGCGATACATTATATCTATGAGATTCATAATTGCTTTTAATACTAAATATGAAAGGGAAATCGCTATGAAAACATACACAACTTGCATTTGCCAAATTGCGCCTTTTTGGAAGTGTTTTGATATATCAATCCGCATTAGTGCATTAAATGATAAGGCCAAAAGTATAAAGAATAAAAGCATTTCAAAAATACCTAGTAAAAATAAATCCATTAATTCTTCTCCTCTTCTTATTGGATAATCGCATCATCTTCATCAGGATTAAATTCTTGAGTGTCGATCGTGATTACTACGTCGTTAGGTAAGCAAGTTAGTGGTCTTAATGGGGTATTAGTTTCCCCTTGATTTTGGCAAATATTTTGTGGCGATGTTTCTTCAATAACTGAAACTTTATGATCGCTATAATAGATGATTACGTGCCCTAATTCTCCTTGTACAGTGTACGTTTGATTGTCTTCATTGATATCTAATACATACGCTTCATTCAATATTATCGCACTACCATCAAGCAAAGAAATATGTAGTATTTCTTGGCCTTGATACCTTACTATGGCTGTTCCGTCTGTGGTCGCTGTTCGTTGTTGAAAGACTATAACAGTAATCAATGAAGATACTGATATAACCAATATAGTAACAATTAATATTAGATCTTTTTTACTCATAAGCATCGCCTCTGATTTATTATAACATAACTCAGTTATATGGTGCACACGATAAAGCTTCCAATTATACCATAATATTTTTATGGTGCGTATCCATATAAATTATAACATATAAAAAAAACTTGACCATCTAAATTAGATAACCTATAATAAAATGTAAAAATATAAAATTCGGGAGGAACAAAATTATGAAAAAAGTATTTGCAGTTATGTTAACATTGTTAATGGGTGTTGCACTCTCAGCGTGCGGAAGCACTGATGAAGGCGATTACAAGCCTGGTCTTTACCTTGGGTATACAGATGGACATCAAAATACATACGCTTATGTCTATGTGGATGCCGAAGGATACATTGCTGACGTTTTTATTGACTCCATTTACATGAAATCAGATGAAGAAGGACCTGTAACTTGGGAAGGTCGAGGTGGCGATGAAGCTACTGGATATGCAACATCGAAGATGAGTCTTAATTATGGTGAAGATTACATTATGGGAGACAATGAATATACTTGGGTAGAACAAGTTTCAATGCTAGGTGATGACGTTGTTGAAAATCAAGAAATTATTGATTATGACCTCGATGATAGATACTTTGCTGAAGACGGCGACGATATTATTGCTGGGGTTAGTATCTCTGTTGATAGTTACTTAGAAGCAGTAGGAAATGCGTTAGCACGTGCTGAACTAGGTGACGATGAATCACCATCAGACTTTGATGTTCCTAATGTTGATGAAGGATTATCATTAACACCAGGAATCCATTTCGGATATACTGATGGCAATCAAAACACATTAGGCTTTATTGCGGTTAACGATGATGGCAATATTGTGTATGCAACGGCTGATGAAGTGTATTTAAAATCTGACGATGATGGCCCACTAAATTGGGAAGCTCGTGGAAACGAAAATACTGGGTACGCTACTACAAAAATGAGTCTTAATTATGGTGAAGGGTATACCATGAGTGATAACGAATATACTTGGGTAGAACAAGTTGAAATGGTTATGGACGATATCATTGAAAACCAAAGTGCTGATTATAACCTTGAAGGCGACGATGACGTTGTCAGTGGGGTTTCAATTACAGTGTCTGGTTACATTGAAACCATTCAAAACGCGATTGAACAAGCAAAATAATTAGTTTATAACTTAAAAAAGGGGCGGTTCAATAAATTGTCCCTTTTTTATTTATAATTTTTAACTAGTGACTTGTAATATATGATATAATGCTTATGGTGATTATATGAAACAATTAATGAAAAAAATAATGATGGCCAGCGCATTGCTACTCATGGTTTTTACCATTGCTGCGTGTGATGGGTTTATAGAATTTCAAGATGAAAACGGCGAATCCGATGATGATTCAGAATTAAAAGGCAACACTTTAGGAACAAGCCAATATTTTGATAGTTTTGTACAAGCGAATATTTTCCACACCTTAAGCGATGAAGAATTTGAAGAAGTAACAGACCAATTTCATACAATATTGAATCATTTGCATGAAGTTGCGACAAGTTATGATAAGTTTGAAATAACTAAATTTATACCGCTACCCGGTGAACATCATAATGTTGGAGATGATGTTTATTTGTATGAGCACGGGCCTTCAATCGACATAAAAGTCCCAAGAATTACAAATGTAAAAGTTATTAATGAATCGCCTGGTGTATGGCATGAAGTTGATGAAGCATTATTTGATATGATTATGACTTCTATTGATTATTATGACTACACGAATGGGTATTTTGATATTTCTTTAGGGCCTGTAATCGATATATGGAATGAATATTCACTTGATTGTGATGAATTTTTATACAGTATCGCTGGCAGTGATAATCGCGAACAGCGGATGGAGGAAGACTATAGTGACTACTGTAGGGTTCCATCAACGGAAGAATTAGAAGCTGCCAATGAACATGTTGGAATTGATAAAATAGAAATTGATGAAGCCAATCAACGGATAAAGATTAAAGAAGGAATGCGTTTGGATTTAGGCGGCATAGGTAAAGGATACGCTGCTAAAGTATTAGGAGATTACTTAAAAACTGTTGACGGCATTGAAAGCTTTTTAGTTAATGCAGGAACTTCTAATGTTGAAGTATATGGTGATCATCCTTATAGAGAAAATAAACTGTGGTATACAGGTGTTACAAACCCTGATACCCCTAATGATCCCACTAGTCGTATTGCCTCTTTACAAATCACTAGTGGAGACAACGTTACAACGAGTGGGGATTATCAACGGTATTATGAAGTTGATGGGAGAAAATACCATCACTTAATTAATCCTAATACTCTCTTTCCAACTGACCATCATAGTAGTGTTACCATGGTAAGCTCTGATGGGGAAATTGGCGATATCTTAGTGACCGCTGTTTTCGTGATGCCGCTCGATGAAGGCTTAGAATTTGTGAATACACGTAGTGATATAGAAGCGCTTTGGTATATTGATGAAGATACGGTAGTGATGAGCGATAACTTTGAAGAAAACTATATTCGTGAATTTTCATTAGATGGAGTCGGCGATGACTCAGGACAATCAAATGATAATTTCGTTTTACTGGGGGCTTTATTCTTACCTGGAATATTACTTATCATATTTAGTGTATTAACTTTACTCTATAAAAAAGGCATTATAAAACTGCCACCATTTTTAACAAAAGACTTATAAAACATAAAAAGGGGCTGTAAAGAAATGGAATCTTAAGTGATTTCATTTCTTTACAGCCCCTTCTTATTCGTTAATCAGTCCCATTTGCGGACCTAAAATCTTAATAAGTCTTTGT
>CAYLQZ010000034.1:0-15736 GCA_964386055.1 uncultured Candidatus Izemoplasmatales bacterium | reverse complement strand
CATGATGCTTTTTACGGTATCACACATAAGCATCCACGCCTCAGAAGCAACCACAATGAAACATCTCTTCTAGGTTTGTCGGTTCTTCTTCAGGGCATGTCGGTTGGTCTTCTTCGGTTCCACCACAACTGCTTAGTAAGATGAGCAGCGTGGTTATACTTAAGAACATTAAAGCTTTTTTCATACATATCACTTTCTTTGTTATAGTTTTTTTCGGTACACCCTTGCTTCATAGGGTTCAAATTTTGATTGTTGTGAGGGTTCATCTAAGTTGTGTAAATATAGTTCATACTTTTCCTCTAGTAATGTATCAAGCGGTTGTTCAACCGGGGTGTCTTTAAAGTTACAAAAAACGAGGTACGTATGGTTTTTTCCCTTGACTTTGTAATTAAATCGTTGCGAGTCTTTTAAGTCGAAAAACGCAACCTTGGCGTAAGCCAGATTCTCTGTTTTTCTTAACTTTATTAAGCTTTGATACATCGACAGGATGCTTTTTTCATCGCGTTTTTGTTGGGCCACGTTGATGATGTCTTTATTTTGATTGACATCGATCCAAGGGGTAGTTGTGGAAAAAGATGCATACTTTTCACTACTCCACTGCATCGGTGTACGCGCGTTATCACGGGCGCGGTCTCTTAAGGCTTGCATCGCTTCTTCGTGGCTTGCGTTATTGTGGATGAAGTTTTCGTATTCGGTAAACACCTCAACATCGCGAAATTGATCAAGCTTTGTGTAATCGACGTTGGTCATCCCAATCTCTTCGCCATAATAAATAATTGGAATACCCGGTAAAAGATAAAGACTGATCGCAAGCATTTTTGCGCTCTTTTTATGGTAAGTCTGATCATCGCCATAATGTGATACGATGCGAGGATGGTCATGATTATGCCAATAAAGGGTATGGAACCCTTCGTTTTCAAAAATATTAATCCAATAGGCAAAGCTTTGTTTAATCGACGCTAAGTCGATTTCACCTTTAGCCCATTTACCCGGGGTTTTTGTGTTGTTATCGTCGGTATCGGCCCAGCAGTGTTCAAAATGAATCAATAAATTAAACTCATCTGAATCCTTACCCGCATATTGAAGCGCTTCTTTTCTCGTCGCTCCGCCGCTTTCTCCTAAAATCAACAAGTCATTGGGTTTGAACAGTTCTTTGCCTAATTCGCTTAGATAGTCATGGTGTTTTGGCAAGGAAGAAAAGTGTTCGTAACCTGGGTGGGCATCAGGAAAGTCCCAATTTTTTTCCAAGTGATTAGACGCATCAATACGAAACCCATCCACGCCTAGATCGATCCAAAATTGTATCGCTTCCTTTAAAGCTTTTTTCATCGCCTGTGAGCGCCAGTTTAAATCCGGCATCTTTTTGGAAAATATGTGCAGATAATATTGATCAAGCGCTTCTACATACGTCCAAACGGGTCCGCCAAACCAAGAGCGCCAACGGGTGGGTAACGTTTTTTTGCCCGTTTGATCTTGTTTTGGGTCGCGCCAAATATAAAAATCTTTAAACTGTTTGTGTTGTGGGTGATCAGGGTCCTTTGCGGCTTGAAACCATGGATGTTCATCTGAGGTATGGTTCAAGACCAAATCGGTAATGATCGCCATCTTTTTTTGATGGGCCGCGTGGATTAATGCTTTAAAATCCTCTAAGGTGCCATAATCTTTTGATACGGTAAAGAAGTCTCTAACATCATACCCATTATCATCCATCGGTGAATCATAATGCGGCGAAATCCAAAGGGTGTTCACCCCAAGGTCCTTTAAATAATCAAGGCGTTTAATGATGCCTTTGATATCACCGATGCCGTCGTGGTTGCTGTCTTGGAAGCTGCGTAAGTATATTTGATAAATGATCGCATCATGCCACCATTTTTTCGGTAATTGCCTCATGTTATTTCTCCTTGTTGAGATAAATAATGACCGGTTCTTTTGATAACGTGAGTTTGCCATTTGTGACGCTTAGGGTCTGTTCATTCAAAACGTTTTGATACGTCCCATCGGGGATGTTTACTTCGGTTTGACCTTCCGCCAAACCAACGTTGAAAAGCCCGATTACGGTTTGGTTTTCAAGACGGTATTGCGCCTGAATGGTGGCGCCGTTGGCTAACGTTTTAACTTGGTAGGCACCATCACAAAAGAGTTTGCCTGTAGTATGTTGATGCAGTTTTTTAAAGTAGGGTTGTTTATCTTTGATGGTAAAATCAATGGTGTCTTTGTCAAACAAACTAGGATGATGCGGATTATAACTTTCTGTCCCAGAGAAAATCATCGTCGCACCTTTGTTAAAGAAATTAAAGGCATGCCATTGGTCTAACTTCGCTTCATTTTGATTTAAAAAACCAGCAATGCGGCCAAAGTCGTGATTCTCTAAGTTGCGCATCTTAATATAGTCTTGCGGATAGATTTCTTCTTGCTTCATCAACCAATCGGTATAAGCTGAAAGTGAGCCTTCGCCTTTTAAGTAGGCTTCTAAATAGGGGTGCGCATCATAATCATAAGCAAGCTCAAAAATACTAAATAACTCTGATTCGCTCAAACCTTCAAAGCCACGGTCTCTAACTTCTTTTAAGAAATGTCCATGGACCGATTCACTTAACCAAATGGTGTTAGGATTGATTGTCTTGATATGTTTTTTTGCCTTGGCTAAAAAATCATAAGGCAGCAGTGAGGGGACATCAAAACGGAAGCCATCGACGCCTTTTTCAGTGTAAAAGGCAAGCGCATCGATTAAAATATCCGATAGACGCTCATCTTTGCTGTAATCAAAATCGATCACATCCCACCACTCCCCAATCCGGTTTTTAAACTGTCCATCGACTTGGTAGAAAAATTCTGGATGTTTAGAAACCAAGGTTGAATCGGGTGAAGTATGGTTATAGACAATGTCCATCATCACTTTAAGCCCTTTTTGATGGGCCGTTTCAATCAACAAATCAAAATCTTCCATCGTGCCGAGTTCTTCATTGATCGCAAAATAATCCTTAATCGCATATGGACTGCCTAAGGTACCTTTGCGGTTTTTCTCACCGATAGGATGAATAGGCAATAGATAAATCATATCCACACCCATGGATTTGATGCGGTCCAAATCCTTCAAAAGTGCTTTAAAAGTCCCGGCTTTGGTGTGATTGCGAACATATACTTGGTAGATAAATAAATCTCTTAAACTTGAGTTGGCAATGTCACGCATAATGTTTCCTCCTTTTAGAACAATCCTATTGTATAACGTTTATAATGCGATTGCAATAAAGCACGCTTCACGTGGCCTTGTAAACGGTTTCTTATTGTAGCGTTTAAAAAAGAGTTTACGTCATGAAGACATAAACTCTTTTTGATTGATAACGTTAAATGACAAAGTTGCCCGCTTTGAAAATCGTGACGGTTTTGCCGTCTTTCGTGATGCCCGTGACTTCTAAATCGGCGCTACCGAACATAAAGTCACTGTGAGCCATGGAATGATTGTAGCCCAGTTTTTTAAGCGCATCTTGTGAAAGCGAGGTGCCGTCTTTGACGTTCATCGGATAAGCGCGGCCTAAGGCCATATGACAAGAGGCGTTTTCGTCAAACAAGGTGTTGAAAAATAAAATGCCTGAATTTGAGATGGGTGAATCGTGAGATATTAACGCTATTTCACCAAGATAAGATGACCCTTCATCAAACTCAAGTAAGTTTTTCAAGGTTTCTTTTTCGCTTTTTGCATCGTAATCTACGACTTTTCCGTCTTTGAAAACCAACCAAAAATCTTCAATGAGATTGCCTTGGTAGTTCAAGGGTTTGGTGGCGACAACCTTGCCTTCAACACGCATTTTATGTGGCATGGTGAAGGTTTCTTCTGTGGGGATATTGGGGTTGAACTCAATACCTTGAGTGGAATGTTCATTGCCACCAGCCCATACGTGGTTTTCAACAAGCCCAATCGTAATGTCGGTCCCAAGGGCGTTTTTGAAATGCAATTTATCAAATTGATAATCGTTTAAAATACGGTTGTGTTTGCTTAAGGTTTCATTGTGTTCTTGCCAATCCTTGATCGGGTCGTTGTTTTCACTGATTCGGCAAGCCTTAAAAATGGCAGCCCATAATGCTTCAACGGCTTCTTCTTCTGATTTAGAAGGAAAGACTTTCTGTGCCCAAACCGGATTGGGTGCGCCCACGATGGTCCATTGGGCTTTATTGCCCATCATATGGGTTTGGAAAAAAGAAAGTTTTTTCATGCGTGCAATGCTAGATTTTTGCATTTTTTGTGGGTCTATGCCTTTGTTCAAGCCTGGAATGGGCGAAGTGATTGAAATAAAACACGCACCGATGTCGATAAAGTGCTGGGTTTGTTTGATCAACCATTCAGGGACGGTTTCTAAGGTTTCAATGGTTTTGTGTTCTAAGCCTAAACGCGAGACATAATCATCGCCCCATTGTACGATGACTTCCTTAGCACCCGCTTGATAAGCACTTTTGGTGATGGCGCGTACTAAATCCTTGGTTTCGGTGGTGGCGCGAATGACGACCGGTTGGTTCTTTTGTACATTGGCGCCGATGTTGACGGCTAAATCCGCATATTTTTCAATAAGTTCTGTTTTTGGCATGAGAGACATCCTTTCATATCGTTTTAACATGCAAACCCATGATATCACATTATCTTTGGTTTGTGTTTGAGAATTTGTGCTTGCCTTAATCGCTCATCTCATCGATAATCGATTTTAGAAGCGTTGGGCGGTCGGTCAATATACCATCAGCGCCAATTTCAACAAGCTTGCGCATATCGTCTTCATCGTTAATCGTCCAATAATGAATGGCGATATTATGCTGATTAGCTTGATTGATAAAGTTCGCGGTCGCTAGATTAATAAATCCTTGGCCCATCGGCACTTGGAATGAAGAGACTTCTTCAGTAAAGAAAGTCGTTACTCTTAATAAATGCAAAACATAAAAAATGGTGATTATATCTTCTTGTGGAGAAAACAGCAATTGCGGGTGTGTGGTTTCTCTTAAGTTTACAAAACGGTCATAAATACCCCGATGAAAGGAAGCGATCGTAACGCGTTCATAAATATTATAATCGTCATCAAGTTCATCGAATAATTCAATGATGGCATCTAACAAAAGCGCCCCTTGGTCACCACTTTGTTTTAATTCCACAATCATGTAGGTCTTTGGAAATGCGGTTAAGACTTCTTCTAAGGTCGTTGCTAAAAAGATCTCATCATGTCTTGCTTCAACGCCATCGGGATAATCGACATCCAGCGGTGTGACTTCTTCGCCGCGATAATCGGTGTAGCGGATGTGTTCACCCGTTACATTAAACCCATTAGGGCCATCAATTGGGTTTTCGTAGCCAAAATTGATTTCTTCGGCCATCAAATCGCTATAATTAATTTCATGAACGGGCGCTTCAATTAAGGTTGTCTTGCGATCAAAGGTGGTATCGTGGGTTAATACGACCACGCCATCTTTGGTTAAAGATACATCCATTTCTAAAATTACTTGATCATCGACGCTATAGGCGTTGTACATCGCCTCCAAGGTGTTATCGGGAAATTCCATGTTCCCACCGGCATGGGCGATGATGTGGGGTCTTTTATTTTGTGCCATAAAGGGGTTGTCCCCACTGTAGCCTTGAGGCCGCGGCCAAAGCGTAACGATAACCCAAGTTATAACTAAAACCAATAAAACCGTTAATAAACCTCGTAAAACTTTACTTTTTGACATACTACCATCCTCACTATTTTAATTAATCCTAATTATATCAAACAATGGTACTTAAAGCGTATAGATCACGTTTTTATCTGCTTAAGAAAAAAGGCCGTTTGTTCATCGTTGCATTGATGAGCCATCGCATTTTTTACATTGAGTTGAAAATCATGTTTGAGCGGTGAGGCATCATGGTTTTCATAGATTTTGCATGTGGCCTCAACGCCATTTTCTTTAAGTAGAGTGTAAAAAGGCTTTGCATGGTCTTTTAAATAATCGTGTGAAGCACTCATCACAAAGGTTTTTGGAAATGATGAGTTAATATGTCCTAGCACATCAAACATAGGATTATCATAATCCTTTTGTTTAGGCAAATAAGCGTTTAAAACCCCTTTGATTTTCAGGGTTTTGTGCAGGTGCTTTAAATCATACATACCGCAATTTAAAGCGACGGCTTTAATCTCAATCTTAGGGATACTGAAGCTAAAGTATTGGTTATATTCAGGGTTGGTTAGTAACGTTAAATACTGTGAAGCAATCTGAGCACCCGCTGAATCGCCTACCACAAAGAGTTTGTCTAGGTCAATATGATAATTCGCCGCGTTTTTAAGTATCCACTGCATCACGTGGTTCATATCTTCAAGTGGGGCGGGGAACTTGTGTTTAGGCGCAAGTCGGTAATTAAAATTAACGACGGTAAACCCACGTCTACACAAAGCCATCCCATAGTATTGATAATCCTCTTTATGTCCAAAAATATAACCGCCGCCATGAACAATGATGATGGTGGGCAAAGGGGTGTTTGTTTTTTGGGGGCGGTAAATATCCAAACGATTATGGTGCCCTCCAATCGGTCCATAGCGTACATCATCATCGCGAACTACATCTTTTGGGGTCTTAAGATTGGCGTTGGTTTTGTTGGTTTGGCGCACAAAAACTTGACGCAATATAAACGTATACAAACTCATATATTCCTCCTAAAAAAGCGGCTTTTCTTCACCTTGAAACCATGTATGTGACGGTTGGTTAGTTAAGATGTTTCGGTAATAATCATTGATTTTTGCGCTGCTATAATCGTGATGGGGATTACAAGGATTGTAATCACTAATCGCCACCGCTTGATAAAGCGATACGTAATCATTAGCATGGGTTTGATTAAAACCTGCATTTAGGGCCAATTGATAAAGGGTATCGTCATTTGATAATGCATCATAAGCGCTTAAAGGGTCATTTTGGTAAAAGTTTATGCCGTGTACAAAATCCAATAGACCATACGTCTTATCATAATAAGCCTCACCAACCACATGGCCGTGATATGCTTTTTTTAAATTGGCTAAATACACCATCCTAGCCGGTATGCCTGCACACATAAGCAGCGTTATACCGACGCGGCTTAAATCGCCACACCAATCGGTCTTGCGTTTTATAATCGCTTCTTCAGTGCCACCAAAAATCATCTCATCAAGACTGACTTCTGCGTTTTTGGCGATGGTTTTGGTAAAGTTTAATATATTTACTATGGTATCTTTTGGCTTGTTTGCCTTTAACGATTGGGCTAAAGGATAAAGCGTATGGTGCTCAATACCGCGTGGTACGGTCAATTTAGCCTCATAAAAAAATGGTTTCGTGGTGGTATCTAATCTAACCATCGTCCTTAACAAGCGATGGTCCACTGAGGCTTTGGCGTGTGTATCGTTTTTTAACATCACACTGTAGGGTTTGTTAAAGGCCTGATAGCCCACTTTATCTATCCATAGATTTTTAGGCGGTTTATTTGAGGTTAGGTAAGTTTCTCTATCTAAATAGTAGTGTTTTAAATAAGCGTTATAGGCATTTTCGAATACCGTTTTTTGATAGTTGAAGTGGTTTTTTTCAATCACGCGCCTAGAAACGATATTCTCGCTTAGATGACTGATATAAAGCGTTTTAAAACGAAAGTAAACAAACCCTACTTCCATCAGCGCATGCAGGGCCTGACTCATAATGCCTTTTTGCCAATAACGCCGGTGCAAACAAAACCCAATTTTGGCGGTTTGTTTGTGAAAATCCACCGCCAAAAAATCACACGTCCCGATCATCTTGTGATCGCGTTTGTGCACGATGGCATATGCCGCAGGCTGTTTCATACTAGGCCTATTTAGAAATACGTTTTGCAAGGCTTCTTTAGCCTCTTTTAAAGACTTAAAAGCATCCCAACTTAAATACTTAACAACCTCTAAATCTTTACCATAATCATATAGGTCAATGTAATCGGCCATTTTTATGGGCCGCATGATGAAGGTTTGACTTTCAATGAGAGGTAAATGGCTTAAAAAAGTTTGATTCATTGACATCATCCAGTCTTGATTTCATGTTATAAGAATTAACCCAGTACTAAATACCACCCTAGGATAAAAAGCGCTACGACAAAAAGCGCAATCATGGCGTTTCTGAGGATGGTTTTTTTAAAAAAATTTAACCACATATAAATCCTCCTTTGATTTTGGTCTTTGAAACAATCAAATACAGGGCTATATCTAGAGGGGTGTATACATCCATTATAATATAAAACAAGGCTTGTTGACATAGTTTCTCTTAAAAATTACAAAAGCCTCTTTCGAATTCGCTTCTTTTAGATAAACAAAAAGTCACCTAAAGAAAGGTGACTTAATTTAAGGTTTACGTGTCTTTAGTTGTACGAGTTTATTTCATTTTTCAGCAATAGTTGTACGAGTTTATTTCCAATAGTTGTACGAGTTTATTTATTTTGTGCTTTAAGCAAGATTTCTACCACTTTTATTGGTAAGTAAAGCGACCCATTTATAAGGGTCGCTTTGTTTTTACTTCTTCTTTGAAGCAGCGCTTTGAGCTCTTGATGCAAAACTACCTTTAGTAGTCTTGCCACCACTTTTCTTAGCTGAAGCTGATTGAATTCTTGCCGCAGCCTTTGGTGTCATTTTTGTTTTAGACATAAGTAGCCTCCTCTCATATTAAGGTGACTTAAATGCTTAATATGGAATCGACTAACTATATTATAACCTCATCTTCTAACTTTTTCAATATCTGAGCAATCGAGTATTCAAGAGTATTGGCTTTATCCATTTTGTCGGACTTGCTCATGTGTTTTTTCATTTTACTAACATCTTCAAATCTTGATTCAATATTTTTCATTAAAACATCAAAAACTTTAATCAAATAATAATATGCTTCATCGATATATAAATTATCGTTACCATCGTTTACTTCAATTGACGCAAATGCTGTTGAATGACAGTACGAGCAAATTAATGTATACAACCCACTAAAATAATCTTTCAAATTATTTGATTTTTCGCTAAACTTATCAGCATTGTTCTCTATAAAACTTAGAATAATTGCTAAGTTTGAAGGTGCTTTATTACTTCTCCCGACAATGTTTATTGCCCATCCATTTACATGTTTGACTTGCCCTTTTGAAATATTTAAGTTGTACCTATCTTTGTAGTATTTTTTAAGGAAATCTAAGTTCTTTAAATACAGGTGGAAAACCGTAGTTTCTTTTCCATCATACTTTATCATTACATTGCTCGGATCTTCTTTCATCATTCCTGCATCTCGCAAGCGCTCTTTCATGATTTTTGGTATTTTGTTCCAAGCAGAATACCTAAGAACATCTGTATGTGCTTGGTATACTTCCATTTCATGTTCATCAAATGTAGTTAAAATGTCTATTGTTGCGATTAACTCAAGAACATACCTCAGCTTCGCAAAAAAAATGCAGCTCATTTTATTTTCGTACGATATGACTAACTCTTGCATATTAAGCATAAGAGATTCCATATACTTCATACCATATGTTCACTATAATCGATTCAATGTGCGATAGCTATTGTTTAACTCAGTTGTATTTTTTCTTGAATTATTAAAAAAGGGCTATGATGTGTCTAGCCCGATGAAACGATGCTTTTAATACCTCACTCAAGCCCTCATTTCTTGTTTTCTTGTGTGACTGATTATATTCAGGTAATGTTTGAGGTCTTCAATTTTCACACCCATATAGGATAGATACAGGTTTGCAAATGTTTTTTGGAGTGTTTTGATAGACGTCGTGTTCTGAATATTCTCTGGTATAGCACCGTACCGAACCAAATAATTAAGAATATGAATATCTCACTCTAAACTAAGAACCTGCATATGCTGTTCGACGTAATTCACTATAAGTGTCTCGAAATCAATGTCAGCTTGAGTTCTCTCATGGTTTAGAGGATAAAAGAATGAAATTCTTAGGTTTTGTTCAGAGAAGACACTTGTAGTCGCATACATGATTTCGTACGTACAATTTATAACTTTACCACTTTCTATATATGAATCTATGTTTAGGTCCTCAATAAAGGTTTTTGGTTCATAGCCTTTCGCAGGTCTGTTGCGGCTTACTCTTGTCTGAAAATCCGATTCGACTTCAAAAAATGAATAACTTTCAATATCGATGTTTGTCTCACTTACGGGTTGCATTGTTAAAACAATTCCTTTTAAGTCCTCATGGTTGACTTTATAAATGAACAGTAATGTGTGTAGCCCTTTTAAATCCTTTTCAGATACTAAGTTTGTATCGACTAAAACTTTGTAGTTGGCATCCAATATACTTTCGTGTGCATCTATAAGATCTGCATAAACATAATGTCTGTAATAAGAACGGTGGGCACTGTTTGCTTCAGAAAAGTCTGGGTACTTGTCTTTGATTTCGGCTTCAGACAAGTCTGGCTCTAAAAGAGGTATCTCCCTTATAAAATTTTCCAGTTCATGAAATGTATCAAAGTAAAACTCTGCAAAAGGTTGCTTCCCACCGAATTGGCATCCTGATACTACTATCATGAAAAGCATTGAAATGCCTAAAGTTATTTTTTTCATATAACATCCTCCTTAGCAACTTGCACTTGTATAAATTACACCTTTACCGTCAACATACCAAGCATGTGGAATATCGATAATTTTAGTGTTTCTCGCACTTCTATATGGACCTGTATACCTTATCGCAAAGTATGACTGTATTGTCGCACTATTTATAATGATTTGCGTATATGTGTCATTTCCTGGTGACCAGCCAAAGTGAGCTAAATACTTATCGTCCTTATAACCATAAGCTACAACGTCGTGCCATTTTGATTGAGACACTCCAGAAGCACTGTATGAACTCATCACGATGATTGTTGGAATTCCTTCATCAATAAGTGATTTAGTATTAGCATGTGTGTTAAAGAATCTTCCATACACTAACTGATAATCTTGTCTGTTACTTTGCAAAATGTATTGATCTCTGTAATCTCTAAATGTTGCAGCCAAGTGATATGCATCCGCTCCATATCCTGAAAACCAATTAAATGGGTCCCATCCACTATAGTGTAAATAATGTCCATAATTGAAAAGTAAGTCATGTAAATGTTGATTCGTACCAGGCATTTTAGACCATTTGTCTAATGTAATCCTATTGTTTGAATCTGGCAAATACGGTGTTTCACCTTGAACATACAGTTTGTCTGAAACGCCATCAACGTCGATGTTTATGGTTGGAACTGTATTTCTGTTATGAAAAGTATCTAAGTATCCTAAAAGGATAGCTAAAGCTACAAAACCGCATGTACCATTATTATTACTAGGAAAGGCTGTGAGATTTCTGAAGTATTCATGGTGGTTTATAACTGTAAACCCAGCTGTGTCGGTAGTTGAACCATCGTTGCTTCCGTCGCCACCAGATCCCATCATTTGATATTCAGTTTCCATACTGTTTTTTGAAATCGAGTGTTCAGTCAACCGGGCACTTAATTGTCTTGATGCTTGTTCCATTTTCATAGAATAGCGGATATGCCTTTGATTAATGATATCATAATATTGATTTCCTCGTTGCACAAAATAGTTCAATGGACCAAGATAGAACATTTTACCTCTCCCATTATAAGCTTCGAATGGATTAGGGGCATCAAAAGATCCTTCAGTCATTTCTCCCGTCGCATCATCAACTATAAAATACCCTGTTGGCTCAAGTGTGTATAGAGTAAACGTATTGCTTGAAAACCCATAAATTGTCTCATAAGAATATACATAGTACTCATCTTCTTTTTGAAATTCTTGAAGAATGTTTTCGATTTGTTGATTCTTTAGGTTTTGATTATCAGCGTCATTAGGGATGCTTTTTGATTCAAGTGTATAGACACTAGAGTGAAAAACAATCACAAAGGCTACAATCATCAAGGTAAATACAAACACTTTTTTCATCTATTTAATCTCCTCTTTTTTTATTTTTTCATACAATGTAATATCATTGTCTTTTATAGCTTTCAGTTCGGTAAACAAATACTCTTGGTTTTTCTTTAGCGTTTCTGACAAGTCCCTGTCTTCTTTAAACCTGTCTGATTTATCCTTACAACCTCTGTATACGATATCATAGATATCCCTGTTTTGAGTAGCAATTGAAAACTTCAATTGAACTGCCAAATCAAAAAGGTGTAGTTTAAACTCACACATTATCGGATCGATACTAGAAATTTTTCCGTTTGCGTAATATGATGTCACCATACACTCCCCCCCACAAACAAACCTCGCTCGACAGTTCATACATCTTTCTTGATTAGAAAGGATTGATGTGATTTTCTTTTGCTTAATCAAATCTATACCTTTGGTACTATCCCCAATTTCTAAAGGCTCAATGTTAATCGCTGCAGGACATGCATAAATTTTGCCATTACCAGCTAGTGAAAATCTACCGACACCAGCATCACATCTAGAAACCACTTTTTGATTTAGTATCACACGTAAAATAAACTTTCCAAAATAATCATCGCCATTTAGAAGTGCTGCCAAATATGAAAAATTTCGCTTCAGCGTTTTTCTAAGAATGAAATCAGATAAATTTGAATATTCAGATTTTACATTTCCGATATTACTCTCATGAATTCCCCTCGCTTCATTCACGCCTCGCACTGGTTTAATACTGATTGTAGGGAAAAACTGAATAAGATGCTTTAATACTTTTCTTACATTCTGATTCGCTTCTGTTAAGGTTACAGCAGCACCAATCAAAGTTCTATCTTTGACTCCCTTAACATTTTTTATCACTGATTTATAAGTCCCTTGATTGTTCGATTTTTTTCTGGTGGAGTTATGCATTTTCTTCGTTCCGTCGATGCTCACACCAAACAGTATTCCTGCATTTCTTAATCCATGAACATTATCTTTACTTAGTAATGTTCCATTTGTGACAAGCATTGGTAAAATTTCTTTTCTTATCTCATTGCTTTTTGTCTTGCAATACTCACCAATTTGAGTAATCATGTCCATGTTTAGAAGTGGTTCGCCAGACCCCGTTAGATCTACAATATATTTTTCTGCATGTGGATAGTGTGCGATTATATAATCAATGAATTTTATCGCTCTGTGTATGTTCATTGGGGCTGATTTTGATTTATCCTTCAAGAAACAATACGTACAAGATAGATTACAAAGGGATGAAGTGTGAATGCAGATATAAATGATTTTGAACATGTAGGGCATTAGTTTATAGCTCATATCAAGTTTTTTATCAAAATTGACTTTCTTGAAGGTCTCATGAACGTCTACTTGCTTTAGATTTTTGACTAAAACGATTTGATTACCATTAACTCTACTAACGAGAATTTGCTTATCTCCAAAGTCAATTGCATAATAACTCATAATCATTCTCCAATATATAAGTATTTGCGCCTTTACATTGTGATGTGGATTTACCTGAACTAGAATTCAATAATCTGATTTGGTATATTTGAGAGTATGTTTTACAACTTATACGTCGTTTGAGCTCTTATTCTTTTGAATACTTAGCTTTATTCGAGAAAATATGGACACTAGAAAATACTAGACTGAAGTATTTATTAAATACTCGAATCTTGAGTCATTTTATAATTTTTCTTGTAACTTCTTCTGGTTTCTCAATATCAATAAGGTCTAATAAAATCCCATTGTTATTGTTAAAACCTGTTTTTAATCTCAAAATAAACTAGTTTCATAAATGAAACGCTATCCCTATGGAAAGACATCTGCATGCTATATATTGTCCCCACCACAACTCCTACGCTTGTTAAGATATATTTATAGCAATACTCAATCAGGTATGACATATAAAAATGCTATTAGCCTTAATCGATTTAAACCAGACAATAAACACCAAAACACTATTTGTGCCTCATCAACTTTCATTAAACATCTATATACTAATTGTTATTATAGACAATTGAAGATTATAGTAACAGCGCGGATATGTCGTACTTTCAGGCGGTTGGCGCTTACATTAGGCTTTTTTCATTTTTCGGCAATAGTTGTACGAGTTTATTTATTTTGTGCTTTAAGCAAGATTTCTACTACTTTTATTAGTAAATAAAGCGACCCATTTAAAAGGGTCGCTTCAGACTGTTGACAAACGCAGTGTAATAGAAAAGTGATTTTGAACCGATATGGTTTTAAATCACTTTTTTTATGTTTTTAGTTAAATTTTAAGAGAAAATAAAGAATTATGCTTCATATTGTTCGATTCTTTCTAGGTGATTTGCCATTTTCTTGATGTTCATGCACGCTAAAGTAAGTAAGATATGATTTCTTACTCTGTTTCTTCCAGTAAACCTGGTATAACGCATGCCATGTTTTTCCTTCGCATCCGCAAAGAGTCGTTCTATTTTCTCTTTCCGTTTTTGATAGGTTTCTCTTCCGTAATCTGAATGCCTTAAATCATCGACATATTCAAGCACGTCATGGAATACAGATAACCTGACTTCTTTATATTTACCTTCTGTACACTTATATTTTAATGGACAGCGTTCACAGTCATAAGCTTTCGCTCTAAAGAGCTTATAACCTTCTTTCAAGGTACGTTGATACGTTAGGAGTTTATCATTTGGACAAATAATATCATTGGTGTGTTCATCATACACAAAGTCATAGTTTTTAAAGAATCCTTGCTTACCTTTGGGTCTAGTGTATGCTGTAAAGAATAAGGCATGATGACTTAATACAAACTCCGCAAGTGGGCCTGTTTTATAGCCTGCGTCTGCGGCGACGGCACTGACGTCGAAATTATTAAGTACGCGTTCTAAGACCGGTCTTGCGGATTGAGAGTCATGGACATTGCCTGGTACCACTTCGCAATCAAGCGCATAACCGTTCTCATCACACACAACTTGGGCGACGTAAGCCATTTGTTTTTCACGTTCACCTTTTACGTAATATCCACACTCTGGATCGGTTGTTGATTGTTTGATGATTTTTGTTTCTCGTTTTGGTTCAACGGGTTTTAACCCGTCATTCTTACGTGTTTCATTGATGCGCTTAAGAATTTCTTCTTCAAATGCGTTTGGGTCTTTTTCTATCTCAACGTCTATGAATTTCTTCTTATTTGCGTTCGCTTTAATATGGGTACCATCAATATATATTTGCTTTGTATTTAATAGTTTTTTCTCTCTTAATCTATTCATTATCTCTAAGAAAATATTTTCATATACTTCGTTTTCTTCAAACTTTCTTGAATAGACTTTGCTTAAGGTTGAGAAGTGTGGCGCTTTCTCTGTAAAAGGTAGGTTTAAAAACCAGCGATAACCTACATCTGTTTGAATCGCTTTACACGTCTTTCTAATACTATTGTAGCCATATAATATATTAATCAATTCTATCTTAAAGATGTTAACCGGATCTACACTCGATCGGCCTATCGTTGAATATAGTGGTTTTGTAACCTCATAGATAAAGTCAAAGTTCATATGTTTATCGATGATTCTTAACTGATGATCTTCTGGGACGATGTCATCCATCGTCATCATAATAAAATCTGTTTGCTTGTTTTGTTTTTTCATCATTTTTAACCACATCCTCACACCTATATTATATCACTTTTAACCTTTTGTTTAGCCATTTAATTCAATTATTTATCCACGTGGAAAACTCAAAAAAAGGAAGCGCCCATCAATAAACACTCGAAGTGTAGATGTGGCGCTTCACTAATATTATACTACGATTTAATTCTACTTCTTCTTTGAAGCAGCGCTTTGAGCTCTTGATGCAAAACTACCTTTAGTAG
>CAYLQZ010000033.1:0-17259 GCA_964386055.1 uncultured Candidatus Izemoplasmatales bacterium | reverse complement strand
AAAAAAAGAGAGAGGGAATTTTTGAGATTTATTCATAATAAAAGCCGACTAATCGGCTTTTCGAGATTGCTTAAGCTCTAGTTAAATTGCTTTTCTTAAGGGCACGCGCCGAAACATAAACGGTCTTTTTCTCACCGTTTTCATCGATAATTCGAATTTTTTGTAAGTTTGCTTTCCATTTTCTTTTGGTAGCGTTCATTGAAAAAGAACGATTGTTTCCAGAAAGATTCTTTTTTCCAGTGATATAACATGATTTTCCCATGATGTAACCTCCAATCAAATATGGTGAATCTTAAACCTTATTTATTATATCAAAGAAAACGATTAATGCAAGCAAAAATTCGTTTTTTTTTATGAAATGTGATATTTCCTTATATGTTGCAAATAAAATTACTATATGATAAAATAAGCCAGCTATATAAATAGCAAAAAAAAGTAAAAAAACAAGAAATTTAACATTAATTTAATAAAAACTTAACACTAATAACTTAAAATGATAGATAAGCATTCAAAGTGGAGGAAAACTATGAATCCAATGGAATTAGACGGAAACTTAATGAAGCTCATCATCACTAACGGAAGCATAAAACTAAAAAACAATCATCAATATATAAATGATCTAAACGTTTTTCCTGTGCCAGATGGTGATACAGGAAGTAATATGCAATCGACAATGATGAGTGGTGTAAGAGCCATAGAAGCATTAGAAGATGAACCAATAGAAAAAATAGGTAAAGCACTATCACGTGGGTTACTTATGGGAGCTAGAGGAAACTCAGGCGTAATACTATCACAACTATTTAGTGGGTTTGCAAAAGCCTATCAAACATTATCAACAGCAAGTGCGAAAGACTTTATTTCTGGGTTAAAACAAGGTGTCAAACAAGCGTATAGTGCAGTTATTAATCCGGTTGAAGGTACAATTTTAACCGTTGCTAGAGAAGCATGTGATGAAGCAGAAAAACATGTTAACGATGATACTGATGTTATAGAAATATTGAATATATATCTTGAACAAGCAAAAATATCTTTAGAAGAAACACCAGAACACCTTCCAGTATTAAAAGAGAGTGGTGTCGTTGATAGTGGGGGAGCAGGACTTATTGTCATAGTCGAAGGAATGCTCGATGCACTTAATGGAGAAATCTACCAAGAAGAACGTTCTGCTAAACGTGCAATACAAAAAGCTGAAAAACGAGCTGCAAAAGAAGAATCTGAAGTAGAAGAATTTGGGTATTGTACGGAATTTATTATTCAACTTGAAAACACAGAAAAATTCAATAAAGATAAACTCGTTAAACAACTTAATCGTTTAGGCGATTCTATTGTAGTGGTTGCAGATGAAGAAATTTGTAAAGTTCATGTTCATACCGTTAAACCTGGTGAAGCATTGAATATTGGGCAAAATTATGGTGAGTTTGCAAACTTAAAAATTGAAAACATGACATTACAACATACAGAAACCCAACTTCATGCTTGGTCTGAAGAGGCTGGCGATGATTCGATGATTGGGCATAACCAAGCGGAATATGATCTTGGTCCACGCAAAAAGTATGGCTTAATTACCGTTGTAAATGGCGAAGGATTGAAAAACACATTCAAGGAACTAGGCGTTAACTACGTAATTGATGGTGGTCAAACCATGAATCCCTCAACGCAAGATTTTATTGATGCTGTTGAACGGGTCAATGCAGATAATATTATCATCATACCCAATAATAAAAACGTTATGCTTTCAGCAGAACATGCGGCTAAAGAAATCGAAGATAAAAATGTTATAGTTATTCCAGCAAAAACGATTCCTCAAGGCTATGCTTCTTTAACAATGTTTGATGCAAATGCTGAAATTGAAGATGCAATCGAAGAGATGAAAGAACTTATCGAACATGTAAAATCTGGTGAGGTGACTTACGCGGTTCGTGATACTCAAATTAATGGCATGACCATTAAGAAAGATGATTTTTTAGGAATCAAAGAAGGAAAAATTGTTGCGTCTAACAAAACGCGTTTTGATACTGTTAAGTCATTAATAGAAGAACTTGTTGACGAAGAAGCGGAAATCATTACTATAATCGTTGGGGAAGACGTCGATAAAAGAGAAGTTGAAAAACTTCGTCAGTTTACAGAAGAAAAATTCAGTGAAGTTGAAGTCGAAGTCATTACTGGCGATCAAAGTATTTATGCTTATTTAATAGCGGTAGAATAATACAAACACAATATAACAATAAGATGTTAGTAGTTTATAAAAAACTACTAACATCTTTTTTATACACTTACTGATAAGAATGCTATAATAAATTTGGTGATGCTATGGAACTACAAATGATTAAAGGTATAGGTAAAAAAAGGGTTAAACAGCTTAATGAAAATAATATTCATACAGCGTATAACCTTATTACAACATTTCCTAAACGATATATTATTAAAAAACTATCACGTTTAGATGAAGCGAATAAAAAAGAATATGCTTATTTTGAAGGTATTATAATATCTAAACCTTCACTGTTCTTTATACGTTCTAATTTATCTAAATTATCTTTTCGCATGAAAACTGAAGATCAAGAAATCACAGTTAGTGTATTTAATCAAAAATATTTAATAAGGACCCTATATGAAAACACCAATATCGTAGTTTATGGAAAGTTGAATGATAATAAACAATCGATGAACGTCCAGAAAATATATCATGCTAAAAATTTTTCTGAAGGCTATGAACCCGTATACAATCTACAAGATTTAAACGACAAGACATTTTTAAAACTAGTAAAAAGCACATTAGAAAATTTTAATAATTTACAAGAATATCTGCCCTTACACATACTAAAAAAGCATGATTTAATAACGTTAACTGAGTTAGTTAAAACTGTACATACCCCTCAAACTAGCGATGAGTATCATCGCGCTGTAGATCGATTAAAATATGAGGAAATCTTTTTACATCAAACCAGAATGCAGTACATTAAGTATCAAGAAAAATCAAAACATAAAACCAAAAAAATATTTGATCAACGCGCAATAGATCATTTTATATCAACTTTAGCATTTAAGTTAACAAAGGCTCAAAATACGACTCTCATCACGATATTAAATGATCTTAAATCTGACTCAACGATGTATCGAATGCTTCAAGGGGATACAGGTAGTGGGAAGACTTTAGTTGCGGCTCTAAGTGCTTACGCCGTCATATTATCAGGCTATCAAGTTGCGTTTATGGCCCCTACAGAAATTTTGGCCAGACAACATTACAAAACCTTAAAAGCATTATTTTTGAATACCGAAATTAACCTTGCCTTTCTATCAAATAGTATGCCAAAAGAAAAAATATCAACATTACAATCTCAATTATCACAAGGAAAAATCGATTTAATTATAGGAACGCACAAACTATTCTCAACCGATACTTTATATCATAACCTTGGATTAAACATTACTGATGAACAACATCGTTTTGGAGTGAATCAGCGTAAGAATTTAAAACAAAAAGGAACAGGTGTTGAGAGTTTATATCTTAGCGCAACACCTATACCAAGGACTTTAGGGAAAACGCTATACGGAAATATGGATATCTCAATTTTAAATGAACGTCCAGAATCTAGACTACCAACAAAAACTAAAGCCATCCCGCATCAAAAACAAGCGGTTATTCTTAATAGATTACAAAATGTCCTTCAAAAAGGTGAACAAGTATATGTGGTTGCGCCTACCATTGAACCAACCGAACAATTCCCTTATAGTGTAGACGAACTATACAAACACTACCTTGAAACCTTTCCAACATATAACATCGCAAAGGTTCACGGCAAAATGGATAGAGATGTTCAGGAAAATATACTGTTAAAATTCAAACGCGGGGGATATGATATTTTAATCGCAACGACGATAATAGAAGTTGGAATTGATGTTCCTAACGCTACAACTATATTGATATATCACGCTGAAAAATTTGGGTTTTCCCAACTTCATCAACTTAGAGGTCGAGTGGGTAGAGGAAGTGTAGAAGGCGCCTGTATATTATTTTATACCCCATCTGAACAAACCATGAGCCGTATGAATATTATGGAAAAGACAACAGACGGATTTAAATTAAGTGAATACGATTTAGAATACCGCGGCCATGGAGACTTAATTGGAACCATTCAAAGTGGATATCTACCATTTAAATATATAGCATTTCCTAAAGATAATCCTTTACTTCATCATGCAAATGCGGACGCCAAAGAGATAATTAAAGATTTAATCGATAATAAAGAAACCGTAATCCCATTAAAAAAGAAATTAGATAAGATGTATTCTACAGATTAAACGGATGCGTAAACCTTATGTTATATGCTATAATGTAGCTAATAAATGTAAATTTAAAGGTGTGATAAAATGATTAAAATTGCAGTAGACGCAATGGGTGGAGATTTTGCACCTAAAGAACAAATAGAAGGTGCCTTAAAGGCAGTCAGTACGATTGAAGATATTGAAATAACGCTTTATGGAAATCCTGAAAGCATCAATCAATACTTAACGCCACATGAAAGAATCAAAGTAATCGAATCCCAAGGCACCATTGACATGGGTGAAAAGGATCCTATTCGTGCGATTCGCTCAAATCGAAAAAGTTCTATGGCTTTAGCATTAAGTAGTGTTCGAAAACAAGAAAATGATGCGATTGTATCATCAGGGGCTACTCAAGCATTGATTGCAGGGGCACATATTTTAGTAGGCCGCATGAAACAAATGAAACGAACGGCGATTGCTCCAGTACTTCCAACCGCATCGCATCAAGCCTTTATTTTATTAGATTCAGGTGCTAATTTAGAGATTAAACCAGAATTCATGGTACAACAAGCACATTTTGCAAGTATTTATGCAAAAGAAATTTTGGGCGTTGAATCCCCAAAAGTTGGATTAATAAATATCGGAACTGAAGAAGGAAAAGGCCGAGCGTTAGACACTGAAGTTTACAAACTGTTTGATGAAAATCCACATTTGAACTTTTATGGAAATGTGGAACCTAAAGAAGTGTTGAACCCACCATGTGATATATTAATCTCAGATGGGTTTACCGCAAATATTGTGATGAAAACGATAGAAGGGACCGCTAAAGGTATGGGGACCATGCTTAAAGAAGAATTAAAACAAGGCTTTTTAGGTAAAATAGGCTTGCTCTTATCGGCTAAAAACCTTAAGCGTTTTAAAAAAAGAATGTCGCCTTCTGAAATTGGCGGCGCTATGATATATGGATTAAATGGTGTTGTGATTAAAGCGCAAGGGGCATCTAAATCAGAAGGGTTTTATAACGCTATTAAACAAGCTGCGCATGTCGTAAGACAAGATGTTATAGAAAAAGTATCAACGGTATTAAAAAGTGAGGCTGATGAATCGTGAAAGAACTAGAAGCATTTTTTTCTTTAAATTTTGAAAACCGAAATCTATTAGAAACGGCACTCACCCATTCATCATACGCAAACGAACATCACACAGAATCAAATGAACGCTTAGAATTTGTTGGAGATGCGGTTCTTGATGTTATTATGGCGAAATATCTTTACGAAGAAGACAAACACTATAACGAAGGGGATTTAACAAAGCGGCGTGCAAAATACGTTTGTGAAGCCGCTTTGGTAGAATATGCAAAAGCGTGTGATCTTGGAAAATATATGTTACTTGGTCATGGTGAAGAAAAAAGCGGCGGTAGAAACCGTGGAGCCCTTTTAGCAGATGCATTTGAGGCGTTTGTAGGCGCAATATTTTTGGACAAAGGCTTAGAAGAAGTCTATAAAGTTGTGGATAAAGCAGTCTTTCCTTTAATAGATGAAGATGAAGAAAAAAGCTTTGTCGATTTTAAAAGTCATCTTCAGGAACTTGTCCAGTCTGATAAACGTCAACTCGTATATAAGGTTATCGAAGAAAAAGGCCCATCTCATAGTAAAATCTTTGCGATCAGAGTTTATATGGATGATATATTAATGGGAGAAGGGACTGGCCGTAGTAAAAAAGAAGCAGAACAACACGCGGCTGAAATTGCACTGAAAAAACTTGCAAAAAAAAGCATTAAATTTTAAGGAGTCCTATTATGAAAGAAGTGCTCAAAACATTAATTGATGATGGGGTATTGAGCTTTTCATCTTTAGTGTTAAAGTATTACCATAAGTTTGACTTAACGGAAAGAGAAGCCATCGCTTTAATTAAATTACATACATTATTAAAAGAAGGCGAAAAAATAATAAAACCCCAGCAGTTTTCAAAATGGCTTGCAACAACGCCTAAACAAACCGAATCAATCTTAAATAATCTTATTACAAAAGGATATTTATCTATAAGACTTGATGAAGATGACCAAGGGAAACAATGTGAGACATTTGATGTATACTTCTTTTTAAATAAAGTATCAACCCATTTAACCAAAAAACAAAGCGAACACCAAGAAAATGAATTCTCAAGTATTATTGAGTATTTAGAAGACATGTTTCAAAAACCATTAACGCAAATGGATATGGAAATCGTACAAAATTGGGTGAATGAAGAAGGATACAGCGACGCCATGATCAAAGACGCTGTAAAAAAAGTTATTACCTATAATAATCCTTCAATTAAACACGTTGATCATATTTTGATTAATCGCTTAAAAGATACTAAAAAACGCCCTACAAAAAACACAGATGCCTTGGAGGAGTTTCATAAATTATGGGAAGAGTAGACGCAATCTTAAGCGTTTTGGATACATGGTATCCAAATGCTGAATGTGAACTAAATCATACGAACGCTTTAGAACTCTTAATAGCGGTCATGTTAAGCGCCCAAACAACAGATGCTTCTGTGAATAAATTAACCCACACACTATTTAAGAAATATAAAACAGTTGATGATTATATCAATGTGGACATTAAAACCTTAGAAAATGATTTAAAACGCATTGGTCTGTTTAAAAATAAATCCCAGAACCTTAAAAAAACAGCGCAAGCGCTTAAAGAAAAATATCATGGTATTGTCCCAAGTTCTCAAGCGGAACTTGAAAGTTTACCAGGCGTTGGAAGAAAGACCGCTAATGTCGTATTAAGTGTTTGGTTCTCTGTGCCGAGGATTGCCGTTGACACCCATGTAGAAAGGGTGTCAAAACGACTCAAACTTGCTTATAATAACGATAATACAAAAAAAGTGGAAGAAAAACTCATGCGAAAACTCCCAAAACAAAGCTGGAGTAAAACCCACCACCAAATGATCTTTTTCGGAAGATATCATTGTACTGCACGAAACCCTAAGTGCGAAACCTGTCCATTAAGGGAAAAATGGTGCCGTTACCCCCACATTTAACACGCTGCATAAAATGCAGGGTGTTTTTTTATAAAGTTTTATCAAATAATTAAAGACTCTAGAATAAAGATTGATTTAAAAAGAAGAGATAGATAAACTATACACAATGTAATTACGAAAGGGGCACTAAAATGGAATTAAAACCAGACATCGATATTAATGAGCTCACCCAATCGCTTCAAAAAAAAGATGATACTTTAAACATTGGGGGCATCATCAAGTACTATAGAGAAAAACTAAATCTCACTCAAACGTTACTAAGTGAAGAAGTTTCTTCATACAGCTATTTATCTAAAGTAGAAAACAACCAACTAACTCCAAGTGCTAGTTTCATAGAAGGGGTATCCAAAAAAATCTCTGTAAACCTTAAATCAATGATGCATGTTATCCATGATGAAGGAACAAAAAAAGAATTAATAGAAGCCTATTATTATAGGGATATCAACGTGTTTAATAAACATTTAACCTCAAGGGAATCTATACCAGAAGATCCGGTAACGAGTATTTTAAAATTGGGACAAGCCCTTATCAATAAAAAGCTAAAACAAAGTCGCATTTACTATCGTAAATTAAATCGTAACCAAAACACTTTAGGCCATTTATTAGATCAACTACACCTAGTTATGTCTACTGATTATTTATTATTAGAAAAACAATACAGCAAAGCGTTAGTAATGGTTAAGAAAAATTCTCATATAGCCTATAATCAATTTATAGAAATAATTTTACATCAACAAGCGTATACGATTAAAAATGCATTACATATGATTACCAATACCGAAAATCATTTCTTGAAATTTATTCGGTTAGTACAATTAAAACCGAGTATTAATAGAACACTAAGCATGAACGCTACTAGAATACTGGTACAATCTAAAGAAGAACCTTATAAATCGTTAGATGAACTTAAGGCGCTATATAAAACCTATAGACAGTACTTTGAACCTAACATGGCCGTATATCTATTTGCGAACATTAACTTAAAAATCGGGGTTGAAAATGTGAATCTGTGGGAAAAGATGACGCACGAAATTAAAAACGAATGGTATTATAAAATATTGGGGTTGCTGCGCAAAGATGATTTAAGTGAGACCCAACTAATAAAATTATTACAAGAAAATGAATTAATAGAAGGCCCTTCATCTCTAGATATTGCAAAGCTAAAAGTCAATACTTCACCCAAAAAAGAATCAAGTCAATATATAAAAGACTTGTTATTACCACTTGCTATAAAGTATCAAAATATTGATGATTTAACGTATTATAAACAAGAGCTATTTGACTGGTTAACCAATAAAAAACGATATAAAGAAGCATTTGCTATTAAAGATCTAACCGATAAATTTTTTGACTCAATAAATATAAATCGCACAATCGTATAACCTTTTTTATAAAAATTTGGTATAATCACTCATGGAGTGATTAACATGAAAGATGAAAGAAGTTACATGCTGGGTAACATGAATGTACGTAATCTATTAATGAAATTAGCAATACCAGCTACCATCGCAATGTTTATAAATGCACTTTATAATTTTGTTGATACCTTATTTGTTTCTTGGCAAGATGGGGAACTTGCGATAGGGGCTCTTTCGATTGCGTTTCCAATTCAAATGATTGTTATGGCTATTGGACTAATGATTGGAATTGGAAGCGCATCAATTTTTTCAAGAGCGTACGGTCGTGGAGACAAAGTTGCAATGAAGCGTAGTGTTAACACCGCAATTGTTTATAATTTAATCTTATCGTTATTGATTATGACAATTGGATTAATCTTTTTAGAAGATTTATTAATCTTATTTGGTGCAACGTCAAGTAACATCGATTTTGCAAGAGATTATATGATGTTTATATTAATAGGATTACCCCCATTTTCGCTTTCTATCGTGTTAAACAATTTAACTCGAGCGGAAGGGAGAGCCAATGTAGCGATGATTTCACTCGTCATTGGTGGAGGATTAAATATTATATTAGACCCATTTTTTATCTTTGATTTTGGCTTAGGCATGGGGGTAAGTGGTGCGGCCTTAGCGACAGTTATCTCTAAGACGGCTTCATTTGCTTATGTGTTTTATATGGCTTTTGGTCCAAAATCTTCGTTAAATATTGATCTTAAATCAATTTGGAAAATTGATTTTAAAATGATTGGTGAAATAAGTGCGATTGGTATGCCAACCTTTGTAAGAAATATTTTAGGCGCTATTTTAGTTGTTATTGTCAATAACTTAATTAATTATTATGCCGTAGGCGATCCTGCTATATATATTTCTATTTATGGAGTAATTACAAGAATCATCACATTCGCCTTATTACCTGGATTAGGGTTAGTACAAGGGTTGACGCCTATTGTTGGATTTAATTATGGTGCCCAATTCCATCGACGTTTATATGATGTGATAAGTTATGCTACTCGTTTGTTAGTAAGTTACTTTTTAGTAATGAGTGTTATTGTTATTAGTCTTGCGACGCCGTTATTTAGATTATTTGCGAGCGAAGATAATGGGGCTTTCTTTATGGAACATGGAACCATGGCAATGCGAGTGGTAGCACTAGCTTTTGTTATGATTGCTTTTCAAATATTGTTGAGTAGTGTTTACCAAGCTATGGGGTATGCAGTACGGGCCTTTTTAGTTGCTTTATCAAGACAGTTTTTATTTTTTATTCCAATTAGTTTCTTGTTTACTTATTGGTTTGGTGTAACTGGAATCTGGTGGACCTTCGTTGCCGCCGATGTTTTGGCTGGTGGACTGTCCATGTTTGTTTACGCATATGAAATGCGAGATTTAAAAAAGAAAATCGTATAAAAAAAGCGCTTGAAAATGTAATTTACCCATTCTTTTAAAATTGTGAAAGTCTAATTTTGGGTATGATACATTTTTCAACGCTTTTTTTTATTTTTTCTCATACATAAGTCGGTCTGCTTGGTTTAATATAAACCTTTTCTATTGGAAGTAGTAAAGGTTACTACATTTTCTATCGCTTTTTTTGGGTTCTTTTCTTCTCATACATAATTTGGTCTGCTTGGTTTAATAATTGCTCTGGATCAAATCCTTCTCGGTGTGTTGAGGCACTAATTTCTACAACTCCATACGCAATCGATAAATCTTTGTGAATCTTCCCCATCTCATAATTTAAATCATTCGCAAACGTTTCGACATCAAAAGATTTAAGCGTTTCAATAAGCAATACAAATTCATCGCCCCCAATGCGGTATAATGTTCCATTATCATACTCATGGATTTTTTCAATGATATAATCCGCAAAGATTTTCAATGTTTCATCGCCTTTTTTGTGACCAAAATCATCGTTGATTGCTTTAAAATTATTAAAATCTAACATGATGAGTTTATAAGACTTTTTAGGGTCTATGGCTCTAAAATCTTGAAAAAACTTTCGTCTATTTCCAACGTTAGTTAATACATCCATTTCTGATATTTCTTTTAGTTTAATATTTAAGCGTTCTAATTCCTTATTTTTCTGAGCAAGTGTTCGCTGCGTATTGATAAGCTCGCTATTTAACATCGAGATTTGTTCAATACTTTTTTGATCTTTGTTTTTAGCGGAGGCTTTTTCATAAGATTGTCTGATGAGATTCGTTTTTTCACTGTTAATTTTTAATATTTCATCAATAACTTCCAGTGTGGTATCCTCATCACATAGACTCATTAAAACAATAGCGTTTTCAAAATCCATCATGAGTAATCTAGTAGTAATCGGTTGGGTTAATGTTTTTAAAATAACTTCATTGCCCAAGCTGTAACCTTCATTACGTGCTTCATCGAGCGATTTATAAAATCTTTCTATTGAGCTTTCCTCGATATAATTAACCATGTTTTCTCCAATAGAGAAATCAATTGGTTGCACAAAGTTATGTCGAATCTTTTTTATAGTCCCATCAAAATCTAAAATTAGGGCTATTCCTTTAGTTTGATCGGACAAGGCGATCACCTACTTTAACCGCATCTTTGGCATTTTTGGTATAAGCATCTGCCCCGTATTCTTTGTAGAGCATAGGGTTATTCATAAAGGGTTGGCCTCCGATGATAATTTTAGCGTTTTTTAAAGTCGAGTCAGACCGTATTTTTTTTATGGTCTTTTTTAAATCGGTTAAGTGTAACGTTAAAGTGACGCTTATGAGTATAATATCAGGTTGATAATCCTTCACAAAACTTACAAACGATTCATAAGGAATATTGCCCCCTAAATAGTGTGTATTGTACCCAGCGTATTCAAACAAGTCAATCACCATGCGAATTCCAATTTCATGTAATTCAGACCCGATAGAGGCACCTAATACTTTATATTCATTTTTTTGAGTGGAAAATATTTCTTCATAAAGGGTTGTCATAACATATTGTGTAATTGCAGTGGCTAAATGTTCGTCCGCTGTTGTGATTTTGTTTTGTTGCCAAAGCCAGCCTATTTCATATAAAGTAGGGGTCATGACATCGCTATAAATTTCTGGTATAGAAAAGTTTTTATTGATTAAATCATTAACATATTGGGCCGCACCATGTCTATCTTTGTTTAAAATGAGTTTTAAGTATTGTCGAGCGTATTGATTTAGCTCTGTATCTCCGTATTCAAGTCTCAGGGATAATACATCATCAAAACTAAAATCAAGTATAGATTTTGAGTGTTCATCAATGTCGTAAAATTCTGTTTTAAGTTTTGTAAAAATTTTTTTAATATCTTTGGAATCTAATCCATCATGTTTTAATGTAGAATGCATCCAATGGAGGTAATGTTTGATAATTAAGGCGTTATTATTGCGAATGGCTTCAATCGTATAAAGAATCGCATCATTTATATACTGAGAGGTTTCTTTTTGAAGAGATGGCTTTAAATCTAAAGATGCAATAATATCATCTCTTATTAAAGCTTGATTGCTCTTAAGCATATAAGTATTCATTTTTACCCTCCTCATTGATGGTTTTAAAATATTAGTTTTCTAAGTGCGCCGTATCGTTATATCGTTTCAAGAAAAATGTTTTTTCTTTTGGATGGTAGATTAAGGTTGAAATTGATGCATTATCAATTAATAATAATTTTCTATCTTCAAGCTTCATCTTAAGCGCATCAGCTATGATGTTTTTGATAACGCCACCATGTGAAACAATCATGATTTCATCTTCTTGGTCATGGGAATCAACAATTTCTTTAAAAACTTCTTGAACCCGAAATTGTAAGTCTTTAAATGATTCTCCTCCTGGTGGACGAAGATCAATTGTATCTTTTGAAAATGTTCCTTGTGACTTTGGATGACTTTTTTTAATGGTCTCTCGGTCTTTGCCTTCCCATTCACCAAGTTTGATTTCTTTTAAGTGATCTCTAAAAACAATCTCTAAATTATGGTGGTGGTTAATATGTTCAGCGGTTTTGTTTGCTCTTGAAAGTGGACTAGAGTATAGGCTTATAATTGGCGTATTACTTAATCGTTTTGCAAGGGTTTTTGTTTGTAAGGTTCCCGTATTATTTAAGGGGATATCTTGAGTTCCTTGATAAAGTGATTTGACATTCCAATCGGTTTGTCCGTGACGTATTAAATGAATGATCATAGTGGTTTCCCTCCGGTGAATAAATAGCTTATATTATACTTAATTATACCATAACTAAAGGATAAAAGAAAAAAGCTACCGAAGTAGCTTTTTAAGATTAATCTTCTTTTAATAATTGATTGGCAAGTCCTAAATAAGCGACTCCAATCTCTTCACCCATCTCAAAGATTGAATGATGACCACTCTCAGGTTGGCCAATTGGAATTCTTGAGATGACATCGCTGTTTAAACGGTTGGCAACGGTATCACCACCACCTTTTCCAAAGATCGTGAGTGTGTCTCCACCATGGTTTAAATAAGACATATTTTCAATAACGCCTAATACATTATGTTTTAATTCACGTGCCGCAAATCCTGCTTTAACCGCTATGTGTGATGCACTAGGATGTGGAGTAGTGACAATTAACATTTTACACTCAGGGATTAGCTTTTGAATATCCATTGCGACATCGCCTGTACCAGGTGGTAAGTCAACAATAATGTACTCGGTATCGTTCGCCCATTTCACATCATAAAAGAAATGGTTTAACATTTTTCCTAACATCGGACCGCGCCACATTAATGGCTGGTCTTTTTTTAAGAAAAATTCAGTGCTGATAAGTTCAATATCGTGTGATTTAAAGGGAATAATTTTTTCATCATCGTCCGCTTTGGGAGATGTAATTTCCATATCCATGATGGTTGGAATAGAAGACCCGTAGATATCGGCATCAATAATTCCAACTTTTTTTCCAATTCTTCTCATCGCAACGGCTAAGTTCGCCGCAACTGTTGATTTTCCAACGCCGCCTTTTCCACTGGCGATTCCGATATATTTTATTTTTTTATCGTCGTCTAAAATACTGTCTTTTTTCTTTAATGGTTCAAACTCGACTTTTACCCCTTGGTATCCTAAGTCGATTTTTAATATTTTGGCAATGCTTCTTTTGACTTTTTGTTTGGTTTTATCGTCATCTTGTCCAATGCCAACAATTAAAACAATCGTTTTTTTATCGTCGTCTTCTTCGATTCCAATATAGCGAATGGCACTCGATTCACCTAATGATTTTTCAGTCGATGGATCAACCACTTCACTTAATGATTTTTTTATTGTATCTTTTTCATTCATATTATCACCCAAAGTGTATTATAGGCTATTATAAGTATTCTTACAATCGAAATGGACTATAAAATAATGACAGGGTTAAATTCTTCGTTATAGACGTCGTTTCCGCTTAAAACGCTATATAATTTTGATATTTGAAGTTCCATTTCAAGCAAAGCATGTTTGGTTCTTTTAATTTTTGTGATCAACGGAATGTCTATTGTATGTTTTAATGAGTTTAAATGTTTTTGTCCAGCTTCATTCATACCTAAAATTCTTAAATAAGGAACGTCAAAACTTGGGAGATTATCCTTGGTTGAACGCAACACCATATGCATTAAAATCCGTTTTAGTTTAGCGTGAGTATAACGTTTTGTAGAAAGTTGATTCATTAAATCACTAAAGGTGTCAGCCTTATAGTTTTTTAACAGGTGCGTTTCAATTCCTTCATCAACTCCAAATACTTCTTTAAGGGTTTCTTTTCTATGCGTGGTGAGTGCGTATTTAATGTAAGGGAAGACTTGAGCGTGATCAAAAAATTTGGCTGTATCTTGACTTACAAAACTCGGAACGGCGGACTTAATAGATTTTTGATTAATCAATCTTTGTCTTAATGCAGTTGCACTTTGGATGGTTTTATCATCGTCGTAGGCATCATAATAGCCGCTTTCACTTCGTTTAATGACGTCTAAACGAATAGTGCTATTTATATTCCACGCTGCGTTGATATATTGGATACCTAAGATATCATTAGGGTTTTTATGGATAGTATTATGGGTTAAATCATAAAGCGCTTGATCAGCACTACTAGGGTAGGAATACCCGAGGTTTAAGTAGGCTTTAATTTTTTCATTGTATAATGGCGTGCGCATAATTTCAGCCGCTGTTTTTAAAGGGTGGATAGCGCCGTGTTCACTACCAAAATAAATTTCATTCACTCCAGCTTTGTCTAATAAAGCTACGGCAGTATACGCGAAAATATCAGCGTTTTGTAGGGTATATAATCCTGGAAGCTCAATAACCAGATCAATGCCCGCATTTAACGCCCATTTTGTTTTAGTGAACTTATCAAAACTTGAAAATTCACCACGTTGTACCACGTTTCCACTCATGACAGCAATCAATAAATCAGCACCGCTTTTTTTCACACTTTCATTGATGTGAAAAATGTGCCCGTTATGGAGTGGATTATATTCAACAATAATCCCAACAATCTTCATAAAACTCACATCCTTATTGCACATAAAATATTATACCTTATATTTGACTTTAAAGGAAATTACACGTATAATTTTCACAGTCTATAAAGGTGGTATATATATGAAATGGACAATAGCACAATTAAAGAAAAAAGTCCATCAGGATAATACGTTTTCCGCAACTTTAGATCTAAAAGAATTTATTCCAAAAGATGAAGATATTTTAGACGTAGACACGGTTAATGTCGAAGGGACTTTTTATATAGAAGAAGATGCCTTCTATCATTTTGATATCCATATTAAGACGACGCTCACAGTAGCGTGTTCCAGAAGTTTGAAACCAGTAGCCCTTCCCTTAGATTTTAGGGTGAGTGAGACTTTCTCTGAAGATATTGATGATGAATTTCGACAAATTGATGGGTTAACCATTGACTTATTGCCAATTATGTGGTCTAATATATATTTGGAAAAACCCATGCGCGTTATTCATCCAGATGCGAAAGATATGACATTTGAGGATGAAACAAAGCATAAAGAGGATTCTCCCATTAACCCGAAGTTTGAAAAACTCAAGGACTACAAAAGTTAGGAGGCCAACTCATGGCAGTACCAAAGCGTAGAACGTCCAAACAAAGAAAACGCAAACGCCGTACGCACTTTAAGTTAGCAGTACCAGGAATGGTAGTATGCGATAACTGTGGAGAAATGAAGCTTTCTCACCGCGTATGTAAAGAATGCGGACATTACAACGGACGTGAAGTTGTATCTAAAGTTGAATCAACCGAAGATGCTGATGAATAAGTATCTCAAAAGAAGCGCTTTTTAAAAGCGTTTTTCTTTTATCTAAAAGGATGTGATTTGGATGGCCCATATACCAGTTATGCTCGATGAATGTTTGAAATATTTAAATATTAAATCAGATGGCATCTACATTGATGGCACCCTTGGTGGTGGCTCTCATAGTGAAGCCATCTTAAAACAGCTTTCAACAGGATTTTTATACGGATTTGATCAAGATATAGAAGCCATTGAACGCACGAAGAAGAAACTTGCACCTTACAAAGAAAACTTTGTTGTTATTAAAGAAAATTTTGAGTTTATGAAAGAAAATCTTGAGAAAAGAAATGTCATCTCTGTTGACGGCATATTGTTAGACTTAGGGGTTTCTTCCTTTCATTTTGATGATGAGAGTAGAGGGTTTACCTATCGTAAAGATGCCCCGCTTGATATGCGGATGGATCTTTCCAATGAGTTAGATGCTAAAACATTGCTCAATACTTATTCAGAAAAAGCAATTAGACGTATTTTATTTGAGTATGGCGAAGAAAAGTTTGCGCCAAACATTGCGCGCAATATTATTAGATATCGTGAAAAATCCCCGCTTGAAACAACTCATCAGTTAGTTGATATTATAAGAGATTCAATTCCTAAAAAAGTTTTGGCTAAAAAAGGTCACCCTGCTAAAAAGACATTTCAAGCATTGAGAATTGCGGTTAACGATGAACTTGGCGTTTTAAAACGGACGCTTAAAAAAGCCCTTAGTATGCTTAATCCAGACGGGAGACTATGTGTGATCACGTTTCACTCATTAGAAGACCGCATTGTGAAGCGCGCTTTTAAAGATGCAGCAACGGTTGATCATCCTAAAGAAATCCCGACCATGCCTACAACGAGTCCTGATTATGAATTATTACACCGTAAAGTTATCATTCCAAGCAGCCAAGAATTAGCAGAAAATAACCGGTCTCATAGCGCCAAATTAAGAGCAATTAAGAAAGTAAACAAAAATAATGAAAATCAATAATCATGCTTGACATATGAATTCAAAACGTGATATTATACTAACGCTGAACATAAGAAGCGGGTGTAGTTTAATGGTAGAACCTCAGCCTTCCAAGCTGACTGTGTGGGTTCGATTCCCATCACCCGCTCCATTATTCAGCTAAAAAAATATAAGCGGGTGTAGTTTAGTGGTAAAACACCACCTTGCCATGGTGGAATCGAGGGTTCGATCCCCTTCACCCGCTCCATTTTTTTTTTTTTTTTTTTTTTTTTTTTTTCTCTGACGGTTGGTGAAAAGTGTGGGATTAAACACCAACAAACATCTTAATTAAGA
>CAYLQZ010000032.1:0-18873 GCA_964386055.1 uncultured Candidatus Izemoplasmatales bacterium | reverse complement strand
AAAAAAACACAGATTTTATTAATCTGTGTTTTTTTGTGCGGCCGCAATAAACGCTTTAAATAAAGGGTGTGCTCTTGTTGGTCTACTTTTAAACTCAGGATGAAATTGCGAGGCAATGAAAAACGGATGTTTTTTAATCTCTAACATTTCAACTAAGTTTTTTTCTTCATATAGACCGCTGAAAACCATTCCGTTTTCCTCGAATATAGTTCGATAGTCATTGTTGAATTCATAACGATGTCTATGTCTTTCAATAATATAATTTTGATGATAAATTGAATGCGCTAATGAATTAGCTTCAACTTTACATGGATAATTACCTAATCGCATCGATCCACCTTTGTGGGTGATTGTATTTTGTTCTTCTAATAAATGGATGACTGGATGTTCCGTCATTGAATTTATTTCAGTACTTGAGGCATCTTTATAGCCAATGATGTTTCGAGCGAACTCAATCGAAGCTAAATGCATTCCATAGCAAATACCTAAGAAAGGTATATGATTTTCCCTAGCATATTGAATAGCATGTATTTTACCTTCACTGCCGCGTTCTCCAAACCCACCAGGAACGATGATTCCATTTAAGTCTTTTAACTGATCATTCAAGCTATCCGTTTCTAAGCTTTCTGCGTCAATCCATTTAATATCAACATGAACCCCAACAGCATACCCGCCATGCACCAACGCTTCAGTTACGCTTAAGTAAGCATCTTTAAGCCCAGTATATTTTCCCACAAGTCCAATGGTTAAGTGAGAATTCAAGGCTTGAACGGTGTCAATTAAAGCTTGCCACTCACTCATATCGGCTTCTTGAACATTAAACCCAAAGTGATTAACAATTATGTCATCTAGCTTTTGACGTTTTAGATTATTGGCAGCTTCATAAATAATTTTTTCGTCTAAAGCTTCAATAACAGAGTCAGATTTTACATTACAAAACAATGCGATTTTATCTTTCATTTCTTGAGTGATGCTATGAGAACTTCTTAAAACAAGCGCATCAGGTTCTATACCCAAACTTTTTAATTCTTTAACACTATGCTGAGTAGGTTTTGTTTTTAATTCTTTTGCCGCTTCTAAATAAGGAACTAAAGTGGTGTGTAAATAAAAAGTATTTTGTCTACCGAAAAAATTGCGACATTGCCTAATGGTATCTAAAAACGGTAGACTTTCAATATCTCCAACAGTTCCCCCGATTTCTGTAATAATAATATCAGCTTTGCTAGATTTGGCGGCTTCAATTAATTTATCTTTAATCGCATCCGTAATATGTGGGATCACTTGAATCGTTGCGCCTAAATAATCGCCCCGTCTTTCTTTCTCAATGACCTCTTGGTATATTTTACCGGTTGTAATATTCGCAAACCGGTTAAGTTCTTCGTCAATAAAGCGTTCATAATGTCCAATATCTAAATCAGTTTCTGCCCCATCTTTGGTTACAAAAACTTCTCCATGTTGATGCGGAGACATTGTTCCAGGATCGACATTTATATACGGGTCAAATTTTTGCATGTAAACTTTTAACCCACGATTTTTCAAAATACGTCCTAGTGATGCGGATGTAATTCCTTTCCCTAACGAACTAACCACGCCACCTGTAACAAAAATAAACTTTGTAGAATTCATATTTACACCATCCTAAATATAATAAAAAAGAAGCTCCCATTAATTCATGGGAGCTTCATTAGCCCTTATTAATTATAACAGTGATTATTATGAAAAACAATTAGAAATCTTAAAAATTGAGTTTTGTAAATATCTTAGGGTAAACGCCAAGTCCCACAAACGCTACAAAAAAGAAGCGAACGAAATCAAAGAAATTCTTGCCAAAACTGCCTTCTTCATACCCAAGTAATTCAAATAGTTCTCCTAATAAAACCATCACAATCATCATTGATATTACTCCTAAAATATAGCGTAGAATTTTCTTCCAAAAAACGATATCCATAGTAAAATTGACATATTTCTTTTCATACATAACGCCTAAAACAATGCCAATATATATACCATAGCCTCTAAAGAAATCATTAACATCTGTGATAAACATAAAAGGGAGTAATATAAGGATCCCTATCAAATATAGCTTGTGCAATAGCGCTTCGTTATCATGGACGCTTTGAAAGATAGAAAACGTCATAAAAACAACTAAGATTCCAACTAATCCACCTGCAATGGTATCTTGGATATAGTGTACGCCTAAAAACATTCTAGATACCGACATTAAAACAAGCATGATCCCCGCTAAACCCCATAAATATTTCTTATTGAAGTAACTCGCTACCCCAAAGAAAACCGAAGTAGAATTTTGGACATGTCCACTTGGAAAAGCACTACCTGTTGCAGTATACTCTCTAAAATTTTCAATGTCATTTGGATAGGTTTCAAAAGGTCTGGCCATATTAAAAAACCCTTTTAAGATATTGTTAATACTGGTAGTAATCCCCAATGTAACCCCAATAAATTCGCCTGCCTTTTTATTAAAAACCCAATAAAAGAATCCTATAAGTAATATATAAAATTCTGGTTCTCCAAAAAAACTTATCATATTAAAAAATAAATCTGTAAACGCATTTGAAAATCCTTGGAGCCATATAACAAAATCTCTTTGTAATTCTAAATACATAGCAATCCTCCATATAATGTAATATAATATTATGATATCATAAATATACTGTTTCAGTTTCTATTAACGAAGGATTATTAATTTCTTGTTCACTAGAAAAGTTGTGGAGACTGAACTTACATTTTAGGAGGCACTATTATGCGTATCGATAGACCAAAAGAAACATTAGATCCAAACGCGAAAAAAGTCTGGCAAATTAACGGATTAATAACATTTTTTATTTTTATCTTAATAAGTATTGCGTTTTTTATAGCTCGATACTTTGTTTTTGAAGCCCCTATGTTTATAGGATTTATCCTTGTTGGCGTATCAGTATTTATTGCGTTTTTACAAATAATTATTATCCCACCAATAAGAATGATTTATTGGGGTTATGAAATTAAAGATGAAGAGATTGATATTCAATATGGAATTTTTGTCATAAAAAGAAGTCTGATTCCAATGCAAAGAATTCAACATGTAGATACCGAACATGGTCCTATTATGAGATTGTTTAATTTGGCGACTTTAAGTGTTTCAACAGCCGGGACAACCCACAAAATTCCAGCCCTTCAATATGAGACGGCCGTTACGCTTCGAAAACAAATATCAAAGCTTGCACAAGTGAGTGAAGAAGATGTCTAAGATGAAGCGTCAACACCCTATTGTCATTATCACTGGATTTTTAGACGAACTAAAAAGTTTATTGGTTCCCATAGCACTATCCTTTATCGTACAACTTTCTACAAGAGAAGCATTCGGCTTATCTCGTGGGTATATTATCTTTATGAGTATCCTTTTACTCTTTATGATTGTCTATGGGTTATTTCGTTGGATATTTTTTAAATATATGTATAGCGATCAAGCATTGATTATAAAACAAGGCATCTTTATTAAAAAAAACCGAACCATTAAAAAAGAACGAATTCAATCAATTAATACAGAAGCTGGGATTTTATTAAGACTATTTAATTTAGTAACATTGAATATAGAAACCGCTGCGAGTGCTCAAGAACCGGAGTTTAATATTAGAGCATTGAGTAAAGCTCAAGCAATAGATATAACGAACACTTTAAAAGGCGACGCATTACCAAATGATGAGCCTCTTAAAGAAAAAGATGAAACCGTAACATTAAATGTTAAACAATTATTGCTTGCAGGCGTGACATCAGGAAGCGTAGGAATCATCTTTGGGTTTTTAGGCGTTATTGTGTCTCAAGGCTTTGTATTCTTGCCTGAGCAAGCAATTGATTGGATTATTGATTCATTAATTGCGTCGTCGTTTGTGGTTATACTAACTGTAGGAAGCATTGTCTTTATCGTTGCGTGGGTTATTTCTATTGTCCGTTTCATTATACGCTTTGCGTTTTTCACGCTGCATAAAGATGATGAGCGGCTTTATATTAGTCGCGGTCTTATTGTACAAAAAACGTTTAGCATTAAACTTGAAAGAATCCAAGCCTTAATTATTCAAGAAGGGATTTTAAGACAACCCTTTAACTTAGCAACCATTGAAGCTGAAATAGCGGGCGGGTCTAAATATGAAGATTCATTTCGTATTTCGTTAATGCCAGTCATTCATAAAACATGGATTCAATCATTTATTCAAACTTACACCCCTGATTACGCGATAGATAAAACGTTTAATAAACTTCCAAAAAGAGCATTAAGAAGGTACTTAATCCGTTCAAACGCAGTCTTGTTATTTGTTATTCCTTTATTAAGCATTTCGCTATATTTCTTATGGGCTCTAATGTTTGTGTTCCCTTTGAGTGTTATAGGATATTTTCGGTTTAAAGATGGTGGATATTATGTTCATCATAACATGATGATATTAAGAACACGATTACTAAATCGTAAGACTTTTTATGCCTTAAAACCGCATGTCCAAAGCATGGGACTCAATAGAACTATTTTTCAAAAGTTCCGTAAATTATTCACTGTTGAATTAAATGTATTAAGCGCTGCAGGAAAATCAACGTTTAATTTAAAAGATTTAGATACGAATGATTTTTCGTTGTTTTATACTTGGTTTAAACGCTAAAACCATGTAAAATAGCATATATACATAAAAAAGGATGAGGAAAAATGAATGCATTAAGAACGCTTATGAATGACTTTTTAATTGAACAACTTAGTTTAAGAACAGAAATTGCAACTATTTTAATTACTTTAGTAGTGATTCTGGTTTGGCTTATTATAGCGAAGATAATCCTACAAGCTGGAAAACGAAGTATTAATCGGTATTTTAAAAAACGGAAAAAAGGATCTAGAAGTATTACGTTAAGTGCATTAACGTTTGCGGCCTTTAAGTTTGTGGTATGGTTTATTATTATTTTATTAATCATAACGGAACTAGGATTTGATATTACTCCAATTTTAGCAACAGCTGGGATTTTAGGCCTTGCGATTGGGTTTGGGGCTCAAAACTTAGTACGCGATGTGATATCAGGGTTTTTTATCATTGTTGATAACGCGTATAATATTGGAGAAACGGTTGAAATTGGTGGATTTAGAGGGTCTGTGGTGCATATGAATTTAAGAACGACTACCTTAAGAAACTTCATGGGCTCAGAAATGATTGTAAATAATGGCAATGTGGCTTCTACAATAAATTGGTCTAGAAACAACACAATTGCATTAGTTGATTTTGGAGTTGCCTATGATACTGACCTTTCAAAAATAACGGAAATCATGCCTGCGTTCGTTGAACAGCTAAATGAAACGTATGAAGAAATTGTGGAAGTTCCTTCTTATTTAGGGGTTACCGAGTTAGCAGATTCATCTATTAATATGAGAATCATGGCTAAAACCACCAATGGAAATCATTGGATGATTGAACGTAAAATCCGTCATGATTTAGTACAATATTTAAATGAATATAATATTGAAATTCCATTTCCACAGGTTGTTGTGCACCAAAACGCATAGTATATTACCCCGGAAAATTCCGGGGTTTTTTATGCTGAATTCAGGTAAAATATTTTTAAAAAACAATCGAGCAGACGACTTAACAAATTATGACAAAATGTTATAATAAATTTGGGTGAAGACAATGAATGAATCAGAACGCAGTCAAATGTTAGGCAACATGGACGTAAAAAAACTCTTAATTAAACTGGCCATTCCGGCAACTGCCGCGATGGCTTTTAATGCGTTATACAATCTTGTAGATACGTTTTTTGTAGCACGTGGGGTTGGGGAAATTGCGATAGGAGCTTTATCGATTGCATATCCTATCCATATGATTGTCTTAGCGATTGGAATCATGATTGGGATTGGAAGTTCATCGGTATTTTCAAGAGCGTATGGACGCGATGACAAAGAAGTTATGCGTAGAAGCGTGAATAATGCGTTAATTGTAAACTTAATCGTTGCGATTATTATCGGGACTTTAACCTTAATTTTTATGGAGCCATTATTAAGGTTATTTGGTGCCACAGCGGTCAATATGGACTATGCAAAAAGCTATTTAACTATTTTAGTATTTGCATTAATCCCTTTTTCTATGTCGGTGGTTATGAATAATTTAGTAAGGGCTGAGGGGAGACCACGCCAAGCGATGATTTCGCTTATAATTGGGGCCGTAGTGAATATTATTTTGGATCCAATTTTTATATTTGAATGGGGCTTAGGCCTTGGGGTTGCTGGGGCTGCATGGGCGACTTTAATTGGGAAGTCAGCTGCGTTCATTTATATCTTTTCAGTTGCGCTTAAACCTGAAAGTGCACTCCGTATTCACTTACCAACCATTCATCATATTGATTTTAAAATGGTGTTTGAAATATTTAAGGTGGGGTTGCCGTCGTTTGTGAGAACGGCGATGGGTGGCTTTTTAATTATTATTGTTAATAACTTAATCAACTTTTATTCAGACCCAGCAGAAGCGGCGGTTTATATAGCGATTTATGGTGTTATAAATAGATTGATTCGTTTTTCATTAATGCCAGGATTTGGATTGGTCCAAGGGATGGTACCGATTGTTGGATTTAATTATGGCGCTGAGTTTTTTAGTAGGCTGCACAGTGTGATTAAATTTGCAACACAACTATTATTTATATACTTTACCGTTGTATTAGTATTGGTGATGTTGTTTGCGGAATATTTATTTATGCTTTTTTCACCGGAACAATCCGAATTTTTCATTACTCAAGGCGCGCAAGCGTTTAGAATTGTTGCGCTTGGCTTTTCGTTTGTTAGTTTTCAAGTGATTGCATCGAGTATTTATCAATCAATGGGCTTCCCTTCAAGGGCCTTCTTTTTGGCACTTTCCAGACGGTTTTTAGTATTTGTTCCAGCCGCACTAATCTTGACCAATATGTATGGAACCCTTGGAATTTGGTGGACATTTTTTGTAGCGGATGTCGTAACGGGAAGTATTGGCCTCGTGTTTTTATTATTAGAGTCTAAAACTTTAAAAGGAAAAGCAAAATTGGTGACACAATCATGAAAATATTACTTGATGCGGATGGCTCACCAGTGAGAAAAGAAGTCGTCAAAGTTGCAGAAGCATTTTCTATTCCACTGATCATTATCAGCAATGTGAATCATATGATTGATGAACCTTACGGAACCATTATTCAAGTGGATCAATCACAAGACTCTGCTGATTATAAAATCATATCGATGGCAAAACAACATGACTTAATTATCACCCAAGATTACGGGCTCGCTTCACTTGCTTTAAGTAAAAATGCCTATGCAATGCATCAAGATGGCTGGTTTTTTACTGAAAACAATATTGAAACGTTACTCTCTCAAAGACACTTAGCTCAAAAAGTTCGTCAAAGTAAAGGGAGAATAAAAGGCAATAAAAAACGGCTTGCTTCACAAAATGCGACATTTGAAAAAGCCTTAAAACAATTTATACAAGAAAGGATATCCCGATGATAGACCTTATATATTATCCTAACTGTTCAACGTCTAAAAAAGCAGTAAAGTATTTAGAAACAAACAATATTGAATTTATTCATACCGATATTGTTAAAAATCCCCCTTCAAAAACAACATTACAAACCATTATAAAATTAAGTGGCGAATCCGTTAATAAACTATTTAATACAAGTGGAAAACTTTATCGTGAATTTGACCTTAAAAATAAAAAAGCATCAATGAACACAGATGAAAAACTCACGCTTTTAAGTGCCCATGGCATGCTCATTAAAAGACCAATATTATTAACCAATGACAAAGCTTTAATCGGATATAACCTCGAATCGTATGACGCCATATTTAAACCATGACATCAACTATACTATAAAGTGTAAGGGGTGTCTTTTTTATAAAAAATTCTGTAGTTAGAAACGTTTCATGATAAAATTAAAATGATAAGCCTTTATAAAATTGTCTAAACAGATAATCTAAATATTCATCGCTTTATAAGGAACATATACCTTAACTTTTTATGATAATGGCTTAGCGTTAACCTTGGCACTAATCATTGGTCGTGTGGTTTTTCTTAAATGACGATGAACTTATTAATGAAATTAAAGGGTGTCTTTTTATATCATCAGGTATCTTTTAATGCTTCATTAGTATAGATGATAAAAGAAATGAGTGATAATTTTGGACAAATCTGAAAAAGTCTTTATAACGTTTCTTTGTACAATTTTTGTTTTAGTGTTAATCGTGTACTGGATTTTTGATTTAGATCCCATATTTTTCTTTATTGTGGAAACAATATTGTTGTTTTTCATAATTAGTCTATTGCCGATTTAAGAAAACTCATACTCCAAAAAGAAAGGAGAGTATAATGAAATCTTTTTTGATTTTATTATCATTCATGATATATGAAAAAAATCACCATTATTGGAGGCGCCAATATAGATTATACAATTACCAGCAAACATCCTTTAATTAAAGGGGATTCCTTGCCATCTAATATGGAAGAATCATTTGGCGGTGTCGGTAGAAATATAGCAGAAACCCTTTCACGTTTAAACATAGATACAACGTTTATTACAGCACTTTCATTTAAAGATAAAGGGCAACATTTAATCAAGCATTTGAATGACACTTCTTGCACCACAATCAGTATTCCATGTGATAAAACTTCTCAATATGTCATGATTTTAGATCAGCATCACGATCTTTATATGGGGTTTAATGATATGAATTCTTTAGAAAACGCTCTCAACATTGATAAAATTAAACCATATCATGATAAAATAAAAGACAGTGATTATTTAGTGATAGAAGGAAACTTAAATGAGTCCTTAATTGAGTATATTTTTAACGTGTATAAAAATATACCGATTATAGTGGATGGGATTTCAGCGCAAAAAGTTATAAAATTCAAACCTTATCTTCACAATATCTTTATGATGAAAATGAATGCCTTAGAAGCAAATGCTTTATTAGATAAAGATTATCAATCTTTCAATGAATTGAAGCACGCTTCAATGACACTACATGACAAAGGCATTAATCATGTATTATTAACATTAGGTGAGCGGGGCGCTTTTTATGGCTCTACTTTGGGTATTATCCATGACCATTATCCAACCGATGAGGTTGTCAACACGAGTGGCGCAGGCGACAGCTTTTTAGCAGGGTGTATATACGCTTTAATAAATCACCATCCGATATTAAAAACTGCACTAAGTATGAGTAAAATCACCTTAAAATCCTTAAATGCAGTTAACCAATCACTAACTGAAACGTTATTATTGGCCGAAATGGAGCGATTAAATGAATAATTTGTTAGACATTAAAGATGATATAAAAAAAGCACTTAATGAGGGGAAGCCTGTTGTGGCTTTAGAATCAACCATTATATCGCATGGCATGCCTTATCCTCAAAACTTAGAAATGGCTAAAAAAGTAGAGTCTATTATAAAAGATAATGGTGCCCTACCAGCCACGATTGCGGTGTTAGATGGCGTCATCAAAGTTGGGTTAGAGGATTCAGAATTAGAAACATTAGCGCAAGCAAGCGATGTAATGAAGCTTTCAAAAAGAGATATTCCTTATGCGCTTGCTAATAAAAAACATGGAGCCACAACGGTGAGTGCGACAATGATGTTTGCTAAAATGGCAGGCATAAAAGTATTTGCAACCGGTGGCATTGGTGGCGTGCATCGTGGGATCAATGAAGTGTTAGATATTTCTAGAGATTTAGAAGAACTTGCTACTACAGATGTAACGGTAGTTTGTGCAGGGGCTAAAAGTATTTTAGATTTAGAAAATACGCTTGAATACTTGGAGACAAAAGGGGTTTTAGTAGTTGGATATAAAACCGATGAACTCCCTGCGTTTTATACAAGAGAAAGTGGATTGAAACTTCCTTACCGAGTAAATGATGCTTTAGAGGTTGCAAAAATGATGGTTGTACAATATAATCAACTTGGCTTTACTAGTGGAATGGTAGTAGCAAATCCGATTCCTACTTCTCACAGTATGGATAAAGCTTACATCGATAATGTTATTCAAATTGCCTTAAAAAAGGCAGAAAACAATAAGATTTCAGGGAAAGATATTACGCCGTTTTTATTAAATGAAATTCAACTAAGCACAAAAGGTAGAAGTTTAGAAGCCAATTTAGCGTTGGTTTATCACAATGCTAAAGTTGCGGCTCAAATTGCCTTAGATTATGCAAAATTGGAGCTTGATGAATAGATGAATAAAGTGACGATGACTTTATGGATAGCGTTAATAGTTTACAGCTTAGTTCATTTATTATACTTTCCTTTTTTATGGGAAGTCTTTTCGTCACTAATTTTGTTTCAAGATAATCTTTTTTTCATAGTGCTGATGTTTTTGGGGTTATATTCACTAAGTTCTTTATATGAATTATTGTTAAAAAATAAGAAGTCTCTAAATAAATCCGTTTCTTTTAGACCGGGGTTTTATTAGAGACTTTTGTTTTGTGACTTACAGAACTTTCACTATTATATATTGGTTTTTTAGGCAACATATCAGTAATTTTGGATAATAAAACTCAACAATAAAGCTTGAAATTTATCATACAGTAGTGAGACTTTATTGTTTTTCAATAGACATTAAAAATGCACAAACCATTCACAGGAGGTCATGATAATGATGATTTTAACAACGATTAATTGGGTAGAAACCATCTTTTTCATTATAGGTGGGTTTGGGATGTTTCTTTATGGTATTAATTTAACTGGGGAGTCTTTGAAATTACTTGCCGGAAACAAATTAAAACGGGTTATTGAAAAAACAACCAACACCCCACTAAAAGGGATATTTATGGGTGTGTTAATTACCGTTATTTTACAAACATCATCTGGAACAACCGCTCTAACAATTTCATTAGTTCGTGCGGGTCTGATGACATTGCCTCAAGCTGTAGGAATAATTTTAGGGGCCAATATCGGAACAACCGTCACCAGTTTCTTAATTGGTTTAAATATTTCTGCGATTAGTCTCCCTATGATTGGGATTGGCTCAATGTTAGCTTTTTTCTTTAAAGTAAACCGCTATAAACGTCTCGGCGGTGCACTCTTAGGATTTGGATTGATATTTTATGGCTTGGATCTCATGGGGGAGACCCTTAAGCAGTTTTTAGCGTATGATGTGTTTAGTAATGTCTTCATATCAGCATCGGATTATCCTGTGCTTGGGGTACTAATCGGAACCGTATTCACCTTTATATTGCAGTCATCAACAGGGGTAATTGGGATATTACAATCGCTTTATACTACCGGTACCTTACCGTTAGTCGCTGCGATTTCCATCGTCCTTGGAAGTAACATCGGAACAACAATTACGGCATTTATTGCGTCTATTGGAGCTTCAGTATCTGCAAAACGAACCGCGTTGATTCACATTATATTTAATGTATTTGGATCTATTTTGTTTTTACTATTAATAATCCCATACACGTTTTTCATTCAGTGGCTTCAAGATATCTTTTTAGGGGGCAGACCTGAAGCGATGACGATTAGTTTTGCCCATATTTTCTTTAATGTTTTAAATACCTTTGTCATGTATTTCTTTATTAAACATTTAGTCGCTTTTTCAAAACGTATGATTCCTGGTGAAGATACAGACGATTTAGTAAACGTTGATTCATTACAAGAAAGATTAGTACACGATAGTCCACCTTTAGCATTAGAAGCTTCAAAAAAGGTAATTTTGTCTATGGGCGATATCGTAAGAAGTATGTTTCAAAAAAGTATACGGTATTCGTTTGAAAACAATCGTAAATTATTAGAAAGCGGTAGAAGCCTAGAAGAGATTGTCGATACATTAGATCAAAAAACGCATGACTATTTGGTTATGATTTCCCAAGATGATTTAAACCAAACTTTAGCGCATACACAGTCATCTTATGTCGATACGATTAGAGACTTTGAAAGAATTGCTGACCACGCTCAGAACTTATTTGATTTCTTTGAATATCGTTATGAAAATAAACTAACCTTAAGTGAAGAAGCGTTAGGAGATTTAAAAACGTTATATGCAACAACAACGGATATTATCAATACGATGTATGAAGCATTTAAAGAATCTGATAAAGTAAAAGCGAAAAAGGTTTTGGCATTAGAAGATCAAATTGATGATTTGGTAAGAACCATGCGAAGACGGTTTGTTAAACGGACTCACCATAATAATAACGGAAATGATGAAGAATTGTTTGTCGATATTTTATCAAATATCGAAAGAATTGGTGATCATTGTGAAAATATCGTTCTAAATATATTACAAGAAAAATATTATACAGAAGATAAAGTAGTTGCGAATTAATTCTATAAGATTTATAATTAAAATATAAAATAATAAATATACAAATTAGACAGATAGTTGTTGCATAGGCTTCAGCTATCTCTTTAATCTTTATCATATTTTGCATATGAATGTGTGATTAGATAAGGTAGATGTATAATAAAGATATTATATTTTGGATGTTTAAATAGGATAGGAGAATGTTCAATGATTGAAAACCAAGACTTCACATTATATTTCAATTTGTTTTTCTTTGGTGTTATTATCCTTGGAATGGGGATTGGGTTTTTAAGAGGGTTTAGAAAAACCACTTATAGTTTTGTGACAAAGTTTATTTTTTATGTAATATTTTTTGTAACGTTAAATATAATGGTTAATGTAATATGGACTTTGCCAATGCCTTTTTTAGCGGCGGGGTTAATGGGGATTGATTCCAGTTTTGGAGGGATTACTACATTAAGTGAAGCGTTGCCTATATTTACAGAGATGGCACTGGGTGATACTTTAGGAACCACCCTTCAAAATGAAAACTTTTTAGAATTTGCGACTTCGTTATCTTTATTTGTAGTGAAAATCGTTTATACTATTTTTTATTTTACAATCCTTAATTTTATTTATCGTTTGATTACTTTTATTATACGAATGATCTTTTTCCGTACTAAAAAAGAAAATAAACATAAATCTAAAAAACGTTTACCGGCAATGGTAGTCGGTGGCGCCAGTGGATTAATGAGTGTTTTTGTAACGATTATTTTACTTGGTGGCGTTATGGATGTATCTGCGAATTTTGTGCAACTTTTAGATAGTGAAGAATCCACCAATGAAGTTGCGTATTCTTCTATAATGCAACCCAATAATGATCCCGATCAAGCATTAGATGAAATGCAAGAAGAACTTGAATTTCTAAAAGAGGTAACAGACGCTTATCATGATAATGTTGTGGTTTCTACTATGATGCGTCTTACCCATACCGATTCAGATTCCGGGAGAGTGACGCCGCTAAATTTACGATTATTTGACATGGTATTTTCTATTGATTATCGCGATCATAATATTCGATTCCGACACGAACTTGCAATGGCAAGTGATTTAGCCAGTGTCTTTATGCAAAGTGATTTTTTTGAAACTCAAAATGTCTCTGATTTAGAAGGAGACGAATTAAAAACGGCCCTTTCACACTTAGCTAATAGTGATCTTTTAGTTGCGATTATGCCACTTGTAATTGAAGTGGGAACAGATTATATGGACGTTGATATGGGGATAACCGAAGAAGAACTGTATGCCATCGATTGGCGTCATGAGCTTAATCAAATCGGGGTTATTGCAGGCAGCGCAATCGAAATTCTTAATGCGGCCGGTGTGTTTGATGAAGGCCAATCTTATGAAACAGCGACGTTCAATGGTGATGATATTGAATCCATGTTTACTACAATTAGTGAAACAGAAGTATTTACAACGCCTGCGATTATGAATATGGCACTTGCTCAAATGGGTGAAGATTTTACTATGTTTATTGATGTTCCTGAAACGATGGACTGGGCGGTAGAATTTCAAGCATTTGGAAGAATTTTAGGTGGACTTGCTAGTACAGAAATTACTATTCGTGATTTACAAGAACAGGATTTTAACGCAATTTTCTCTAAACTCGTAACGTTTGATTTAGAAATGATTTTAGATTCCAAATTACTTGAAGCAGCGATGGTGAATGCATTAAGTGGCGAAGGGGATCTTTTAAATGTTGATGGATTAATCGTTCCAGATGATATTGTTTGGAAAGATGAGGGGGAAAGCGAAGGAGAACTTAGAAAAATATTAAAAGCTTTTAATATCATAGCCTCTGATTTATCGGAGATGGATATAGATACGATTGATTTAAATATTGCGTTAAATTTAAGTGATGATGTTTTTGATGCAGTACTGGAGTCAAGAATAGTCGCTTCGACCTTAGGAAATCTTGTCCATACGATGAGTGTAGACGTTGATCAATTTATTGTTCCAAATAGTATTTCATTGAATATTGATGTCAATGAAGAATCTGTGAATGTCGTGAACGAAGTAGAGCTTAAAAATATGATTAATGCCTTTAAAATATTTAATCTTGAATCGATAGATAATGTTACTTTAGATGCGTCTTTATTAGAATCCATTGATCAAGATGAATTAGAAGACATCTTTGATTCCAAAATTATTCATGCGTCCTTATCCAACGTGATGCTTGATTTTTCAGAAGGCGATGAGGCTTTTCTTATCGTTCCGTACTTTGATGCAACCAATACAATCGCCATTCTTGAATATGACTCAACCGACGAAATTGATTATATTGCGAAAAGTGAGCTTGTGAATTTACTGACCCTATTTATAGATTTAGATATTTTTGATGATTTTCAAAATATTGATTCACTCGGTTTAAATCGGATCAATGAAAATATTGATGCCATTTTAGATAGTGCAATTTTACATGCTACCATAAGTGACCAACTTATTAAGCTTGATGATGATTTAGTAACCATCCCGAGTCATTCAGCGAATGATGTTGCATTAGTCATTCATTCTGGCTCAAACAATGAGACCAATGATTTTATTATTAAAGATGAATTGCATGCAGTATTAGACGCGCTTGAGGTACTTGGAATAACCGATGTTGATAATTTTGATGGCGACTTTAGTATTGATAAATTGAGTGATGAAGCTACCGTAGATGCACTTTTAGCGTCAGCTATTATCCATGCGAATCTCTCCCATCAATTACTTGATGCGACCAGCGCGGATAGTGTTTTAGCCATTCCACATTTTGACGAGACTGACAATGTTCAACTCCGTTTAAATGTTGAAGGCAATGAATATATAGTTGAATCTGAACTTAGAGCATTGTTCGATGGGTTAAATGCTTTAGACCTTACTGAAAATATCGAAACCTTTGATGGAAACTTAGATTTGATGTTACTTGAAGATAACGAGAAACGTGAAACCATATTGAGTTCAAGTATCTTACATGGAACAATCTCACAACAAGTAATTGATCAACAAACGGATGATATTATTAGTATTCCTGAGTATGTATTTACTGAAACGTCACCTGAAGACCAGTTGGTCTTTACAGTGGGAGAAGCTACAGAAGCGACCGACACGACATATCTACTTAAAAGCGAACTGGATGCGTTCTTATTAGGAATTATTACTGTGTTAAAAGATGACCAGTCCGCAACGCTTTATGTTGAAGATTTTGATGGCGCATTTAATTTACATAATTTAGACACAGAATCCAACCAAGATTTAGTCTTGAATAGTACGATTTTATATGCGACAATTTCTAATACTATTTTTGATCTTGGTGCAGATGTTGTTATTGTTCCAACGTATCAACCTGATGATGAAACGCTTTTAAGAGTAGATGTGAGCGCGGATGAATATATTATAAGATCTGAAATTAAAGCGATGATTGATGGATTCTTAGCAATGGATTATGCGGATTTGGATAGTTTTGGTAATGAAATTCCAAGCGATGCCTTCTTTGATAATAGAGAGATTCTTTTAAATTCGCATGCAATTCACGCCACTATTTCCGATAAATTATTAAATGAACCATCAAATACATTAAGTATTCCAGATGTGAATCGAACAGGCGATACGCTAAAAATTCATGTCGATAATGATTTATATACCTATTTAGAATTGCAAGAACTGAATTATATTTTTGACGCCCTTGAAATATTGGATTTAAAAGAGTTTGCAACATTAGAATTTAGTGCTCAAAATATTTTAGATGGTGTTGATATCGAAACGCTATTAAACAGTGTATCTATTCAACTTACTGTCAGCGAACTTATCTTACCAAATGCTATAGACGAAACGGATTTACCCGATAGCTCAATGACCCTGATCGTTACAACAGCTCATAAAGTAAGTATTGTTGCCGAGGGACTCCCCGTTGAAATGATACATTTAAATGAACTAGAATCATTATTGAATTCGCTTGAGCTCTTAGGCGCAGATTTTGAGGGTGAAATGGATGCGGCTACCATCAGTAATTCAATCGACAATATGGATGAAATTTTAATGAGTGAATCAATGCATGTCACCATTCATAATATGATTGAATCAAATAATAATCTATCAATTCCAGACTTAGCAACATTGGATACGTTTAATATGATTGACGATGTGACTACCGCAAGTGAAATTGAAGATTTCATTATTGCTGCAGACACCTTTATAACAAGCGCAGGAGGAACTGGAGACTTCACAAACGTTGACTTCACAATAACTGGAATCTCTAGTTTAGATGAAACGGATCAAGACATTATATTATCTTCTATGATTGTCAGAAATATCTTAACAGACGAAATTGAAAATCAACCAGGTATAGCATTCGAGGATGAAGATTATGAACAAGATGATCCAACAACCTTCTTGAGAAAAGCAACCATTATAAATTTCATTGAAAATCCAGGAGATTATACAAGTTTTTAATATTAATAATACCCTCTTCCTTAGTATTTAAAAGGAAAGAGGGTATTTGATTTTGGGGTGAATTGGGTACGCTTGTCTTCCCCCGTCAATGGGGGAAAATCCTCCGCTATGTTTAGAGAAAAACCGCACGCTTATGTTAAAACGGCTAGAAAATCGAAACAGTAAGCAATATTTAGATTTAGTCTTAAATATAGATGATAAAGTTAAATGAACTTGCGTTATTAAAACGTGTTTAATAAAAAAAGGGGTAAAACTGGAGAAATAAAAGCTAAATCATTAAATTAATCATTGAAATGATGAAGCGAACCCTTTAAAATATATTCTGATAAACAAAATTTCTTTTATAAGGCAGTGATAGCATGGCAAAATCTAATAAACCAAAGAAAAAAGAAGAAACAATAATAGCCGAAACGCTTGAAGAAAAACTTTATAGTCGAAACTTTAAGAAGTGGGGATTCGATCTCAATCCTTTTGTTTCCCTTTTTGCGATTATTTTAATATTTTTATTAACGGTCTATACCGTAGTATCTAATATCGAAAGCGTTGGAATCCCTTCTGCGTTTGATGTATTTGAAAGCATTACCTTTTTTGTGGTTAATTATTTTGATTGGGTCTTTATATTTGCGACGAACTTTTTTATCATTTTAAGCTTATACTTAGCATTTTCTAAACTTGGTAGAATCCGCATTGGTGGATTAAAAACTAAACCGGAGTTTACAAACTTTGCTTGGTATTCTATGTTAATTAGTGCGGGGATGGGAATTGGATTAATGTTTTATGCTGTGAGCGAACCTTTATCACACAGTATGAATACGCCACCAATATATCAAGGGGACAATGCGAACATTACCGCTATGGCATCAACCTTTTTACATTGGGGCCTACATCCGTGGGCAATTTATGCGATTATGGCACTGTCACTTTCCTATTTCGCTTATAACAAGAAGCTTCCGCTTTCATTACGTTCGATTTTCTACCCAGTTTTTAAAGAACGCGTTTTTGGTAGATTAGGAGACGTAATTGATTTACTCGCGGTTTTAGCGACTTTATTTGGATTAGCAACATCATTAGGCTTAGGGGTTCAACAAATGAATAGTGGGTTGAATTTCTTAATTGGCGTTCCTTATAGCGTCACGGTTCAAGTGATTTTAATTGTCATGATTACTGCCGTTGCGACGCTTTCAATTATATCAGGTATTCACAAAGGGGTTCGTTTCTTATCTGAGATGAACATGCGCATTGCAGCTGTTTTTATGATTTTAGTCCTTATATTTGGGCCTACGCTTTATATTTTACGTCTTTTTGCAAGTTCTTTAGGGGTTTACTTAAATGACTTTTTCAGCGCAACGCTCTTTTTAAGTCTAGAAACGAGTGGTCCTGAAAGGGATTGGCAAGGTGGATGGACAATATTTTATTGGGCATGGTGGATTTCATGGTCACCATTTGTAGGGATGTTTATTGCCCGCGTTTCTAAAGGAAGAACAATTAGAGAATTAATTACCGCTGTTTTAATTATCCCTTCGCTTTTAAGCTTCTTTTGGTTATCCGTGTTTGGTGGGACCGCATTCGGGGTTAACGAAGCGATGAACGGTGAGTTATTCAATATCGTGACCGACTCCTTAGAAGTTGGTATGTTTGAAATGTTTGGCAACATTGATTATGCTTTCTGGGGCGCCATCATTACTGTTTTACTATCATTTATTGCGACATTACTTGTGACATTTTTCTTTATTACCTCTTCAGACTCAGGGTCTGTAGTTGTCAATGCAATTACATCGGGTGGTAAGACGGAAACGAAACCCCGCCAGCGTGTATTTTGGGCAGGCTTAGAAGGGTTTGTAGCAGCGCTTTTATTAGTTATTGGGGGCGAACAAGCTTTAGAAGCCTTGCAATACGGTGTTATTATGAGTGGATTGCCGTTTGCGATTGTTTTATTCTTTATGAGTATTATGTTGTTATTTAGTCTACAATCAACTTATAAACGCCAACAGTACCGTAGAGACGTTAAACTAATCAAAGAAATTATTGAAGAAGAAGATATCATTATAGAATAAAATAAAAAATGAAAATCCTTAACCGGGATTTTCATTTTTTTGATTTAGTCGTTCTCT
>CAYLQZ010000031.1:0-19220 GCA_964386055.1 uncultured Candidatus Izemoplasmatales bacterium | reverse complement strand
ATTACAATGCACTATTAAAAAACTGGTTTTTGTCTCTCTACCACTCACTCATAGCTAGATTATTTTTTTATTATAATGCGCGATTGATAAGTATAACTATCCTACATTATAAAAATAATACAGTTAATCTTATAATTGTATTTCCACTTACCTTTTACTTTGCTTTAGAGCATTCATACTGAAATGGTAACAAATAATTCGACAATCAAGTATATCGACAACGAGTTTCATATGAATGTAACAAAAGATCAAAGTCAGCATCGAAGTATTTCTCTAAAAATAGTAAAAAAAGGAGACTCGATCAAATAGTAAAACCACGCGTTACCCATAACAATATTAGCAACTCAACTAATTAGTACAACCCAAGGAGTTTTATAATACTTAGTAAACAGTGATGATTTTCAATTCATGAACAAATTGTAACTAAAAGTGTTACAGCTCTCAAAGTATAGTATAATGAAGGTGTGTATAGTTATAAATAATTATACAGAAAAGAGGCTTATAATGAGTGGTTTAAACTTCAAACTGTATCAAGAAGCGCCAGAAACAGAAACACCATATATTCAGCTACAGGTGGGTAAAGGAAAAAAGAAACAACCATCTGTATTTATGGATAGTGATGCATTTGATTGCATTAAAGGAATAATTTGGAATAAATATCGTGAGTTTGGAAATCATAAAAAAATCAATCAAATTAATAACGATGATTGGCGTCGAATACTGAATGGATTCGAAGAAGTTATCCTTGATTTAAATGGGGGATCGACACCAGATCAATTGATGCATATTCTTTCTATTCCTAATCATTTGTATTCTCAAAAAGACATAATATTTGAACATAAAAAGGAATTACAAACGTTCATAAAAGAACTGACTCAATGGATTGAAACGAACTTAAAAAAAGAAAAATATATTTTGGTTATACAAAATGACCAATAACAAATCGTATCATAAATCTTACAATAAATACGTGTAATCTTCGTTATACGCTAATGATGTGATTAATGTGGCTTCAAATATTACAATAATTCACGAGGTGAAAGTATGAAAAAAGAACAAATAAAAACAAATTTTTATGAAGCAGTTAATGGTGAATGGTTAGAAAAAGCGCAAATACCAGGGGATCAGCCATCTGTTTCAGCGTTTTTAGAGTTACATTTAGGGATTGAAAAAACTTTAATGGACTTAACGTCCAAATGGGAAAAAAATCAAACAACGTTAAATGACAATTTAAAGAAATACATTAAATTGTATCAAATGACGAAAGATTTTGATAAGAGAAACAAACTTGGAACCAAACCATTTGAGGGTATTTTACATAAGATTACTCAATTAAACGGGATAGAAGATTTAGACAAAGCGTTCAAAGATTTTACCTTAGAATCAATTGAGATGCCTTTTGGGTTCAGTATTATGCAAGATTTTATGAACAGTAATAATCAAATCTTATACTTCAGTGCTGCAGATTTATTTTTACCAGATACGAGTTACTATAAAGATGAGACTAAAAAAAAGCAAATGATTGGTCTTTTCACGACAACTACTAAACAGTTATTGTCGTTATACGGATTTTCAAAAGAAGAAGTCGATAAGTTAATTACTGAAGCATTAGCATTTGATGAACTTTTAGTGCCAGTTACGAAATCTAGTGTTGAAAAAGCTGACTATGTGAAGATGTATAATCCTTTAAGTAAAACAGCCGTTCAAAAGTTAACAAAAAACTTTGGTCTTATGGAAAATGCAGAAATGTTAGTGCAACAAAACGTTGATCAATTGATTATTACAAATGTAGATTTTATAAATGCATTTGATACAATTATTAGCGATGCTAACTTTGAGATGATTAAATCATGGATGATTGTTTCGAATGCGATCAAATTTGCTGCTGACTTAACCGATGATATTAGAATAGCTGGTGGAGCATTTATGCGAGCTTTGTCCGGTACTAAAGAGCCAAGAAGCAAAGAAAAGTTTGCATTTTATCAAGCTTATAATCGATTTGGTCAAGTGGTTGGGTTACATTATGGAGAAACCTATTTTGGGCCTGTTGCAAAAGAAGACGTTAAAACAATGGTTCATGAAATGATTGACGTTTATCAAGAACGTATTGCCGATAATACGTGGTTAAATGAAAAAACGAAAGAAAAAGCAATCAAGAAACTTTCAACGATCACTGTTCATGTAGGATATCCAGATGAGCTTCCACCTTATTATGATACCTTTGAGATTAAAGGCTATGAACAAGGATCAAACTTAATTCAAGAGAGAATAGCGATGACGAAAATTATGAATATTCATAATTTTAAAAAATATAATAAAGAACCGAATAGAAATATTTGGGGTATGCCTGCAAGCATGGTAAATGCCTACTATAGTCCATTTAACAATCAAGTTGTTTTCCCAGCCGCAATCTTACAAGAACCTTATTACAGTCTTAAACAAAGCCCATCAGAAAATTTTGGTGGTATTGGGGCAGTCATCGCACATGAAATATCACATGCTTTTGATAATAATGGGGCTAAGTTTGATGAAACAGGATCCCTTAATAATTGGTGGACTGAAGCTGATTTAGAAGCGTTCAATAAAAAAGCTAAAGATATGATTGCTTTGTTTGAAGGTGTTGAGACTGGGTTTGGCAAATGTAATGGAGAATTGACAGTTTCAGAAAATATTGCGGACAGTGGTGGATTAAGATCTGCGCTTGAGGCGAGTAAAAAGTATGACAATCATAATTATGATGATTTCTTTAAAAACTGGGCCCGTGTTTGGCGTAATAAATCGTCTGTTGAATTTAGTCAATTATTACTTAAAGTTGATGTGCATGGACCATCAATTTTAAGAGCGAACATGCAGTTAAGTAACTTACCAGAATTCCAAGATTATTATGAAATTAGTGAAAAAGATGAAATGTATTTACCTAAAGAAAAGATGATAAGCATTTGGTAATGAAGTTACCATAATTATAGTTAAAACTCATTATCCTTATCAAAATCCACCCCCTATATTGCGCGATACTAATCATAATATGATTCCCTTAAAGTAGAGACTGTAAATGAACATTATTACAGAATACTACTTTAAGGGTTTTCTTATCCAAAATTTAAGCTTATAAGCCAAATAAAAATTCAACCCACCAATGCATAATCTTTAGTAGGTTGAATTTTTTATGTTTAAAAATACGATAAAGTATTGCAGAGAATTACTATGCGTGTTAGAATAATTATGTTTGAATATCAAACTATATAAGGAGTGAAAAAATGATGAATAAACACTTATCTATAGGGGGAATTATTGCAAAGAAACCAATTATCCAAGGTGGCATGGGGATTGGTATTTCTAAAGCATCTTTAGCTTCTGCGGTTGCTAATGCAGGGGGAATTGGGGTGATTTCGGCTGCCGGACTTGGCATGTTTGATAAAGCTGAAAATATGTTTCATTCTATGCGTGATGCTTTGAAAAAAGAGATTGGACTCACGCGGGCGAAAACCAACGGGATCATCGGTGTTAATATTATGGTAGCAATGACCAATTTCAAAGCTCTTGTTCAAACAGCTGTCGATGAAAACATTGATGTATTGTTTGTAGGGGCTGGACTTCCACTAGATTTACCAGAATATCGTTTTGCTACATCCAAAACAAAATTTGTGCCCATTGTTTCTTCATTACGGGCGGCGAAGCTAATTATAAAAAAATGGTGGGGAAAGTATCGTGATGTACCAGATGCATTGGTGCTTGAAGGTCCAAAAGCTGGCGGTCATTTAGGGTTTAAACCCTCACAAATCGATGACCCTGAATATTCGCTGGAAACCTTGTTGAAACAAATGGTCGAAGGAATCAAACCACTTGAAGAGCTAACAAATCGTACCATCCCAGTAATTGCGGCAGGTGGCATTTATACCGGTGCTGATATCGCACGCATGTTCGAACTTGGTGCGGATGGGGTTCAGATGGGGACACGCTTTGTGACTACGCATGAATGTGATGCGGATGCGGCGTTTAAACAGATGTATCTTGATTGTCAACAAAGTGACATTGGCATTATTAAAAGTCCTGTAGGACTACCGGGACGCGCTATTATTAATCCGTTCTTAAAAAGTGTTGCGCTGGGAGAGAAAAACCCGGTGAATTGTCCTTTTGACTGTATCCATACCTGTCCCAAACAATCAGCTCCTTATTGTATTTCCTTAGCACTAGAAAATGGCCGAAAAGGCCGTATGAAAAATGGGTTTGCTTTTGCAGGAACCAATGCATATCGAGCTGAGACAATCATCAGTGTACAAACGCTGATGGAGACACTTGAAAGGGAATTTGATAATGCAAAAAATATCACTAATTGAAAATATAGTTTAAAACAAGGCAAATAAATATTTTAACAGAGTTTATATACTCATCTAATGGGTTCATGAACCAACTATTTCTTTTATGTTAAAATAAGAGGTGAACAAATAGTTTAAAACGCTTTTTTTAGGAGTTGAGCTTATGGATGAAAAGATTACACTTAAGTTTCAAAAATTACATTTAGTAACAACATTAGGGTGGGTGTTGCTTCTTTTTCTCGCGCTTATATCAAGAGGCGTTCTTTCAAGTTTTGCTTTTTGGTTGATAGTATTTATGATAACCATATTATTTGTGTTGGATATCATATACTTTATTATTCGTGTTATAGAAGGACATTACTTAGTGGTGACCAAACAAGCGGTTACTATAAAAAGATTTCTTCAACCAGTTGAATCTATGTTGATATCCGAGTTAAAATCAATCACGTTTGTTAATAGCCGATACAATAATAAACGTATCATTCTATCAAATGGAGATCGTGAGATTGTAATCAAACATATCTATAAGTTTTCAAAAGAAAGCATTATGATTACGATTCAACAGTCAAGTAATTATCCCAAGCAGCTTGAAGTTACTCAAAAATAAAATCCTTACTTTTTGTACTCACCAACATTAGCTTTTGTGACTTAAACTGTTATTCAAAGCATCATAGGCCTATTATTATAGTAAGAGTCTCTTTGGTTTTTTACACTAAGCGCTGTCATAAATAGTAGAAATTTTCATCATTAAGTAAATACCAAAGCGTTTTCAAAAAACCCTTGCTTGCGGATATGATATAATCTAATCAATTACAAGGGGGCAGGTAACATGGGAACACTTAAATTTCAATATACTAAAACCGATTATAATTATACTCAATATTATCTTAATGGTGTATGGCAAGAGGGCAGTTTGAATAGCGATGATTACTTAAAGCTTCCTACAATGGCAACCGTACTTCATTATGGGCAAGAGGCTTTTGAAGGATTAAAAGCATTTCGTAGAAAAGATGGGAAAGTTCAAATCTTTAGACCCTACGAAAATGCTAAACGATTTCAATCGTCTTGTGGTTATTTACTCATGCCTAAAGTGGAGGTTGAAGATTTTGTGCAAGCGATAATTAAAACCGTAAAAGCGAACCTTAAATATGTACCTCCTTATGGAACTGGGGGCGCTTTATATATAAGACCCTACATGATTGGCGCTGGCGAAACCTTAGCACCCACCCCTTCACCTAGTTATGTCTTCGGTGTTGTTGTTACGCCGGTAGGGGCTTTATTTAAAGGCTCTTTAACCCCTGTTAATTTATTAGTGTCTGAGTATGACCGTGTGGCTCCATTAGGGACAGGTCAGTATAAAATTGGGGGCAATTACGCTGCCAGTATGTATGCTCAAAATCTTGCCAATACAAAGGGGTATGATGATTGTTTATTTCTTGATCCTGCTACCCACACAAAAATAGAAGAAGTCGGAGCAGCTAACTTCTATGGCATTACTAAAGATAACCTCTATATTTCTCCAAGTTCTCCTTCTATTTTAAAAAGCATTACCAACATGTCACTTAAATATATAGCTAAAGAAATGCTTGGGATGACAATCGTTTCTGATGATATTTATATTAATAATTTAGATCACTTAGTAGAAGCTGGAGCGTGTGGAACAGCAGCTGTGATTACCCCTATTAAAAGTATAGATCATAAAGATAATGTCCACTTTTTTCCTACTCAAGAAGAGGCGGGACCTGTGACACAAAAACTCTATACGCTTTTAACCGGTATTCAAATTGGGGATGTAAAAGACCCAGATAATTGGAATGTACTTGTTGAATAATATAAAAGAAAGCTCACTATGACTTTAGTGACCTTTTGCAAATTCGAAATTTTTCGTAAGACTAAATTTTTACACTCAGACTGCTAAATTTAACACTATATTTTCCTATCTAAAAACTGCATCCTTTTTATTGGCGTAATTTATGACCAATAGAAAGGATGCAGTTTGTTTAAATATCATATTTATTTAGTCTATAATTTTATGTTCTTTAAGTACTTCTTCTAATGAGTCTAATAATGTTTCAGCGTTATCACTAGCTACCCCGATTTCGAACTCGGCATCTTGAGAAATACCTAATGACATTAAAACCATTATTGACTTTAACGTGAAATCTTTATCTTTGTAAAAAATTCTAATATCTTCGTTGAAAGTACTTGCTTTTTGAACTAATAATGATGCTGGTCTTGCGTGTAATCCTGCTTCATCAATTACTTTAAATCGTCTTTTAACCATGGTTTTCATCCTCTTCTAAACGTTTTAATACTTCGGATTCATCTTTGAGTTCTAAAACTTCTAAGGCTAGTTTTTGAGCCTTTTTAAACTCCATTGAACGAATTGATTCGCGACTTTTTAAGATACTAGAAGGACTCATTGAAAATTCATCTAATCCTAGTCCTAATAAGATTGGCAATGCTTTATATTCTTGTGCCATTTCTCCACACATTCCAGTCCAAATACCTGCTTCATGTGCCGCATCAATCACCATTTTTATCATCGTTAAGATACTTGGGTGAAATGGTTGATAAAGGTACGCCACGGTTTCATTCATTCGATCTGCGGCAAAGGTATATTGAATTAAATCGTTTGTTCCGATGCTAAAGAAATCACAATGAGCAGCTAAATGTTTTGCGATAAAGATGGTTGATGGTATTTCAATCATTATTCCAACTTTATAATCACCGATAGGAATGTTTTCTTTGATCAGGTCCTCTTCACAACTTTTTAATATTTTTTTCGCTTCGATTAACTCATCTACCGTTGCGATCATTGGAAACATTATATGAAGATTACCGTAATAACTTGCTTTTAGAAGTGCCCTTAATTGTGTTTTAAATATGTCTATTTCTGCCATGCATAATCGAACAGCGCGACAGCCTAAGAAGGGATTCATTTCTTCGTTCATCTCAAGATAATCTAGTTTTTTGTCGCCACCAATATCTAAGGTGCGAATGATTACTTTTTGATTGGGCATAGAGTCTAAAACTTTTTTATAAGCTTCAAATTGAACTGTCTCACTTGGCATTGAACTTGAATTCATATAAAGAAATTCTGTGCGGTATAACCCAACCCCTTCAGCACCATTTTGTAAGACTGAGTCGATATCTTCGTCACTACCAATGTTTGCGGCTATCTCAATTTGATGTCCATCTTTAGTTACACTTTTTTCGTTAACTAAGGATTTTAGTCGTTGTTTTTCTTGTAAGAATTCACTGTGTTTTTGTTCATAATCTTCCCGTAGTGATGTTTTTGGATTAGTGAAGTAAACTCCGTTTAATCCATCGAGTATCATTAAATCATCTTGGTTGACTTGAGATAAAACTTTTTTAGCCCCGACTATTGCAGGAATTTCTAACATTCTTGCCATAATAGCACTATGTGATGTTTTTCCACCAATCTCTGTGATAAAGCCTTTAACGTAATGTTTATTAAGTTGAGCGGTATCACTTGGAGTTAAGTCGTGAGCTACAACGATAACATCAGAGTCGATACTCAGTGGATTAGGTAAATCAATATTAAGTAGTTTTGCTAAAACACGCTTTGAAACATCTTTAACATCTGCAGCGCGTTCTTGCATATAGGCATTATCTTCCATACTTTCAAATAAAGAGATATAATTTTTGGTAACGATGTCATAAGCGTAAGCGGCATTATATGCTTCAGTTTCCATCATTGTTTTAACTTCGTTAAATATCTCAGGATCTTCAATGATTTGAATATGGGCATCAAAGATAGCTGCTGATTCATCTCCCATGGTTTTTTTGGTGTGGTCTCGAATAACTATAACTTCTTCAACTGCGGTTTTCATGGCTTTTTTTAAGTCCTTTAATGCAGCCTCGACATCTTTAATTTGTGTTTTTTCTGGCTTGATATCAATCGTTTCAAATTTAAAAACTTTTGCGATTGAAATGCCTTCACTTGCTGGAATAGCTTTATTTTCCATTTTATTCGCCCCTTAAATGTCTATCATAGGATAGAATTTGTTTTAGGGTCACATCATCTGAAACAAGCGTATTGACATAGCCGCGTTTTAAAAATGCATGCATAGCTTTGTATTTGATGACGCCACCTGCTACTAAAAAAATCTTATTGTTACGAATACTTTTGGTTTGAATACCAATTACGTTATCATTAATTTTATGGTCCAAAAAATCGCCGTTTTTATCAAAGAAACGCGCACATAAATACCCGATTCCACCAGCAGATCTAATTGTTTCTCGAGCATATTCATCGACATATGTATCCCATAATTTTTGTGGTAATTTTGAGTTTACTACCCCAAGGCCCGTGATAATCAAGTCACATTCATCGCTTTTCTTTAACGTTTTTTTAATCATGGGGTTATTAATAAGTGTGGTACGAACTTGTTCATCATCAATAAATACTGGTGCGGGCAAAGGATAGAATAATCCATTTACTTTTTTGCTTAAATCATAGCCTATACTCAGCATCTCAGGACGCTCATCACGATAATTCACTGCACCAAAAAGTTCTACAACTTCGATATCTTTAAAACTTTTAGGTTTAAATGCATCAATGGTTTTTTTGACAGTCCGTCCCCAAGACATTCCAATGGTCATTCCATCGTGCAAATGATATTTTAAATTGCTTGCTGCAGCTTTTCCGAGTTCTGTAATAGTATCGTCTTCATTTTTCATTGTTTTAACGACGACAACATTCTCAACCCCAAAGATTTTTGTGATTGCGCGTTTTATTTTTGAATAGGATTCCGATTCGTAGTTGATCTTGATATCAACAATCTCTTCTTCACGCGCTTTTTGTAATAATCTTGATACCTTAGGTCTTGACATGAATAATTCTTTAGAGATTTCAGATTGAGTTTTGCCTTCTAAATAATACATAACCGCTACTTCAACTAATATATCTCTATTTGACTTCATGGTATTCCTACTTTCTTTTTTGCCCATAATAGGCGTTTTTGCCATGTTTGCGTAAATAATGTTTATCGAGTAAAAAAGGATTTATCGATGAACTTTCTGTGTTTAATTTTACTGTATAATACGCCATTTTGGAAACTTCTTCTAAAACTTTTGCATTATGGACTGCATCTTGTGGGTTTTTTCCAAAACTAAAAGGGCCGTGTTCAGCTACGAGTATGCCTGGAATTTCGTGAGGAGAGGTGTCGTTATTTGAAAATGTTTCAGCTATGACTACCCCTGTATTATGTTCATAGTTATCTTTTATTTCTTCATTGTTTAACGGCCGAGTACATGGGATTTCACCATAGAAATAATCTGAGTGTGTAGTTCCTAATACAGGAACAGAGCGTTTTGCTTGAGAAAAGATGGTGGCCCAAGATGAATGGGTATGGACGATGGATTTAAGTTCTGGATATTTTTTATAAAGGACACAGTGGGTGGGGGTATCACTAGAAGGATTTAATTCTCCTTCAATGACATTTCCTGATAAATCAACAACAACCATATCTTTAACGTGCATCGTTTCATAGTCTACACCACTTGGTTTAATAACAACATAACCCGTATTTTTATCATACGCAGAGACATTTCCCCAAGTATAAATAACGAGCCCTTGTTTCACCAATTCTAAGTTTGCTTCATATACGGATTGTTTTAAAGATTCTAACATGCGTTCGTCATCCTTTCTAATAACCATTTTCTTGCGGATTCAATCCGCTTTACTGTTTGTTCAAAGGGTTCATCTATGGTATTGTCTGCCCACATCTCTACTAAAAACGGACCTTCATATTCAATCTTTGTTAGCGTTTTAAATAGGGGTTCAAATGCGACAGTCCCTGATCCGAAATTTACACATTTGAATACATTGGGTTTTGTATCTTTTAAATGAATTGCAACAATATGCTGTTTGTTTGTGATGAGTTCTTCACTCGGATTGTCTGAAAATTGCGTCAAGTTGCCTAAGTCAGGATAGACTTTTAAATAAGGTGAATTAACTAAATCAACGTATTTTACTGCTTTGTTAATCGTACCCATAAAAGGTGTATCCATGACTTCTAGTGATAACATAACACTATAGTGTTCAGCGCGTTTTGCTGACCACTTTAACCCTTCTATAAATCGCTTAACAGTATCTTCATCACTTGTTTCATAATAAACATCATATCCAGCTAATTGAATATTGCCAATATTGAGTTTAACAGCAAGTTTTAGTGCTTTTTCCATGATTTCATAAGCCCGATCGCGTTTGGCTTCATCTTTACTTCCAAAAGGAAAGCGACGGTGTCCACTTAAACACATTGATACAATAGGCATGTTGAGTTCTTGTTGTAAGGCATTCAATTCTTTAATTGCTTTGGGAGCGTAATTTAAACGATCTAATCGCATATCACTCTCATCAACACTTATTTCAATAAAATCAAAGCCTGCTTGTTTGGCTGCTGTCATTTTTGATGACCAATTCATCGCATTGGGCAACGCTTTTTCATATAGTCCAATGCGGTTATCTTTTAGCCCCATATGCGATCGATTTCAGCTTTGAATTGTTGTGCAGCTTCTAGTGGATTTTCTGCATCACGAATACTGCGACCAGCAATTACACAGTAAATCGGATAATCTTTAAAAAGTTTCAAATTCTCGACTTTTAATCCACCCGTTATCGTAACTTTAAAGCCCATTTGACTTAATTTAGCAACATTATTTACATCTTCATCGCTCCAACTTTTTCCTGCCGCTTCAGCATCACGTGAACGATGATATACTACTTGTTCAAGTCCGGCACTTTTCCATTGTTGAGCAAGTTCAAACGTCCAATCACCATAAAGTTCTATTTGCACATCTTTATCATTTCCAAACGTTTTACCGGTTTCTTTCATGCCTTTCATTGTCTCAATGTCCGCAGAACAAATTGCGGTCATCCATGTTGCCCCTGCGCTGAAGCATTGTTTCGCTAATATGCTACCGGCATCAGCACCTTTAATATCTGCTAAAATAATTTTTTCGGGATATAATGCACGTAATATTCGAACAGGTTGAACGCCTTCTGCGACGTGTAAAATAGTCCCGACTTCAATGACATCAATTGATTCTGCGTATTGTTTTACGGATGCTAATGCATCTACGATACTTGTGTTATCTAGTGCTACTTGTAGTTTTGGTTTCATAGTATTCTCCTTTAAAAATAAAGTGGCCAAAAAATGGCCACTTCACTGATTATAAGTTTAATGCTTCGCTAACTTTTTCTTCAATCTCGTTAGCACTCAGTAAGTTTACTAGCCCGACGATTTTTGTTTTTTCATTCGATGCTGGAAAATCTTTTACAAACTGTTGCGATACTAAAACAAGATCATAGTTTTTTGTTTGATTTTTCGCTTCCCCAATGCTGGAATGATCAACCTTGAACTTTAGATTTAACTTAGTCAATACTTGTTCAATTCGCATTTTGATAATTTGGCTTGATCCCATTCCATTGCCACAAGCTGCTAATACTTTAATCATAAAAACACTCCTTTCCTCATTCATTAAAGGTTCTTTATAGTAAAGCCTTGAACGGTAAGTCTGGTTCGATTTCAAATGCATCATCGAATCCTCTTGGGTGGTGATACTCAATACGTAGTCTATCATCTGGATAGATGAATTTTCCGCCTACTTCCCAAATAAATGGTGTGAATTTATACTGTAATCTGTTTTTACGCATATTCCATAAAGTTAATATTTCTTTTGTGTCTGCCATGAAGTTGGTCCAAATATCGTGATGTATTGGAATAACAACATCAGTTTTTAAACTTTCTGCCATCCGCAATATATCTAATGAATTTATTTTATCTGTCATTCCTCTTGGATTGTCTCCGTATGACCCTAATGCTACATCAATTTTATGGTCATTACCATGTTTAGCGAAGTAATTTGAGTAATGTGAGTCTCCACTATGGTAAACATTTCCACCATTGGTTTTGAATAGATAGTTAACCGCTAAACGATCCATTTCTTGTACAGGTTGATTTTTTAGGACCTTCCCTGGAGGCGCGGTAACCAATTCTGTACGATCAAATGATTCAAGTACCACAATTTCGACGTCTTTTACTTTCACTTTATCGCCAGGTTTAACGGTAATAAGTCTTTCTTCTGGGACGCCCCATTCACGCCATAAATCGGTACATGCTTTTGGACCAATAAAAGGAGTGTCTTTTGTGTTTTGAACTACTGCTGCAGCAACGTTTTCATCAATATGATCCCCGTGGTCATGTGTTGAGATTAAAGCATCTAGTTTTTTTATTGCGAAGGGATCGATGACAACTGGCACAGCACGTAAGTTTGGTTGTAATTTTTTTACCCCAATCATGCGTTGGTGTTGATGTTGTTCTCTCATTAATTTATTTTTCTTAGTTTGTTTTCCTGTTTTTACCCATAGGTCTACTAGTAAGTTTGTTTGTTGGTCACTTTTAAGCCACATCCCAGTGCATCCTAACCACCAAAGTGCAACTTTTCCTTTTTCTACTACTTCTTCATCGATTTCTTCATTTAACCACGTTCCCCATTCTGGGAATGTTTTAAGTATCCATGAATCTCTTGTAATATCTTTAATATTTGGCATATTATAAAGTCTCCTTATTGAATAATTTTATTATATCGGTTTTATTTTTAGTTGAAAGAATTTTTTCAACATTTTCTTCTTCACCTAATACTTCAACTAATGCTTGCATCATTTCTAAATGCGTGTTTGAGTCAACACAACTTAGCGTGACTAAAAGTTTTGCATGGTACATAGGATCGTCTTGAAATTTAACAGGTTCTTCTGTAACTGTAACAGAGAAGCCAACTTTTTTGGCTCCCTTTTCAGGCCGGGCATGTGGCATGGCAATATTTGGTGCAATGACTATATATGGCCCGTGTTCCTTTACAATATCAATCATTGCTTGAACATATTCTTCGGTCATATACCCTTGTTTGACCAGTTCTTTTGAAGATGTTTTGATGGCGTCTTCCCAGGAACTAAATCCTTTTTCAAATGTAATTAAATCTTCGGATAACTTAAACCCTTTTATCATATTCTCACCTCACTAACTATATTGTACCGTTATTATAATCATATGTAAACTTTTTATGATTTATTGAACGTTTGTTCATCTTTAATAATGTATTTATCTAAACAATAAGCAACACCATTATTGTTATTAGTAAACGTCACATCATGTGCTTTAGATTTTACACTTTCGGTGGCGTTTCCCATTGCAACAAAACAGTGTACTGCGTCTAACATACTTAAATCATTTTCTTGATCCCCTAAAGCTAATGTATTGGTAGGATTTATGTCGTATAGTTTCATTATCTCTTTTGCGGCATTCCCCTTTGATGCGTTTAAAGGGTTTATATCTAAGAACCCTTGTTGACTTTGAACGCTATTCACATCTAACTTTTTTATAAATGTCTTTACGGTTTTATATCGACTTTGATCGCGTTCGACAATGAGTATTTTATTAACTTCTTCATCTTGATATTGGTTTAAGGGTTTAAATATCGCGTGATGCTTACCCTCATAGTTTCTGTTTTTGTTTTCAAAGAAGTCAACCCGTTCATTTTTATCAGAAAAAATCGCATTTTGTGTATAAAGCATAACCATGTGATTGTGTTTTTGGCAATAATTAACAATTATTTCTGTTACATCTTTCTTTAAGGCTAGACTTAATTTGCGCTTTGTTTTAAAAGGATGCCCAATGACACCGCCGTTATACATGATACATGGTTTGTCATATTCTAAATCATCTACAATTTTTTTTACGAGTTGTTCGGGTCTTCCCGTTGCGATAAAGTATAGAACATTATGTTTTTCTAATGCTTTTAATGCTTTTTTATTTGCTTGTGATATTTCATGATTTTTATTTAGTAATGTTCCGTCTAAGTCAATAAATACAGCTTCTATCATTGTGTCCTCCTAAAAAAATACCCCAGACGATTTCGCCTGGGGTATGATTAAGTATTATTTAAGATCTGTTGGATCGGTATCGGCGAGCGTATCGTCCATCATAGTTGTGAAATAATTTTCTTTATGTCTTCTATATTGTAATTGTGGAATAACAAGTAGTAGTGGAATAAGAATGATTGGGACAATGATTCCAAATACACTAGTTAATATGGTAACACCTGACCATAATGTAGCCCAGTCAAACATACCCATCCAACCAATGACGTTAGATCCAGCATCTACTAATACGGTTAAGGCGAGTGCTGATCCTAATACTTGAATAATTCCTGAGAAGAACGGAATGATTGCGGCTGCTCGACGTCCACCTGCTTTATTAGCAAATACTGCTAAAGTACCATTATCAAAGAACAAAGCGATGAATCCAGCAATAATTAAGATTGGTGATTGAATTAGGATTAAGAATCCGATAGCTAGCATTTGACCAATGAAACCAAATATAAATCCATATGCTGGTGCGTTCGGGCTAAATCCAAATGTTACTGCACAGTCAACTGCTGGGACAGTACCTGGTAATAATTTTTCACTGATTCCTTGGAATGAGTTTGTAAGTTCAGCAACGAACATTCTAACCCCTGTAAGAATAATAGTGATATATACCGCAAATAATGATGTTGTTTCAAAAATGTAAGTTCCCCAATAATATCTGTCTTGATCATAATTGAAATTATCTGGACCAATAATTACCATTAATGTTCCGACAAAGAAAGTCATAATTACAACATTTGCAACAACATTATCATTTAATACTGATAACCAACCTGGTAAATTAAGGTCATTAACATCTTTTTCCCGGTTCCCAATTTTAGAACCAAGTTTGTAAGCAATCCATGCGCCAAACATTTGCTGATGCCCAACTGAGAATCCAGCGCCGTCTGTAACATCCTGTGTCGCTTCAACAACAAGGTTTGATGCAACTGACCAATAAGTTCCCATTAAGAACCCTGTTACGATTACAAGTCCCCAACCAACTTCTGCGCCTGTTGCTCCGGTGATGACCCAATAAAGAGCCCATAGTAATACAGCTGATTGTTGATACATAATATGACCCGTAAGGAATAATGCACGGATCTTAGTGTGCTTTTTGAAAGCTACAAGCAAAATATTCCACATGAATGCAATTATCATCACGTATCCAACATATTGTAAACTGTTGACACTGTCTAACACTTGCATTCCCGAGGTTTGCCCATAATAGGGATCGATAACTAAAGCAGAAACGCCAAAACGATCATACACTGCCTCAATAATCGGTCTAAAGGTTCCAACTAATCCTCCAGTACCAACTTGTAAGATTCTAAATCCTACATAGGTTTTGATAAATCCGGCTACTGCATCGTACCACTTTCTACCAAGTAGTAAGTAACCAATTAATACAACGGTACCAAGTAACAATGGTGCTTGTCCTAAAAACTTGTTGAAAAAATCAAGTAAATAACTCATAGTGTCCTCCTAAATATTTTTTTGAAACTAATCTTTACTGCAATTATAGCAATAGTTTTGTAAATTTGTTTAATAAAAATTAAAATACGCACATATGTGCATAAATGAACATATGTGTTTTGCAAATAAAAAGGCGAAAAACAATTTGTTTTTCGCCTTTATGAAGCCGTTTATTAAGTCTTAAATTTCATTTTTAAACTTTTTAGGATTATTATTATAGGCATTCATCGTCAATTTTTTAAGAACGTTTGGTAATGCTTCTATTTCTGATTTGCTATAATTTAAAATATTTAATACCCAATTATGAAAACTATAAGGATTCTTTAAAATTGATGTTTTTACTTGTTGATCAAGCGTTTCAAAACTCTCTGTCATAGCTTTTGTTGAATGCTTGTTTTCGAAAACCGCTCGATTCATTACAAGCAATGTATTTTTTAAATAATTAAAGACAGGAAGCATTTGATAAACAGAGTCAAACTTTTGGTTAGAGGCTTCTAGGTAGTGATTAAATAATGTTTGATCGTTTAAAACTAATGTAGCCAACATTACGTTATGATATTTTTTTAGATTCCATCGTGAATCGCGGCTTTTAGGATTATCTATTAATTGATTATAGGTTTCCATATATTTTTTAGCATCTAAATCACGGTGTAGTATTTTTTCTAAATCCTGAATGGCTCTTAACGCGGCTTTTTTACTGTAACGATATAACATCCACGGGTATAAAAAAACAAATAATAATATGACAAAAATTTGTTGCGTAAATAAGAATAATAACCCTGTTACAATAATACCAATTGCCAGTCCTATAAATAAAGTCAACCGTGATTTTTTAAATTCTAATATCATTTATATCACACCTCTCACGTTGATAATAATATCATGATTGATGAAAATTATATATTTTGTTCAATTAAATGAACATATGTTCATTATTTTTTGTTAGATTAGATTCAAAGTATTTGTTAATATTGAATTAGTTGTTAAAGCTTAGGTGAATTTTATTTACATATTTTTAATCATGATATAATTATATTATAAAGAGATAGCGTCTAAGGTATGCGTTCAATATTTTAAAGAAAGGCACAATGATTGAAGGGGGAAAACATGCAGATATTAGAGGGTATTATTTTACTTTTAGGGTTGGGATTACTCGGATTTAACATGTATAATAAAGCGATTAAAAAGTCCTATATAATTATTTTGTTTGTTGGTGTAGGTATAATACTTGTTTCCCATAATTTATTTGGGAATGTAAGGTGGCAACACTACTTGCTTTATATTGCTATTGTTATTTTGTGTGTCATGATTCATCTAAAGTTTATGAAAGGTATCTTGATTAAAGCGCTAATGAGACGTAGTTTGTTGATCATGGGCTTCATCCTGATTTTTATTTCTGGAATAGCACAATTGGTTTTTCCAGTCTATGATATTCCTACTCCAACAGGGGCGCACTTAATTGGAACCGAATCGTTTATTATAGAAGATTTTACTAGAGAAGAACTTTACAGTGAAGAAGATAACGACATAAGAAGGATTAAAATACAAGTGTGGTATCCGGCTGAAACCATTGAAGGCTATGATAAAGCATTATGGTTAGAAGATGGCCAACCACTTGCAAGGGGATTAAGTAAAGACATGGGCTTTCCTTTCTTTATGTTGGATCATACCGCTGATATACTTTCTAACTCTTATTCAAATGCCCCGATTAGTGAAGACGAACAGACTTATCCGCTCATCATATTATCACATGGTTGGCGCGGATTTAGAAACCTTCATACAGATTATGCTGAAGCGTTAGCGAGTCGTGGCTACATCGTTGTTGCGATTGATCACACGTATGGCTCTGTCGCTACGGTTTTTAACGACGAGGTTGTTTACGTTAATAAAGACGCATTACCAGAAAGAGAAACTACCCCAACCTTTTTAGATTATGCGAATCAACTTGTTGGGACCTACGCAGCCGATATAACGACAACTATTAATTATTTAGAAGACATAAACGCAAATACAGCTTCAAGATTTTACGATAAACTTGATGTATCAACTATAGGGTTAATAGGGCATTCTACTGGTGGGGGTGCCAGTGTTGAAGTCGCATTAAATGATGATAGAATCGATAGTATTATCGGATTAGATGCTTGGGTTGAACCTATTGAAGGGGAAGAAATAGAAATCGGACTATCGATACCTACCCTATTCTTAAGAAGTGAAATGTGGGAAACAGGGCCTAATAATGCAATACTTTACGAATTAATTGAAAACAGCGAACTGAGGCCTTTACTTTATCAAATTGACGGAACGACTCATTATGATTTTGCGATGATTTACATGTATTCTCCTCTAACAAAACATATTGGTTTTAGTGGAGAATTAGATTCTGAATATTTAACCGCTATGTTAAAAACGATGATTACTAATTTTTTTGATGAAACCTTAATTAATAAACCTTTCGAAGATATAGATAGTGGTGCATGGGAAGAAGTAAACGAAGTAACGTGGGAATAAATAATCATAAATCATAGCACGGAATCAAACGTTTTAAATCAAGATTTATCGTAAGGATAAAATACAAATACATGGTTCAATACGCTCTTAAGGGACACGGCTTTAAATGTAGAGCGAAGATGATGCCCTACCATGTTATAGTGAACCTATATTTAAACCCTGTTTCGAGGTGAAACATTATGGTAAAAAAGATTTTAGATATGCTTAAGCAAAGCACTCCTGATCAACTTAGTGAAACAGACCAACAAAAAGGCAAAGAAAAACCAGCGCTTTTCAAATCTTATGAAGGAAAAAGGGTGATGTTGCCAAGTATTGATACAATCGATTGTCCTGATGTTACTTTAAAGGAAGTGATTGAATCAAGAAGTTCACACCGTAAATATGTGAAAAAGCCGCTTAGCTTAGAAGCCTTAAGCTATGCACTTTATTTAACTCAAGGCGTTAAAAAAGTTGTAAAGGATTTAGCAACGTTTCGTAACGTCCCCTCAGCGGGGGCCCGTCACGCGTTTGAAACATATCTCCTCGTTAATCATATGGATGATATAGAATCTGGACTTTATGTATATGATGCAAAAAGCCATGAACTTGTCTTTCTAATGCCCTATCATGATGTTAAAGACAGTATTTTAAAAGGCTGCTTAAATCAAAGCATGATTCTTGATGCTTCGGTAAGTTTCTTTTGGGTAGCGGATATTTACCGGATGAGTTATCGGTATGTAGAGCGTAGTTTTCGTTATTTACATTTAGATGCGGGCCATATTGGTCAAAATCTTTATTTGGCCGCAGAAGCGATCAACGCAAAAACTTGTGCGATTGGTGCTTTTGATGATGATGTCTTAAACGCTGCGTTGACCCTTAATACAGAAAATGAAACGGTGATTTATGCTGCTCCTTTAGGGTTTAAATCAATGGAGGATACGCCACGTCTTTGATTTAAACTAAAATATTTGTTTATCTATCCCCTTTAAATCAAATGATTTAAGGGG